>CAZIUA010000017.1:20983-35512 GCA_964542315.1 uncultured Faecalibacterium sp. | reverse complement strand
CCCATGTACTCGTCAGGCACGAGGACTTCCACATGCATGACGGGCTCCAGCAGGACGGGGGAAGCCTCAGCGCAGCCCTTCTTATAGGCGATGCGCGCCGCGGTCTTGAACGCCATTTCGGACGAATCGACCGGGTGATAGGAACCGTCGTACAGCTTCGCCTTGACGGACACCATCGGATAGCCAGCCAGCACGCCACGGGTCATGCATTCGCGCAGACCCTTCTCGACGGAGGGGATGAAGTTGCGCGGAACGACGCCGCCGACGACCGCATCCTCGAACACCATCTCGGTGGAGCCGTCCAGCACGGGGGAGAACTCGATCCACACATCGCCGAACTGACCGTGACCGCCGGTCTGCTTCTTGTGGCGGCCCTGCACCTTGACGACCTTGCGGATGGTCTCACGGTAGGGGATCTTGGGATCCTGCAGGATGGCATTGGCGCCGAACTTGGCCAGCAGGCGGTTCTTGATGACCTCCAGGTGCATCTCGCCCTGACCGGACAGCCAGGTCTCGGTGGTGTCGTGATTCTTCTGGATGACAATGGAGGGATCTTCTTCCATCAGGCGGTTCAGGCCGGAGAAGATCTTGTCTTCTTCACCCTGCTTGGCGGCGTAAACGGCCTTGCTCATGCACGGGGCGGGGAAGACCATGCCGGGATACTGGATGGGGTTGTTGTAATCCGCCAGGGTATCGCCGGTGGAGGTGTACTGCAGCTTGGCCAGGGCACCCAGATCGCCGGCATGCAGGGTCTGCTTGGCAACCTGCTTCTTGCCGCGCATGATGTACAGACCGGAGGACTTTTCGGTCTTGTCCTTGTTGACGTTGTACAGGATGGTCTGAGGCGTGATGGTACCGGAGAAGATGCGGAACAGGCTCAGCTTGCCAACGAAGGGGTCGGCAACGGTCTTGTAGACGAACGCGGAGAAGGGCTCGTCGTCCTTGCAGACGCGGATCTGATGTTCGCCGGTGCGGGGGTTGAAGCCGTCATGGTCGATGCCCTGATGCGCGGGTGAGGGCAGATACTTGGCCATCAGGTCCATCGCGCGGGTGACGCCGACGCCGGTCAGCGCGGACAGTGCCACCACGGGAACGATGGAGCCATCCTTCATGCCCTTGTGGAAGCCCACCAGGATATCTTCATAGCTCAGCTCCTCGCCTTCGAGGTACTTCATCATCAGATCTTCGTCCGCAGCGGCGGCCTGCTCGGTCAGGTATTCGAAGGCCTTTTCGACCTTGTCCTTCATATTCTCGGGCATGGGCACTTCGGTGCTCTTCTTGTACGCGCCCTCGTAGGCCTTCTTTTCCAGCACGTTAATGACGCCGCGGAAGTCGGGGCCTTCACCGATGGGCAGCAGTACAGGCACGACGCAGGAGCCGTGGCGCTCGCGCAGCTGCTGGATGACCTTATCGAAGGAAGCGTGCTCACGATCCATGCCGGTGATAATAAACATACGGCCGACCTGGTGCTTGATGGCGTTGGTGAACGCCTTCTCAGCGCCGACGGACAGACCGGTCATGGCAGACACAACAATGCCGACCGTTTCCACAACGCGCAGGGGGCCGACCTGCTCACCGATAAAGTCGAAATAGCCGGGAACGTCGATCACGTTCAGCATCTTGCCGGCCCAGTCGATGGGAGCAGTGGCTGCGCTCAGGGAACAGCCGCGCTTGATCTCTTCAGCTTCGAAGTCAGTCACGGTGGTACCGTCTTCCACCTTGCCCTGACGGTCGATGATGCCAGCGGCGAAAAGCATGGCCTCGGTCAACGTGGTCTTGCCTTCGCCGCCATGTCCCATGAGGGCGATGTTCCGGATATTGGTCGTGATGTACTCGGCAGCCATAGTAGTTTCCTCCTTAAATTGTTCGTATTTGCGTTTACCGGGGTGAATGGTTGAATTGTGTCCGGAAACGCCATCTCGTTGAATGTTGATTTGATTATATCATACATTATGCCAAAAGAAAAGAACTTTTTTCTGTGATTTTTCAACTTTATGAATTTTATATAAATCCCGCCTCTGCATTTTGGCATGGCGGGAATGTCTTTTTTATGTACTGGCAGGAGGAGTCGGCTGAAAGGGGAGGCTAGGACCACCATGCAACAAAAAAGCATGCGCCGCGATGTGCAGCGCATGCCGTATGGTTCAGCAGGGGAGTCAGTTCTTGGTGAAGGTGAACACCATCTCGCCGCCTTCAGCGGGAGCAGCAACGACCTCGGTGGAATCCGCGGTGTAGCCTTCGGGCGCCTTCAGGACATGCACTTCCCAGGCATAGGGGGCGGTGGTGAAGGCGTACTCGCCGTTCTCGTCGGTGGTGTAGACCTGGCAGGTTTCAGCGTCGCAGACCTGCATCATGGCGCCAGCAACGGGATTGCCGTCCTGATCGACACACTTGATGCTGTAGGTCGCCATGCCAGCGGGCTGAGCGACTTCACCGGGCATCGCTGTGGTGGAAGGCGCAGTGCCGTCCGCATAGGTCCAGGTGCCGAGCTGGTTGTTGGTCACGAAGTAGTTGACGTTCTCTTCATTCTTGAAGTAGATGGTCATCACGCCGTCGTTGCCAGCGGGATCCAGATACAGCATCACATACGCGTAGGTGTAGCCAGTGGTTTCCTTGGCATCGACGCCAGTGGAGAAGGTGAACTTGCCATCCACCAGGCTCTGGGGCAGCACAGCGGAAGAACCGTCGAAGTAGCTGTAGAAGAACGCGCCCTCGGGATCCACATCAGCGGTGATCTCTGCGGTGAAGGTAGCGGTATCATCGTTGACGATGTAGTACTTCGCATCGCCGAAGTTGGCATACAGCAGGCCATTGTCGTCGGAAATAACGATTTCCTTGGCGTTCTCGTTGGTCACAGCCAGGGTGTTGGCCTCAGCCACGGGGAAGGAGGGGTTCGCAGCCAGGGCAGCGGCGGCCTCGTCGCCGGACACGACAGCAACGCTGTCCACCCAAACCATGTCTTCGCCATCCTCGGTCATGGTATCCTTCACATAGGACAGCACCACGGGGTACTCGCCATCGGCCTCAACAGCCACAGCGTAGGTCATCCAGTCATGCTCGCCGCCAAAGACCTTGGTCTTGTCGTTCACGGTGATGTTCAGCAGATCGCAGCCAGCTTCGGTGGAAGTCTTGAAGGTCACGACAATGGCATCGCCCGCCTTGGCGGAAACGGTAGCAGTCACAGCAGCCTCAGTGGTGCCGCAGCCAGTGTTGGTGGAAGCCACGACGTTGCGGCCGTCCTTCTCAACAACGGCCATGGGCCAGGTGTAGGCATCGTCGGGGTTGGTGGCAGTGGCGTCCAGCGCGGCGGTCAGATCAGCCTCGACAGCAGCCTCAACGGTGGGCTTCATCGGGGGAATCTTATCCAGCAGGACGGACTCGGTGTATTCCTCACCCAGGAAGGTGTCGAACAGGCGAGTGAAGGAGCCAACACTGGTCTGAGAACCGGACTCCACGAAGCAGATAGTACCGAAGCGGTCCACCACCAGGGAGGTGGGGATGCTGTTCAGGCCCAGCGCACGCAGGAAGCCCACGTTGTCCTGGCCGATCTTGAAGGTCAGGCCGTATTCAGCAGCGAAAGCCGCCAGCGTCTCGGGATCATCGGTCTCTTCGCAGCTCAGAGCCAGGACTTCCACCTTGTCCTTGTACTGCTCATAAGCTTCCTCCAGGTAGGGGAACTCATTGCGGCAGGGGCCGCACCAGGTCGCCCAGATATTGATCAGAACGGCTTCCTTTTCCTTCAGAACCTCGGACAGGGTGATCTCCTGACCGTCATAGGTGGTAAAGGTGAAATCCTGAATCTTATCGCCCTTGGCATAGGACAGGGGCGCTTCGTCCTCGGCAAAGGCCATGCAGGACAGGCACAGCATCATTGCAAGGACGATGGAAAACAGCTTCTTGAGATTCATCATGGTTTCTTCCTCCTTGATCTGAATGATGGGTCTTATTTTAGGCATGAGGCGAACGATTGTCAAGATAATGCATTGTATTTCTCGTGTTCTTCGGCGAATGTTCGTGTTGTCGCGGAGTTGTGTTTATGCTATAATATGCAATGAGTAAATATACAGAAAGGAACGATCCGAAATGAATCGTGTTCTGCAGCCGGTGAAATGGCTGACGGCGGTTTGCGTCCTGCTGGTGCTGGCTCTGCTGGCCTGGCAGTGCGTGGACATCTACACCGTCGGCAATGCGCCGGAAAACCTGGACGCCGGTGGCGTTCACATCCAAAGCGTCTACCGGATGGATGACGTCGCCGCCCGCCTGAAGGCCCTCGCGCTGCCGCTTTGTGCCGGTGTTGCGGTGATCGCCCTCAGCGGCATCCTGCATATCGTATGCAAAAAAGAAAAGACTGGGAAAACCGAACTTTCCGTCGAAAACAGGCTTCGTCTGATGAAGAAGCGCGTGACGGAGATCCCCGCTGAAGCGAAGAAGGAAGAGCAGCGTCAGCTCATTCTCAAGATCTGCGGCGGTGTGATATCGGCCGCACTGGCGGTCAAGTGCCTGGGTTATCTGCTCAAGCAGGAGAATTTTACCTCCTGGGATCTGGAGCATGTCATGGGGCAGATGATGCTGCATGTGGCGCCGTGGGTGATCCTTGGTTTTGCTGTGCTCATCCTCGTTTCCTTCCTTTACAAGGCGAGCATGGAGCGTGAGCTGGCCATGCTGAAGGATGCGCCCAAGGGCAAGCCTGAAGCGGCTGAGCCCCGCAAGCTTCCTGTTCAGCCTGTTCGCATCGCGCTGTATCTGCTGGCTGGCCTGTTCATCGTGCTGGGTGTGATGAACGGCGGCTGGTATGACGTGCTGGTGAAGGCGATCAATATTTGTACGGAGTGTATCGGCCTTGGCTAAGATCATCAACTGGATCAAGAACCATCTGCCCACCCAGCGCAGACTCATCCAGCTTTACACCGCGCTTCTCTACAATGCCCATGTGAAGGGCTTCATCCAGGGCAATATCTACACCGGCAATTCGAAGGTGCTCTGCCTGCCCGGCTTCAACTGCTATTCCTGCCCGGGGGCTGTGGGTGCATGCCCTCTGGGCGCGCTGCAAAATGCGGTCGCGTCCTCCGGCAGCCGCTGGCCTACCTATGTGCTCGGCATCCTCATGCTCTACGGGCTGACGCTCGGCCGCACCATCTGCGGTTATCTGTGTCCGCTCGGCCTCCTGCAGGAGCTGCTGCACAAAATCCCAACGCCGAAGCTGAAGAAGGGCCGCGTGACCCGTGTGCTCAGCTGGCTGAAGTACGTCATCCTGGCGGTGTTCGTGATCATCGTGCCGCTCTGGTATTCGCTGCAGAGTTATCCTGTTCCGGCGTTCTGCAAGTACATCTGCCCCGCCGGTACCTTCGAGGGTGCCATCGGCCTGCTGTCCAATCCGGCCAATGCGGATAAGTACTCCATGCTTGGCATCCTCTTCACGCGCAAGTTCCTCATCCTGCTGGTCATCGTTGCGGCCTGCGTGTTTGCCTATCGTGCCTTCTGCCGCTTCATCTGCCCCCTGGGTGCGCTGTATGGCTTGTTCGCTAAGGTCGCGCTGATCGGCGTGAAGGTCGAAGTCTCGAAGTGCACTGACTGCGGACGCTGCGTCAGCCACTGCAAGATGGACATCCGTCATGTGGGCGATCATGAGTGCATCCACTGCGGCGAATGTATCGACGTCTGTCCCACCAAGGCCATCTCCTTCAAGGCCGGCAAGATCACCCTGCGCGGCCCGGAGATCAATGCCCCCACGACCGAAAGCAAGAAGCGCACCCGGACGAAGCGCATCGCCGCCTGGACGCTGGCGCTGTTGCTGCTCGGTGCGGCACTCTTCTACTTTAATCAGCCCGATCCGGTGGAAGAGATCCCACAGGAGGAACCCGTGATCGCAGAGGTCGAGGAAGACCCGATCCCGGTGGGCAAGGAAGTCGGCATGCGTGCGCCTGACTTCACCGCGCCCGTCTATGGCGGCGACACAGCCTTCACCCTGAGCGAGCATCGCGGCAAGACCGTGGTGGTCAATTTCTGGGCGACCTGGTGTACGCCATGCTGTAATGAGCTGCCCCACTTTGATGCCCTGTATCAGAAGTACGGCGACGCGGTGGCGGTCGTGGCCATCCATTCCGATCTGGTGACGGATGATGTCGAAGGCTATCTGGCCAAGTTTGATTACCAGATGCCCTTCGCGCTGGATGAAACCGGTGCGATCATCAAGTCCTTCTGCGGCTCCACCATGCTGCCGCAGACGATCGTCATCGATGCCAACGGCGTCATCACCTACAATGCGGTCGGCTCGCTGACCTACGAAAAGCTCGAAAACCTGTTCCAAGCGGCGTCCAGCGCGGAATGATCTCCGAATGCTATCAAAAAACCGTGCATCGGGTTATAAAAAACTTGTGTTTTTGCATTCGATGTGTTATACTGATAGCGGTATCCATGTTTGATGCAGGAGGCTGACCTTTATGTACTGGATCGTCACGGACTCCACGATCGACATGCCCAAGGCGTGGATCGATCAGCAGGAGGATTTCCGTATTCTGAACCTTTCTTATCTGCTTGACGGTGTTTCCTATGTTTCCGACGGCACGGATGAAAACATTCGCAGCATCTATGATGCGCTGCGCAATGGTAAGAACATCAAGACCTCGCAGGTCACGTCCCAGATGTGGGAGGAGGCCTTCCGCGAGCTGCTCGGTGCCGGTCACGATGTGCTGACCGTCGCATTCTCCAGCGCGCTGAGCGGCACCTGTTCCGCAGCGATGATGGCCGCTGAAGAAGTTCGCGCGGATTTCCCTGAGCGTAAGCTCTACGTCATCGACAGCCTGATGGCTTCTGCCGGTGAAGGCCTGATGGTGCATTATGCACTGCAGAATCGCCAGAATGGCATGTCCATCGGAGACAATGCCGAATGGCTCCAGCAGAATGTGCAGAACTTTGTGGCGTGGTTCACGGTGAATGACCTGATGTACCTCCACCGCGGCGGACGCGTTTCCGCAGCCAGCGCCATCGTGGGCAGCCTCGTGCGCATCAAGCCCATCATGCGCATGGATGAAAGCGGCAGGCTCACCGTCTACGAAAAGGCAGCCGGACGCAAACGCAGCATCCGCATCCTGGCGGAGAAGATCAAGGCGAGCATCGTTGAGCCGGAGAAGCAGATCATCCACATTTCCCATGGCGACTGCCCGGAGGAAGCGCAGATGCTGGCGGATATGCTCCGTGAGAGCCTGCCCGTGCAGGATGTCCGCATCTCCTATGTCGGCTCCGTCATCGGCGCACATACCGGTCCCGGCGTCATCGCCGTGTTCTGCATGTGCAACACCCGTACCCCGAAGGAATAACACATACCGAGCCTCCTTGCGATCGTGAGGGGGCTCTTTCGCATGGAAAGGAGTTCTTCTTATGATGTTTTCTCCTCTTGGTAAGCTGCCTGGACGCAACGACCATTGCTGGTGCGGCAGCGGAAGAAAGTACAAGACCTGCCACGCCGGGATGGATGCACGTCTGCTGGGCCTGTATGACGCAGGACGCGAGATCCCCACGCATAAAATGATCAAGACCCCCGAGCAGATCGAGAAGATCCGCGAAAGTGCGAAGATCAATGTGGCCGTGCTGGACCGTATCGCCCAGGAGATCCATGAAGGCATGCCCACCAGCGAGATCGACCGCATCGTTTATGACATGACGACCGAAATGGGCGGCATTCCCGCGCCGCTAAACTATAAAGGCTATCCGCATAGTGTGTGTACGTCCGTGAACGATCAGGTCTGCCATGGTTTCCCGTCGGATGATGTCATCCTGCGCAGCGGCGATATCGTCAATGTGGATTGCTCCACCATCCTGAATGGGTATTTCTCTGATTCCTCGCGCATGTTCTGCATTGGCGAAGTGCCGGAGGACAAAAAGCGCCTCGTCGAGGTCACCCGCGAATGCGTCCAGCTGGGTCTGGAGCAGGTGAAGCCCTATGCCTGCCTGGGGGACATCGCGCAGGCGATCAATGACCACGCTAAGTCCCATGGTTACACCGTTGTCGAGGAGATCGGCGGACATGGTGTGGGACTGGAGTTCCATGAGGATCCCTGGGTCGGTTATACGGGCAAGAAGGGTACCGGCATGGTGCTGGCGCCCGGCATGATCTTCACCATCGAGCCCATGGTGAATATGGGGTCCGCCAGCGTATGCACCCATATCGACAACGATTGGGAGATCTGCACCGAGGACGGCAAACCTTCCGCCCAGTGGGAGCTAATGGTGCTCGTCACGGATGACGGCTATGAGGTGCTGAGCTGGTAAGCACTGAAAGCGCTTTCTGAATTGACAGGCAGTTGCGAATCATGTATAATTTGAAGGAATATAATCTGCGGATCTTCCGCGAACAACAGCATGAAAGAAGATGGCACAACGATGAACTGGTCAGAAAATGCAACCACGCTGATTGAAAAGCTGCTCATTTTTGCCGAGCAGAAGAACCTGATCGATGCGATCGACCATCCGTATTACCGGAACCTCCTGCTGGACGCCATGGACATGGATGCACCTGAAGGGGAAATGACGGGCGAGTTTGAGTGCCCGAAAACGGCGACGCTTCTGCTGGCCGAACTTTGCGATCTGGCAGTGGAAAAGGGCCTGATCGAGGACATGAGCTACGCGCGCGACCTGTTCTCCGCGCGGCTGATGGGTCTTTTGACGCCCTCTCCCAAGCAGGTGCGCGAGGACTTCCAGACTGCCATGGCTAACGGCGCCCCCGAGGCCGCAACGGATCGCTTCTATCGTATGTGCCGCGATTGCGACTATATCAAGGTAATGGCCATCGCGCAGAATGTCCGCTATTTCGCTGACAGCCCGGCAGGGGAGCTGGAGATCACCATCAACCTCTCCAAGCCGGAGAAGGATCCGCGCGAGATCGCCAAGCTCAAGAATGCCCCCAGCGTTTCCTATCCCAAGTGCATGCTCTGCGTGGAGAATCCCGGCTACCGCGGCCGCAGCAACTTTCCCGCGCGCCAGAATCACCGCGTCATCCCGCTGAAGCTGGCCGGCCAGGACTGGTACATGCAGTATTCCCCCTATGCCTATTATGACGAGCACTGCATCGTCTTCAATGCGCAGCATACCCCCATGAAGATCTCCCGCGGTACCTTCGAGCGTCTGTTTGACTTCGTGCGCCAGATGCCCCATTATATGCTCGGCTCCAATGCCGATCTGCCCATCGTCGGCGGCTCCATCCTGAATCATGACCATTTCCAGGGCGGACGCTATTCCTTCCCGATGGACAAGGCGCCCGTGAAGATCGCCCTGACCGGCCCCGACAGCCGTATTCAGGCTGGTATCCTGGACTGGCCCATGTCCGCTGTGACCCTGACCGGCACGGACGAAGCCGCGCTGATCGATGAGGCGGAGCGTATCCTGAATGCGTGGCGCGCCTGGAGCGATCCGGCTTGCGATGTGTATGCCGAGACCGACGGCACGCCCCACAACACCATCACGCCCATCCTGCGCAAGGTGGACGGCGCATACAAGCTCTCCCTGGTGCTGCGCAACAACCGCACCAGCGATGAGCATCCCCTGGGCATCTTCCACCCCCATGCGCCCCTGCACCATATCAAGCGCGAGAACATCGGCCTGATCGAGGTCATGGGTCTGTTCATCCTGCCCGGCCGCCTGAAGAAGGAACTGGCCGCCCTGGAGGACTTCATGACCGGTGAGCGCACCATGGTCCGTCCGGACGAGGAGGACATGTCCGCCAAGCATTTCGACTGGGTCAGCCAGATCGTTACCGAGCATGGCCTCTGTGCCGACCATGAAGCCGCGGCCGCGCTGCTCCGCCAGGAGGTCGCGAAGGTCTGCGCGCAGGTGCTGACCGATGCGGGCGTCTACAAGCAGGACGAAAACGGCCTGAACGGCTTCCAGCGCTTCATGGCATCCCTGGGCTATCAGGCAAAGTAATTCCTACATATATAAAATGCGCAGGGCCGATCAGCTGATCCCCTGCGCGTTTTTTGTTGTGTTTACTTGGCGGAATTGACCGTGATCAGGTGGATCTGCGGCGAACAGAACAGTCGCACAGGCAGTCCTGTCGTGCCTACACCGCGCGTGACGAGCATGTCGATGCGATTTTGCCGGAACCAGCCTGCGGTGTACTCATTCGGCACGCCGTCATCACGGATGAGCGGCCCGATGACCGCGACCTGTCCGCCGTGGGTGTGGCCGAAAAGCCCCAGGTCGAACCAGTTCTGACTGCCGGAGCGGTCCGTCGCCCGCAGCGCATCCGGGATGACCGCCGGATTGTGGCACAGGAAGATGACAAAATCCGATGCGGACACCTGTTCCGCGACACCGGCCAAATCGGGATGCCCGTTGCTGATATCGTCAATGCCGGCGATATACACATCGCTCACGCCGATGCGCACCCGGCTGACGCTGTTGACCAGGGGCGTGACACCCGCAGCCTGCATCGCCGCGCGGAGGGTCAGCAGATTGTTTTCCGGAACAGTGCGGTCATGATTGCCAGCCACCGCATACACGCCATAGCGGGAATGAATCTTCGGCAGGTTCTGGAAGAACGCGATGGCGCCTGCGCTGTCCTGTGCATAGTCGCCGCCCAGCAGCACGATGTCAGCGTTGCAGGCATTGATGTGGCTGATGAGCGAATTCAGGCGGCTTTCGCTGAACAGGCCGCCATAATGGATGTCCGCCGCATAGACGATCCGCAGCTGACCGATGCCAGCGGGAAGGTCTTCAGCCGTGATGGAGACGGTCTCAGTGTCCAGCATGAACGGCTCCAGGAAGGGCCAGGCCAGCACCAGCAAAAGCAGCAGAATCAGCACGCCCTTGAGGAATTTCCGCCCCGCGCTGGTGGATGGATCATACGCACCTGCGTGCCGTCCGCGGGGACATGCATCGCCGGGAAAGAGCATAACAGACCTCCTTTGCAAGGGATTCGCCCTTGCGAATCTTGACATTCCAGTAAGGATATTGTACACTAAAACCCAAGAACAGACAAGAGGAGCGCGCTATTTATGAATTCGCATTTCCGCCAGCTGGATCCCTTCACGATGCTTTCGCCCGTGCCTGCAGTCATGGTGTCCTGCTGCGCGCCTGATGAAGGTGCCAAGCCGAATATCATCACCATCGCCTGGGCTGGCACGGTGAATTCAGATCCGCCGATGGTGTCCATTTCCGTGCGCAAGGAGCGCTACAGCTACGATATGATCGTGCGCAGCGGAGAATTCGTGGTCAATCTCGTCGGCGGAAAGCAGTGCCGCGCGATGGACTACTGCGGTGTTCGCTCCGGCCGGGATACGGATAAATGGGCGGACTGCCATCTGACGCCCGTCCGCATCGGGCACCTGAAGCATGCGCCGGCGATTGCTGAATGCCCTGCGTATCTGGCCTGCAAGGTGCGCCAGACCATCGAACTGGGCAGCCATGTGATGTTCATCGGCGAAGTGGTGAACGTCGGCGTGCAGGAGTCGCTTTTTGACGCGGATGGTTCCATGCATCTGGAGCGTGCCGAACTGATCTGCAAGACCCATGGCGTGTATCAGCGCACGGCCGATGTCTGCGGATTCTTCGGCTATTCCGTCGCACGGCCGGAGGTCTACAAGCGCCGGATGAGCGTCTATAAGCGGAAGAAGTAAATGCCGCGAAAGCAGAAAAGGAGGACGTGCGTGTCCTCCTTTTTGATTGCCGGAATGGCACCGACACCGGGCGCCCCTGCTCAGCCCTTCCGCCGTGTCCAGTCCTTGCGGAGGATGCCCCACATCTCCACATCGCGGAATGCACCCTTGCAATAGATCCTGTTCCGCATATGCCCCTCGTGCTGCATGCCGCATTTCTCCATCACGCGGCCGCTGGCAGGGTTGTCGGTGAAGTGCAGTGCTTCCACCCGGTTGAGCTTCAGCGCGCGGAAAGCCTCGTCCAGCACGGCAGACAGCGCCTCCGTCATCAGCCCCTGTCCCCAGTGATCCCTTGCCAGGGAATAGCCGATCTCCGCCATGGCATTCTCCTCGGAATAGCTCATATAGCCGATCGTGCCGATCACGCGGCCTGTTTCGCGCAGGACGATCGCCCAGCTGCACGGCAGGCCGGCACGGTACTGATGCTGAAGAAAGCGGACATACGCCCGGCTGTCCCACAGGGAACGATGTGCATCCCACAGGACGTGTCGGGCGACTGCCTCATCCCGTGCGTACTGATAAACATCCGGCGCATCCCGCATGGTCATCTTGCGCAGCGTCAGACGGGGCGTATCGATGACCGGCAGGCGCGAAAAGTATTCCGCCGCCGTGTGCGGCTCCGAGGCCGGCATGGTCAGCCATCTCAGCAGGGAACGATGCTCACCCATGTCGCGCCGTCACCATGGCAAACCGCTGCATCGTCGGACGCTTGGGCTGCTCATTGCGATGAACGGCGCTCGCATAGACGAACAGCGCACACGTGAGAATCAGCAGCACGGTCAGCATCGCGATGAGCACGCTGAATCCACGGCTTTTGTGCTCTTTCCGGGCCATGGGGACACTCCTTTCTGCATGGAATGGTCAAAACTGCGATGACAGGATGAAAAAATGATGAATATCCGGGATGAAAACAGGCATGCGGTTCGTTTAGTCATTGGAAACAGCGGAAGCCATCATGATGGCCAGCGCAGTCTTGCCGTCCCGGAGCGTGCCGTCCATGACCTTCGCCACCGCTTCCTGCAGGGGCAGGCGCGTCGTCGCGACGAATTCATCCTCATCGGGGTGGGTATCGCCCTGCTTGAGCCCCTTGGCCAGGTAGATGTGGATGCGCTCGTTGCAGAAGCCCGGCGTGGTTTCCAGCACGGTCAGCTTTTTCCAGCTGTCCGCAGTGAAGCCGGTCTCCTCACTCAGCTCACGCTGTGCGCAGAGCAGGGGATCCTCTCCGGCATGGTCGAATTTGCCCGCCGGGATCTCTAGCGTCAGCCGTCCAACGGGTGCGCGATACTGCCGCACGAGGATGACATTTTTGTCCTCATCCAGTGCGACCACGGCGGATGCGCCCGGATGGCAGGCCACTTCACGCAGGGCCGTGCTGCCGTTGGTCAATTTCACATGCCAGTGCTCCAGCCGGATGATCTTGCCGTCAAAGACCACTTTGCCGTCCTGATAGGTTTCCACAAGTTCCTGATCGTTCATCGGTATGCCTCCCTGGTGTTGTTTCATGCATAACGATTCGACACCGCTTGTGGGATTCCTGCCCATTGGCCATGAAAAACCGCGTCCCCATGCACCGCTGAAGCTGTTGACGCATGCCGGCGTGTGCGGTATAATACAAACTGAGTTTCTGTATGATTTCTTCATTTCAAGGAGGGAAACGCCATGTTCCAAAGTGGCGCTGAGAAGCATCGCCGCCTGACAGCACTCATGCTGATGGTCATGATGCTGTTCACGACCTGGCAGCTGCCTGCCTATGCAGCCAGCATCTGGGACAGTCTCACCCTGAACGTCCTGTGGACGGACGGGTCGGGCAATCTCCGCACGGCTGCGGCTGCTCCGGTGACGGACAGTGCGGACCGTGCCTATTGGGTGACGGTGGACGCCTCTGCCATCGGTCATACGCTGACCGTGGAGGCGCTTGCATCCGACCCGTCCTACACCTTCTATCTGGTGGATGACATGGGCGAACGCACCACGTCGCTGACCTGGCTGCCGGAGATGGACGCACTGTCCACCGGCTATGAATTCGCCTATCAGCTGTGGTATAGCGTGAACGGCCAGCAGGCGGATATGCCGATCCTGCTCTACGTATCGTCTGCCGACATGCCCAAGGCGGAATTCCAGCCTTACCCGGTGCAGATCCCGGTGTATTACATCACCGAGGATGGCCTTCTGCTCGACACACAGTATGCCGAGTGCTGGGCAGGAGAGACCACGCGCGTGTGGGCTTCTTCCTCCAATACGGAAGGGTATGCGCTGGTCAGCTCCGACCATGCGGATGTGACGGTGGATCAGTCCGGTTCCGCCTCGCCCAGCGATGTCACCTTCCTGTATCGTGAGGTCGCCACGCCCACGCCCGTCCCGACGGATGTCCCCACGCCTACGCCGGTCGCGGAAGTCTCCGTGCCCGTGGTGTATATGCACACCAATGGCACCCAGCTGGATTTCCAGGAGATCTTCCTTGTACCCGGCACGCACGAGGTCACGGCGTCCAGCGACAAGGTGAGCGGCTATCAGCCTGTCAGCACCACGGCGTACATCACGGTGTATCCGGATGGCACGACCGACGTGCCCAGCATCATTTTCACCTACGAGGACATTTACGTCGCGCCGGTGGAGGCCGTCGTGCCGGTGTACTACTATCACGAGAACGGCACGCTGCTGGATGCACAGGAAAAGCGCCTGACTGAAGGCGCCTACACCATCACCGCGGACAGCGCGAATGTGTGGGAGTATGAGCTTGCCAGCGCGTCCAGCGTGAACGTCACCGTCTTTGCTGACGGTACGTCCGATCCGGCGTATGTGCAGTTCACCTACAAGGATGCCTACGTCGCGCCGGTGGAGGCCGTCGTGCCGGTGTACTACTATCACGAGAACGGCA
>CAZIUA010000017.1:0-20883 GCA_964542315.1 uncultured Faecalibacterium sp. | reverse complement strand
AGCGCGTCCAGCGTGAACGTCACCGTCTTTGCTGACGGTACGTCCGATCCGGCGTATGTGCAGTTCACCTATAAGGATGCCTACATCGCGCCGGTCACCGCAGATCTGACCATCCTGTATCAGCTGTCCGATGGCACCGTCGTGGCCAGCGACACGAAGACGCTGCAGCCCGGTCATCATATCATCGAGGCGGATGCCGCCAAGATGAACGGCTATGTGCTGGAGCGCACGCAGACCTACGAGGTGACGGTGGATGAATCCGGCCGTATCACCCCCGATGTAGTCATCTTCGACCTCCGCAAGGCCGCTGCGGACATCACCGTCCACTATCAGGACGATCTCGGCCGCGATGTGGCACCGGCGCAGGTCTTCACCTATGCGGACGGCATCCATGTCATCTACGCATCCCCCGAGGGCCTCTCTTCCAAATATGAACTGGCCCCCGGCTCCCTGCCTGAGATCACCATCGAAGTCAAAGACGGCATCGCGAACATGCCCGATGTGTACTTTTTCTATCAGGAGAAGCAGGACCCGGTGGTGTCCGCCAATGTGACCATCTGGTATCTGGACATGGAAGGCAGCCCCGTGGCGGATCCGCAGGTCGTGACGCTCGATCCCGGCACGCATCCGCTGACGCCGTCCCCCAGCAGCCTGCCGGAAGGCGCTATCCTGGTCGAGCCGGCCGTCATCACCGTGACCGTGGATGAATTTGGTCGGTGCGATCAGGAGGAGATCGCGTTCTACTACCGTCTGCCGCAGGAAGTGCGCACCGCGACGGTCATGGTCTACTACAAGGATGACCGTGGCAATGACATCGCCACCGCGCAGACCCTGACCCTTGCTGACGGCACCCATACCATCGTTGCCGCACCGGCTGACCTGCCCGATGGCTATGCGCCCTTCGCCGGCATGGAGACCACCGAAACGGTAACGGTCATCAACGGCGTGGCTTCCCGCGCGCAGATCGTCTTCTACTACCAGAAGTTCGCCGAGCCGCAGCAGTTCGTGCTGCCGGTCTACTACTACGACACCGAAGGCCGTACCATCGCCACCTCGCAGACGGTGACGGTCGCGCCCGGCACCTACAGCATTCAGGCCAATCCGCAGGATCTGCCGGATGGCTACACCCTGGCGATGGATGCGACGCAGACCGTGACCGTCCGCGATGACGGCACGACCGAGCCCGAGGAGATCGCCTTCTACTACAAGGCGCCGGAGAAAAAGGCGAAGGTGACCGTCCGCTATGTCAACGAGCGTCAGCAGGACATCATCACGCCCTTCACGCTGGAGCTTGCGTCCGGCTATCACACGGTCGAAACGGATGCGTCCCTTGTCCCGAGTGGTTACGATGCTTCCAGCGCGAAATCTGTGAAGCTCTACGTTTCCCGTGACGGCGTGGCGGAACCTGCGCAGGTCGTCTTCACCTTTGCCGCGAAGGTGACCGAAACGCCCATCCCGGTGGGGGAGAGTGTCTACCGCTATGCCGTGGTCAATGGCGTGGATGTGGCCTTCCGCAACGCCCCCAACACCTCCAAGAGCACCAAGGTCATCAAGCGCATCAAGAAGAACACCAAGGTCTATGTGCTGCAGGAGCTCTACAACGATGCGGGCGAGACCTGGGCGATGGTCAATATCGGCGGCACGCTGGGCTACATGAGCAGCACCTACCTGGACATCATGACCCAGGCGGAAAGCGACCAGTACTCCGCTGGAAACACCCCTGTGCCGACCTTTACACCCGTCCCGACTGAGATCCCCACGGCCACCCCGACGGAAGTGCCGACGCCCACGCAGATGCCGACCGCCACTCCGACGGAGATCCCCACCACGGCGCCCACGGAAATGCCGAGCGTTTCTCCCACGGTGGACGTCACGCAGGCGCCGGTGGAAATGATCACGCCGCCCGCCACGAGCACCCCTACCGCTGAACCTGATCCGACGGAAACGGCCAGCCCGACGCCCACCACGGCGCCGACCGCATCGCCCAGCCCCACGCCCTATGCCGGCTATGCGCTGACCACGCGCGTGACGCCTCTGCGCACGGGCATCAGCTCTTCCGACATGACCATCCAGCAGAATCTGGAGGCCGGTGAGCTGGTGAAGGTCTTTGGCCAGGTGCAGAGCGGCGATACCGGCGATACCTGGTCCATCGTGACGACTCTTGGCGGTCAGTCCGGCTACATCCAGGACAGCAGCTTGCGCCGCATCACCGACAAGGAAGCAGAGCCTTACATCGCCCTGTGGGAGGAGCAGCACAAGACGCCCACTCCCACGGTGTTCGTCACGGCCACGCCCGAACCGCCCCAGATCTCCGGTTACGCGGTCGTGCTGGGTGAAGCCGTTCCCTTCAGGCAGATGGCCAGCGAATACAGCCGCATCATCGATAATCTGGCCGCTGGCACCATTGTCTTCATTTCCGGCCAGACCGCTGGCGAGGGACAGTACTGGCACAATGTGCTGTGCGACAATCAATGGGGTTACATCCGTTACGACCTCGTCCGCATGATGACGGTGGCCGAAGAGGAGGACTACATTGAGAATCAGCATCAGACGCCCACGCCCGTCCCGACCGTTTCCGCCCCCGTGTTTGACGAAAACGGCCTGTCCTCCTACGGCTATGTGGATGGCAGCACCGTCAACTGGCGCGAACAGCCGTCCACCAATGCCAAGAAGGTCGGCGAACTCAAGCGCTATGCCCTGTGCCTTGTGCTGGGCAGCGAAAACATCAACGGCACCACCTGGTACCGCGTCAAGTATGCGGATCAGACCGGCTACCTCCACGGCGATTACTTCAAGCAGCTGACCATCGCCGAGCTGGAGGAATTCCGCGTGAGCGATCAGTATCTGCAGGGTGTCGTCAACAATTCCACCTCGAAGGATGATGCGCAGGACAATGTGGGCTTCACCGGCACCGGCGGGCTTGTCTCCGCGGAAGACCAGTGGGTCAACAGCAATCCGGATGTGTACACCAGCTTCGAGCCCTTCAATCCCATCCCGACGGTCGCCCCCATCCAGACCACCCCGACCCTCGAGCCGCTGCCGAACCAGTCCGCCACCCCCACGCCCACGGCGACCCCGACCTTCAATCCGCTGCCGGATGTGACTTATCCCACCGCGGATGACGGGCAGGGCGGTTCCGGCCTGATCTGGACGGTTGTGGTCGTGCTGCTCCTGCTTGCAGGTGGCGGAGCATTCGCGTTCGTCCGCTATCAGCAGAAGCGCCGCCGTATGGCCATGCGTGCCGCCCAGCGCCGCGCACAGGCTGCCCGCGCGCAGCAGCGTCCCTACGCGCATTCCGCACAGCAGCAGCGTACCGGCGCATATCCCAATCAGGCCGCCTACAAGCAGCCGATGCAAGATCAGCAGACCGGCGCGTACCAGCCTGCCCCTGCGAGCCGCTATCAGCCGCAGGAATCCCGCGCGATGGAGCGCTATGCCCGTCCGGCAGAAGGCACGCCCATCCAGGGGAGCGATTTCACCCCGGATGACGAGCCGGATACCCGTCCTGTGCCGCGTGTTGGCCGCAGAACGGCCCAGCGCCAGATGCAGGAGAATTCCCGCAGCGATGAGCCGACGGATATCTGATCCATCGGCCTGACATAAACAAAAAACTCCCCCTGAAGCACCGCGTAAAACGGCTCCAGGGGGAGCATTTTTTTGCATTGCAGAAAAAAACACGCGCAGACTGCGCATGCCCAACAAGACTATTATATGCCCTGCGCAGTGCAAAGTCAAGGGGGAAAACTTTTGCGAAAAGTCTTGCAAATATGGGGTATATCCTGTATAATAAAGCCATCATCAAGGGGAGAAAAGCCGCCGGTGTGCGGCACCTTGAAAATGGAAAGGGGTGTTACCAATGCACAGCGAGGAACAGTTCGAACAGGATGGCATGGATGCGGGTATCATCGGAGAATCTTTTGACGAAGAACCCATGGAAGACGTCATCGAGATGATCGACGAGGAAGGTAACACCATCCTGTTCAGCATCATTGACTATTTCTTCTATAACGGCGAGGAATACGCGATCCTGACCGACTCCAACGACGAGGACACGGCCGATGCAGACGCTGAGGATGAAGGCGTTGACTGCTACGTGATGAAGATCGTGGCCACGACGGATGAATCCGGCGAAGAGCTGGAGGAGTTCGTCCCCGTGGAGGATCAGGCGCTCGAAGCCAAGCTGATGGAGATCGCCTCCATCAAGCTCAACAGCGACGAGGACGCGGACGACGAGGATTGACCTTCCCACCCGATAGCGCGCGGCTGTTCATACATATGGAATTCGCTTGAACGTGATCAGGCTCCCAAAATCCATCCCTTGGTGTATTTGACCGGCTTTCGATCCTGGCAAGCTCCGTTGGTTGATGCGTCATCACGCCGCCGCTTCTCCTTCAATTGATCGTGAACCGTTGGACGGGCAGCTTTCCGTGCTGTTCGTCCTTTTTTGTGCATGAAAAAAGGCGCCGACGGCATGGTCAGCGCCTCGATAGATCACTTTCGCCACATGGCGGGGTGGAACATGGCCAGCATCGGGAAGATCTCCAGACGGCCAGCCAGCATCAGGAAGATCAGAATCAGCTTTGCAAAGGGGCCGTATCCGGCGAAGCTGCCTGCCGGGCCGACCGCACCAAAACCAGGGCCGACATTGCTCACGCAGGTCAGCGCGGCGGTCAGATTGGTCTCGATATCGTAGAGGCCCTCCAGGGAAACCAGCACCCCACCAAGGACGATCAGCAGCATATATACAAACATGAATACGCCGATCTGGTGCAGGGTGTCTTCCTCGATGGTCTTGCCCTCAAAGCGCACCACCTGCACCTTGCGCGGCTGAATGGTGTGGCGCACCTCACGCATGCCCTGCTTGCACATGATGCCCACGCGGCAGATCTTCATGCCACCGGACGTGGAGCCTGCGCAGGAGCCGGTGAACATGACCAGCAGCATCAGCATCTTGGCCGCCACGGGCCACAGGTTGAAGTCTGTCGTGGCATAGCCGGTCGTGCTGATCAGCGATGCGACCTGGAACGCGCCGTACCGCAGCGCGGTGGCGAAATTGCTGTATTCAGGCAGGATGGCCAGCGAAACCAGCACCGTCACGCCGGCATAGATCGCCAGGTACCAGCGCAGCTCCTCGCAGCGCACGGCGTCACGCCAGCCGCCGGAAATGACCTTGTAATACAGCGCGAAGTTCACGCCGAAGACCACCATGAAGAAGGTGGTGATCCAATCCACCCAGGGGGATGCGAAATGCCCGACACTGGCGGCGTAATTGCTGAAACCGCCGGTGCCAGCCGTGCCGAGGGCGTGGATGGCTGCATCGTAGGGATCCATCCCGGCCAGGAGCAGTGCGGCGAAATTCACGACCGTCAGCACGCCGTAGATCAGGTAGAGAATCTTAGCGGTGTCGCCCATGCGGGGGACGATCTTCGACAGGGTCGGGCCGGGGGATTCGGCGCGCACCAGATGGCTCGTGCGCCCGGACATCTGCGGGAGCAGCGCCAGGGTCAGCACCAGCACGCCCATACCGCCGATCCAATGGGTGAAGGATCGCCAGAACATCACGCCATGAGGCTGCCCCTCGACCACGGGCATGATGGTCGCGCCGGTGGTTGTGAAGCCGGACACGGCCTCGAACAGCGCATCGACGAAATTCGGGATGACGCCGCTGAGCATGAACGGCAGCGCGCCGAATACGGACATGAGCACCCACGCCAGCGACACCACCAGGAAACCTTCACGCGCACGAAGATTGGTATGTTCAGTGCGGATGAAGAGCCGTAGCACGCCGCCCAGTGCCAACAGGAGCACGATGGTCAGCAGGAAAGCCGGTGCGTCGCCATCGGCATAGATCAGCGCGATCAGCAGGGAAGGCAGCATCGCCGCGGCTTCCACCAGCAGGATCGCGCCCAACAGACGATAGATCAGCTTGCTGTTCATTTGCGGATAACCTCGTTCAGGTCCGTAATGCCGCTTGCAGTGGAGATGATGACCACATTGTCGCCAGCCTCGATCACGTCATCGCCGAAGGGGACGATGACCTTCCCCTGATGGAGGATGATCGCCACCAGCGCGCCCTTGCGGACGGTCAGGTTCTTCAACGGAACACCGATGTAGGGGTCGCCCTCACGCGCGATGAATTCCAGCGCTTCCGCTTTGCCGTCCACCAGGCGGTAGAGCTTTTCCACCGCAGTGCCCTGCGCATTGACGCGTGCACGCACATAGCGCAGCAGCGCGTTGCAGGTGATGAGCCGCGGGCTGACCTGCGTTTCCAGGCCGAGGTTGGAGATCACGTCCTTATAGGCGTAGCGGTTGCTCTTCACGATGACCTTCGGCACGCCCTGATTGCGCGCGTACAGGCCGGTCATCAGGTTCTCTTCGTCCCGGTCGGACAGGGCGATGAATGCGTCCATGCCGGAAATGTTCTCCTGCTCCAGCAGATCCTGATCCGTGCCGTCGCCTTCGATCACGTCCGCATGGGGGAGCTGCTCGGAGAGCGCCTTGGCCTTCTCCGGGTTGATCTCGAAGACGGACACGTGCATGTTCATCCGCTCGACGAGTTTGGCCAGATAATAGCTGATGCGTCCGCCGCCAAGCATCATGACCTGCTTGACCGGACGGGTGCTGCGACCGATGCAGCGGAAGAACTGAGTTACGGTCAGGATGTCCGCCGCGACATGCACGCGGTCGCCAGGGTGGATGCAGAAATCGCCGCGGGGGATGAGCACTTCGCCCTCGCGCTCCACAGCGCAGTACAGCACCTTGGGCAGCTCGGAATGCCGTGACGTCAGCTCACGAAGGGGACGACCGCAGATGACATCGCCTTCGCGGGCGAGAAATTCCACCAGTTCCACGCGGCCCTTGGCGAAGGGCTCGATATTACTGGCAAAGGGGTAGCGCAGAATGCGGGAGATCTCGTGCGCGGTGGCGCGTTCCGGGTTGATGGTCATGTTGATGCCCAGCTCCTGCTGCAGCAGGGACAGGGAATCATTGTATTCCGGGTCACGGATGCGTGCGATGGTGAATTTTGCTCCGAGCTTCTTGCCGATCAGGCAGCAGAGCATATTGATCTCATCGGACGCTGTGGCGGCAACGAGGATATCCGCGTGGTCAGCGCCGGCCTCCAGCAGGGTGGATGCATTCGCACCATTGCCGTGGATGCACAGCACATCCAGCGTGTCCTCGGTCTTGTGAAGCACGGCCTCATTTTGGTCGATGATGGTCACGTCATGCCCCTCGCGCAGCAGCTCTGCAGCTAGGGTATTGCCGACCTTTCCGTCACCGACGATCAGGATACGCATGCTTTCATACCTCCTGTTTTGCGTATACGGAATTTGCCGTATACAGATGCCATTATACCACAGTTCGCCGCAATTGAGAAGATGTTTATCCACAGGCCGCTTTAGGGACAGCAAAAAGTGCGCACCCTTTTGCAGGATGCGCACATCGGGCGGGGCTTATTCGTTTTCGGCTTTGCTGGCAGAAGGTGCTTCGAGCAACATTGCTTCCTGGAAATTCACCGCCGGTGCAATGAGCTTCCTGCGGCGCAGCATATACACCAGCGCACCGATGGGCCAGCCGACTTGCAGTGTGAAGCCGCCCTGAGCAGTCCGCGCGAAGGAATACATGGGGACGAACGGGCCGAAGTGCAGCTGCAAGCCGAGCTTTCCGCCGCTAAGAAGGAGGGTGAGTGACACATCGGCCAGCAGGATTAGCAGGATCCAGAGCCACTTGCGCTTCACTTTATGACGGATGCAGTCCACCAGTGCCCAGATGATGAAGACCGCACAGGCCAGGCTGAGCAGCATAACAGCGATGTCAGCCGTGTCAAGGTCGATCGGCTTTGCATCTGCCGTGGAGGGCATTGCGTCCGCTTCCACCGGCTGGATATGGATGTTTGTCAGCCGCTCGTAGCCGGTCATCTGCCGCGTCGTCAGGCAAAAGACCTGATCGCCCATCGTCAGCGTGAATTCCACGTCAATCGTCGTGATGCCATTGTTCGTGTTCGTGGAGAAATAGGTGGGAACGAGTGTGTATTCATCCGTGTCGGGGAGCATCGCGCGCATCTGCGGGAAGGCATTCAGCATCTGTGCCAAGGTGACTTCGGAGCACATCGCGGACAGTGCAGCTTCCGCATCATTAGCGAGCAGCCCGTCCACGAATTGCGCTGCCAACACGTCGGTGCCGGCTTTAGCCGTCTGATCCGCGACGAGTTTGAGGATGTTCTCCTGCATCACGGAACAGCCGGTCAGGCACAGGCAGGTCAGGATCAGCAGGACGGCAAGGAGCTTCTTCTTCATTTTCAAGGGCCGTCTCCTTTACCAGCACTCGCATGCGTCGGCATAGAAGGCGCGCATGGCCTCCACGGTGGGGAAGGTGGCGACGTACATCTGGTTGCCCATCGCACCGGACAGGGCATCGGGGATGTGGGAGATCATGCGCATGTTGGCGGCGTACTTCGCACTGAGCTCCTCATGGCTGAGCTTGAAATGCTTGCCGTCGCGGCGGCCTGCGAAGGCACAGAAGCTCTTTTCGCCGCAGGCCTTCAAGGTGGAATCATACGCGATCATGTCCGCGTAGATCTTGTACACATCGGTGGAATTGGCGAAATTCATCATGTCGGGGGAGAAGCCGCCGCAGGGCCGCATGTTGACCTCCAGCGCCACCACATCGCCTTTCTTGCCCATGTGCGGATGATCCGCGGTCAGGCGGAAGAACTCGAAGTGGACGAAACGGCTGCGCACGCCGAAGGATTTCACCGTTGCGCGGCCTGCACGGCGCGTGTCCTCCGGCAGCTCCTTGACGATGTAGTAGATGGAGTTGTCGGCATTGTTCACCACATCCATGATGGAATTCGGCGTCACATTGCCTGTTTCAAAGATGGGCTCGCCATGGGAATCGATGATCGCGTCGTAGCTGTTGACCTCCGCCGGGACGAATTCCTCCATGATGTAGGAAACATCCGCCTCCTTGCGGCGCAGGAAATCCGTCAGATCCGCATCGCTGTTGAGCTTGTAGGTACTGGACGCGCCCACGCCGTTATCCGGCTTGACGATGACGGGATAGCCCACCTCCGTGATGAAGGCCTTGCAATGGTCAAAGTCATCCACCAGATGATAGCGTGCGGTCTTGATGCCCACTGCCTCATAATACGGCTTCATTTTGGATTTGTACTTGATGCGCGCCATGTCCTCCACCTGGAAGCCGGAGGTGATGTGGAAGTCAGTGCGCAGCATGGCGTCCCGCTCCAGCCAGTACTCGTTGTTGCTCTCCAGCCAGTCGATGCGTCCGTACTTGCTGATAAAGAAGGCCACCGCACGGTAGACCTCCTCATAGTTCTCCATGCTGCCGACCTTGTAATACTCCGTCAGGGACGCGCGCAGCTCCGGCAGCAGCTGATCGTAGGGGCAGTCGCCTACACCCAGCACGCGCAGGCCGTTATCCTTCAGGTGCTTGCAGAACTGCCAGTAGTTCGTGGGGAAATTCGGAGAAATGAAAACGAAATTTTTCATTGCTGGTCAACCGCCTTTTTCTTTGTCTGTAAAGGGTGCTCAGAGCACATGGGGTAGATGATACTGCACCTGCTTGTACCACCAGTCCCAGTCGTGGCAGACATCATGCCCCCAGACATCTACCGCGACGTGGATGTCTTTCTGCTGGAAGATATCGCGCAGGCGAAGGGTGCTGTCGGGGATCTCCCATGCGCCCTGGCCGACGACGATGATGCCCTTGTGCTGGTTGTACTGCTGGATGTAGGGATGATCCGCCGGCATGCCGCCCAGATAGTGGACGGGGGAGTTGGCGTAGACCAGCTCATCCATGTATCCGGGGAAGCCATAGTCGCTGTCGTAGATGCCGGAGAGCGCCAGCAGCCCGTCGAACAGGTCGGGACGGCGGAAAAAGAGGTTCGCCGCATGGGTCGCCCCCAGGGAGCAGCCAAAGCTGATGCACCCCGGCGTGCCGGACCAGCCGTTGCGGTCGTTGGCCATGCTCTGCATGAAGGGCACCACCTCGTTGCAGATGTAGGCAAACCACTGCTCGTGGCGGCGGATGCGCCAATACGGCTCATAGGTAGCGGAGTAGGTTTCCTTGTCCAGGGTGTCGATGGCAAAGACCATGCACTGGCCGCTCTCGATCCACGGGCTCCAGACTTCCGCCATGCGGTAGTTCTCAAAATCGAAGAAGCGTCCGTCCTGGCAGGGAATGAACAGCACCGGACGCCCTGCGTGGCCATAGACCTTGATCTCCATCTCCCGGCCGATGCTGGGGGAATACCATTTGGTGTAATATGTTTGCATGTGGATATTGCTCCTTAATCTCGTGAATAGAACAGGGTATGCATAAAGTAGGGGATCTGCTCTTCCCAGCAGGCTTCGCAGTGGTCGCCGTTGGGAATGACGCGGCTGGTCAGCCAGACCTGCTTTTCCATCAGCTGACTGGTCACATCGGCGAAGCACTTGCGCATGCCCTCATGGTTGGCGAATTCACGCGAGCCATAGTCCATGTAGATGACCGTGTCCGGCGTAAGCTCCGCATTGCGGATGAGCCGCTGCATCTTTTTCGGCATGACCCAAATGCTGGGCGAGAGGCAGGCCGCGCGGGAATACACGTCATTATAGGCCAGAATGGCATATAGGCTCATCAGTCCGCCCATGGAGGAACCGGCAATGAAGGTCGTCTCACGCTCCGGCAGGGTGGGATAACGCTCGTCGATCATCGGTTTAAGGGTATGGGCGAACCAGTCCATCGTGGTCTTGCCGCGTCCTCGGATGCTGCCGATGAATTCGTTCTCAAAGCTGAATGGGGCGTATTCCTTCAAGCGCCCGTGATCAGGGCTATGGTTGCAGTCCACCGCCACAATGATGAGCGGAGTGGCCGTTGCGTCCATATAGTCCTTCATACCCCAGCTCTTGCCGTAGGTCGCGTCCTCGTCGAAGAAGACATTGTGTCCGTCGAACATGTACAGCACGGGGAAGCGGGCCGAGGGATCCTCCTGCGCGGCATCGGGGATATAAACATAAACCTTGCGCGGTTCTTTTTTCGTCAGCTTGGGGATGGGTGTCGTCCAGGTCTCGATCATATGGCAGATGCACTCCAGTACGATGTGATCACGGCATAGCCGCAGCATGTATTTTACCACAGGTCACGGGTGGAAACAACATTTTTCGCGCTGGAATCTGCATTTTCCGCGTCTTTCTTCGCATGCAAAAACCCGACCGCAATGCAGTCAGGCAGGGGATCATGCATGGAGCGCGCAGGCCAGGGCATCCAGCTGAGCAAGGCTGTTATCATCCAGTGCGGACTGGACGCGCACGGTGGGTTCGACGAAGGTGATATCCTTGCTTCCTTCCAGCAGACCGCGCATGACCTTTGCGGCCAGGGGCGCCCAGGAGCCGTTCTCGATCAACCCGACCGTGCGGCCCTGATAGCCGCGATGAGTCAGCCAGGAAAGGAAGGCCTTCATCGGCGGGAAAACATCCGCATTATAGGTGATGCTCGCCAGCACCAGCCGGTCATAGCGGAAGGCGTCCGTCACCGCCTGAGCGATGTCGCAGCGGTTCAGATCGTACACCACGACCTCCTCGCCCTTTGCGCGGAGGGATTCAGCCAGCTTTTCTGCTGCGGCGCGGGTGTTGCCATAGACCGATGCATGAACGATGACCACACCGCGGCTTTCCGCCTTGTAGGACGACCAAGTGTCGTACAGCCCGATCGCGCGGGTCAGCGCATCGCCCGTCAGCACAGGCCCGTGCAGGGGATACACCGTGCGTATGTCGAGCGTTGTGGCCTTCTTGAGCAGCGTCTGCACGGGCGCGCCATATTTGCCCACAATGCCGATATAGTACCGCCGCGCTTCATCCGCCCAGTCCTCGTCATGGTCCAGCGCGCCGAATTTGCCGAATCCGTCTGCGGAGAACAGCGCCTTCGCCGTTTCGTCATAGCTGACGATCACCTCAGGCCAATGCACCATGGGCGCAGCCACAAAGCGCAGGGTATGCTGTCCCAGGGAGAGCATATCGCCCTCCTTGACGACCATGCGGCGGTCGACATAGTCCGTGCCGTGGAAGGCCTTCATCATCGGGAATGCCTTGGCGGAGGACACCACCGTGGCGGTCGGGAATGCCTGCATGAAAAGCCCGATCGACGCGGAATGATCCGGCTCCATATGGTGGACGATCAGGTAATCCGGCGTGCGGCCGTCCAGCGCCTGGCGGACATTCTCCAGCCAGACCTCGCCGAAATGCGCATCCACCGTGTCCAGCACGGCAATCTTTTCATCCATCAGCACATAAGAATTATAGGAAACACCACGGGGGACAGGATAAAGCCCCTCGAACAGGTCGATGTCATGATCGTTGACGCCAACGTAGAGAATTTCATTGGTGGGCATGTGAATGACCTCACTTTCATGCGTGATGGCACTAATATACCAACTTTTCCTCATGCTGAAACCGAAAAAAGCAAAAACATCCGCAGAAAAATCAGCATGCGCGGCGCGTATTTCATTCTCCTGTGCGGACCAGGCGGATGTCCGACATGGTGCGTCCGCCAAGGTGGTAGCCGATCTCGTCCGCTGTGTGGGAGAATCCGCATCTGCGGTAGAATCGTTCCGCCCGTGCGTTGCCCTTGATCGACCAAAGGTACACGCGCCAATAGCCGTCTTCCATCAGGGCGTCGCAGGCGGCCTGCATCAGCTGCGTGCCGATGCCTTTGCCCATCGTCTCGGGAAGCACATACAGAGATACGATCTCTCCCCAGTTGCCGTGATCTTCATCCCGGGCTCGCCCGTAAATGACGCATCCCACCGGGAAATCATCCTCCATGGCGATCAGCCCGTACATCCGGCCGCTGTCCAGCCAGGTGCGCATCGAGGGCAGCCAGGTCTCCTCCGGCAGGCGTGCGAGATAAACGGGGTCAATCAGCTCCTGATAGGCCCCGCGCCAGCTGTTGGCGATGATCCGGCTGATCAGTGCGGCATCGGAGGCCTCTGCTTCACGCAATACAGCCATCGGGCTCCCTCCTTTCAATACAGCCATTATAATCCGCTGTGACGTTCGCGTCAAGGAGAACAACCTGGAAGGAAAAACAGCCGTGACCTGTTGATTTGAAAGGCAGGCTTTGGTATAATAAAGCGAATGAAACAAGGAGGGTGACGCGATGCACATTCTGCTTTCGGCGGTTTCAGTGCTTGTTGGAGCCGCAATCGGCCTTGCGCTGAGCAATCGGCAGTCCGCTCATGAGGAAGTCCCGCGGCCCGAAGATGAACCGGCCACCGAGGAGCAGTCCGCCCTGGCGGAAGTGCTGCGCTGCACAAGGCGGATGGATCCGCTGACGCTGACCGGCGCCAGCGAGGCGACCTTCATCCTGGCGGACGGCACGGAACGCTGCTTCCACATCACGGGCGAAGGCAGCCAGCACCTGCAAACGGGCGAAAGCGGCATGCTGACCTGGGCAGGGGAGAACTTCATCCTCTTTGAGAAGGACAAAGGCGAGATTATCGGCGGGATGTTCTATTCTCCCGCAGAAAGCGAGGATGCGACGGATGAATGAAGCGGCCAGACTTGGTCTGACGATGCTGGGCGGCGGTATGCTGTCCATCGTGCTGCTGATGCTGGTGGCCCAGCTGACCAGCAAGGTGCATGTGGAGGAAAAGCAGGGACGCAAGCCGGTCTATGACGTTCAGGCGGAAGTGAAGGGCAAGCGCACCCTGGTGGAGGCTGACCCTGAGCACCCCGACATTCCCCGGACGCGGTATTTCATCACCTTCCACAAGCGGGACGGCAACCGCGTGGAAATGGAAGTCCCCGGCGAGGATTACGGTCTGGCCGCTGAGGGCGATGAGGGCGTGCTGGTGTATTCCAAAGGCGATGCCTTCATCGTGTTCAAGCGCACCTCCTGACAATTCGGACACGCGAATGTATCTTTTGCGCGCAAGCCGTAGCGAAATGACGCATTCTGTGCTACAATGACGATGAAAAGAGCGGTTCAGCATGTTCATGTTCAACTTCATGGAAACGATCTTCCCCATTTTCTTTATCATCGTGTTTGTCATCGTCATCGGCACGTTCATTGCCACCGGGGTGAGCGGCTTTTCCCGCTGGCACAAGGACAACACTTCGCCGCGCCTGACGGTGATGGCGACGGTCATCAGCAAACGCAGCCATGTGGGCTATCACAGACATCATGATGTGAACCACCACAGCCATTCCCGCGGCTACACGCATTATTTCATCACCTTTCAGGTGGAAAGCGGCGACCGCATGGAGCTCCAGGTGGACGGCACGGAATCCGGCCTGCTGGTGGAGGGCGATACCGGCCTGCTGACCTTCCAGGGGACGCGCTTCCTGAGCTTTGAGCGCAAATAAGATGCGGAAATGGTTCGTACGGCTTGCGGCCGTTTCAGGGTTTGTTTGCGCACTGCTGTCTGTGCAGTTTCAGGCGCAACCGGACGGCACCTTCCTGCTGGGTCTGCTGGGAACGCTGATGCTGACCGTGCTGTTCGTTCTTCTTGCGGAGCGCGCAATGGTTCAGGAAGTCCGCCGCATGCCCATCGTGGCCGTTCAGGCGACCCTGTGCTCACACCGCACGGAGTATGTGCGTGATCGCTACCGCAGCAACCATGACTTGATGTACTTCGTCACCTTCCGCACGGAGGATCATCACCTTCTTGAATTCCAGGTGTCCAGGCTGAATTATGAGGACTTCGATGTGGGCGAGACCGGTGAGCTGCGCTATCGCGGCGACGAATTCCTGTCCTTCGGGCTGCTGGATAAGTCGAATATTCCGCCCATGATGCCCTTGCCGGACGAATACGTTCAGCCACTTCACCCAACACCAACGCGTTTGCAGCGTTTTGGCGCATGGCTGAAACGCCGTCAAAATAGAGAATTCCCTGACGAGGAAAGTGCAGCAGCCCCCGAAAGAGAGCGCAATGGTATCCTGACGCACGAACTGGAGGAACGCTGATGGATCGCAAACAGCTTTGGCGTATTCGTTTTCACGCCGAATAAAGGAGCACGCACATGGACACAAACACAAAGAGCATCACCCTCTATCCGGAATTGATCGAGGACTTGTTGCTGTTTCTGCTCGTGGCGGTGCTGGTATGCGCCGTCGCCAAGATCATCTACGACTGGAAGGAAAAACGCCGACTGGCCCGCGAATTTGCGGAATACCAGGAGCGCAAGGCATCTGAACTGGACGACTGACCACGAAAGGAGCATCGGACATGAAAAACGTTGACTACAGCCTGCTTGTGATCGGCATCACCCTGCTGATGCTGCCCGTCGTGCTCGCGCTGTACCTGTCGCCGTGGTGGGTGCGGCTGGTGTGGCCGCGCATCCGCTACGCCTTCGCGAAAAAGGAGTCCACCCGCGCCAAGCTGCTGGAGCTGCATGAAGGTCGCGGTCTGCGGACGAGTCACGGCTGGCTGCGCTGGAACGACGAGGAATACTTCTGCTTGCATTTCGCCATCTTCAAGGCGGAGGACGGCAAGCAGTACACCATGGTCATCACCAAGGCGCAATATCAGGAAATGATACAGGGCACGATGGGCCTTCTATGCCATCAGGGCAACCGATTCGTGTCCTTCACCCCGGCAAAGTAACGAACAGGGAGGATTCCCATGGCTTATCAGGCACTCTATCGGCAGTGGCGCCCGACCGACTTCTCCTCGATGGTTTCCCAGGAGGCCGTCGTTGGCACGCTGCGCAACCAGATCACCACCGGCCGCATCGCCCATGCATACCTGTTCAGCGGCAGCCGCGGCACAGGCAAGACCTCCACGGCCAAGATCATGGCCAGGGCGATCAACTGCGAGCACCCGGTCAACGGCGATCCCTGTGGGCAATGCGCAAGCTGCCGCCAGCTGCTGGCGGATGAATCCATGGACGTGATGGAGATCGACGCGGCCTCCAACAATGGCGTGGATGAGATCCGCGACCTGCGCGAGACGGTCAAATATCCGCCCCAGCAGGGGAAATACAAGGTCTACATCATCGACGAGGTACACATGCTGTCCGCGTCGGCTTTTAATGCGCTGCTCAAAACGCTGGAGGAGCCGCCGGCCCATGTCTGCTTCATTCTTGCCACCACCGAGCCGCAGAAGCTCCCCGCGACCATCCTCAGTCGCTGCCAGCGCTTTGACTTCGGACGCATCCCGGCACATCAAATTGCCGGACGTCTGCGTCAGGCGGTGGACGGTGCGAATGCCACCGCGACGGACAATGCTCTCCTCATGATCGCCCGCGCGGCGGAAGGTGGCATGCGTGATGCGCTGTCCATCCTCGATATGTGCCTGGGCTATCAGAACGATGTGGATGAGACACTCGTCCGCAATGTTCTGGGTACGTCCGACCGCAGCTTCCTCTTCCGTTTTGTAGAGGCGCTGGAATTGGAAGATGCGTCCACCGTCCTGGGGCTGATCGACGAACTGATGCGCAAGGGCCGCGAGCCGATGGTCTTCGCCAAAGATGTCAGCCAGCATCTGCGCGCGCTGCTCATGGCCAAGACCTGCCCGGATGAGCTGCCTTCGCTGCTGGATATCACCCAGGAGGACGCGGATGAATTCATCTACCAATCGGAAAACATCACTGTCACACGGCTGATGAAGATGATGGAATTCTTCATGGCCACGGAGACGGAGCTGCGCCTGGCTTCCAGCCCGCGCATCGTGCTGGAGAATACCGCGCTGAAGTGCTGCCTCCGCACCACAGAGGTAGATGCCTCCGCGCTCAATGACCGTATCGCCCAGCTGGAAAAGCAGGTCGCTGATCTGACCGAGAAGCTGAAAAACGGCGTTGTTGCCGCTGCGCCTGCCACCCCCAGGCAAAAGAAGGATACCCCCGAACCCGCGAAAAAGGAAGAACCCATTCGTCCGGCCGTTCTCACGCCCACTGGCAGAAACACCGATGAGACCTGGAAGGAAGCCCTCAACGCGCTGAAAAAGGCGGATCCGGGCACGCATTCCTTCCTGACTCAGGGCCGGTATCTTGGCTGCGATGGAACCCTCTACCGCTGGGAGGCCAATCCGGGCATGGACTTCTTCGCCATGGCCCTGAACAAGGAGGACAAGCGCAAGATCATCTGCGACGCACTGACTACCGCATCCGGCGTGGAAAGCCGCTTCGAGGCGGTTACAGTTGGCGAAAAGAAGAATGACGCAAACAGCGACAGCGACTTCGTCAGCGGCCTGGAAAGCACCTTCGGCAAGGCCAATGTCCTCGTGCAGGATGACGCAAAGTAAGATGTTCTTTCCTCAATAATGCGGCTGATCGAAGGCCGCATTTTTTGTACGCAAAAACAGAAAAAGGAAGCAGATCGCACTTTTTGATAAAATTTTATTTTGCAGGCAGGAAATAGGGGATATGCGCAGAATTAGAGAAGATGGGTTAAATTGAGGTGCGTATAGCACTTTGTGTGCAGCGCGTCTCACTTCTCACGATATCTTTCCTCATTACGCGGCGAAAGCCGTCTGCTGAAAGGATGGTGTAAGAATGGAACTGACTTTTGTTGAGACTCTGCTGGTTGCTGTCATTGGCATTGTGGTCGTCTTCATCGGCCTGGTCATCCTGATCGCGCTGATCAAGCTCATGAGCATCGTGACTGGCAATCTGGGCAAGAAGGAAGCCCCCAAGGCGGCCCCCGTGGTTGCTGCGGCTGCTGCTCCTGCCCCCGTCGGCAAGCTGTCTCCCGCGAAGTTTGACGCGGAAACCGTGGCGGTCATCACCGCTGCGATCGCGGCTGAGCGTGGCGAAGGCTATCCCTTCAAGATCAAGCGCATCGTGCGTGTGAAGCAGTGATTCACCGCATCCCCATCCGACAGAAATGCTCTGAACACCACTCATTTTAAGGAGGAAATCATCATGCGTACTTACAAGATCACCGTGAATGGTCAGGTCTACAATGTGGACGTTGAGGAGATCGGCGCGTCCGCTCCTGCTGCTGCTCCCGCCCCCGTGGCTGCTGCCCCTGCTGCTGCCCCTGCTGCTGCTCCCGCTCCCGCTGCCGCCCCCGTGGTCGCTGGCGCTGGCGAAGGCGTGAAGGCTCCCATGCCCGGCACCATCCTGGACGTGAAGGTCGCCGCTGGCCAGAAGGTCAATGCTGGTGATACCCTGGTTGTCCTCGAGGCCATGAAGATGGAGAACGAGATCCCCGCGCCCAAGGCCGGCACCGTTGCTCAGGTCGTCGTTTCCAAGGGCTCTTCCGTCAACGCTGGTGACGTGCTGGTCGTCATCGCGTAATTCCCGTATTTGCCTGGAACCGCGGCGGTAATGATGCCGCCTCGCAACCCATTCAATACTGACGGAAAGTGAGTTGATAAAATGGAGTTCGTTACGAATGCGCTGTCTGGTCTTTGGCAGACCTCCGGCATTTTCTACTTTTTGTCCGACCCCAAGGCGCTGATCATGGTTGGCGTGGCCTGCGTGCTGCTCTACCTGGCCATCGTCAAGCAGTTCGAACCCCTGCTGCTGCTGCCCATCGCTTTCGGTATGCTGCTGACCAACCTGCTGGGCAGTGAGGTCTTCCACGAGGAACTGTTCCTGGGCGGCCACGTCAACTGGGGCCTCTTCGGAGGCGCCGTCATGGTAGACGCAGCTGACATCATCCAGGACGGCTTCAACTACATCGTCAACGCCGCCGGTCAGATCGTCAATGCGGACACCGGCCTGGTCATCGGCCACTTCATGAACGCCGTGACCGCTGCTGAGGGCACGACCATCTCCCTGGCCGACGCCATCGCGCAGCTGACCGCGAACGGCAATGCGCTGGCCGTCGCCATGGAAGACCTGGCTTACCTGCAGAACGGTGCTGTGTATGCCACCATCGGCAGCGAGGTCGTCAAGCTCGCCTCCGCTGGCAAGAACATCACCGCCGGCCTGCTGGACGTGCTCTACCTGGGCGTCAAGCTGGGCGTGTATCCCTGCCTGATCTTCATGGGTGTTGGTGCTGGTACCGACTTCGGTCCCCTCATCTCCAACCCCAAGACCCTGCTGCTGGGCGCTGCTGCGCAGCTGGGCATTTTCCTGACCTTCCTGTGCGCTTACAACGTGTTCGGCTTCACCGCTGCCGAGGCGTCCTCCATCGGCATCATCGGCGGCGCAGACGGCCCCACCGCTATCTGGCTCACCGGTAAGCTCGCGCCCCACCTGCTTGGACCGATCGCCGTCGCCGCGTATTCCTACATGGCGCTGGTGCCCGTCATCCAGCCCCCGATCATGCGCGCCCTGACCACCGAGAAGGAACGCAAGATCGTCATGGAGGAGCTCAAGCCCGCCACCAAGACCCAGAAGATCCTGTTCCCCATCGTCGTGACCATCCTGGTCTCTCTGATGCTGCCCTCCGCCACGCCCCTGGTCGGTTCCCTCATGCTGGGCAACCTGGTCAAGGAATGCGGCGTGACCGAGCGCCTCAACAAGACGATGCAGAACGAGCTGATGAACATCGTCACTATCTTCCTGGGCATCACCGTTGGCGCGACTGCCACCGCTTCCACCTTCCTGACCACCAAGACCATCGAGATCATCGCCATGGGTATCGTGGCTTTCGGCTTCGGCACTGCCAGCGGCGTGCTGCTGGCCAAGGTCATGAACTGGCTCTCCGGCGGCAAGATCAACCCGCTGATCGGCTCCGCTGGTGTGTCCGCCGTGCCGATGGCTGCCCGTGTGTCCCAGCGTGAAGGCCAGAAGGCCAACCCCGCCAACTTCCTGCTCATGCATGCCATGGGCCCCAACGTGGCCGGCGTCATTGGTTCCGCCATCGCGGCTGGTGTGCTGCTGTCCATGTTCGGCTAATTCATCAGGAGGATTAACATCATGGCCAAGTTTATGATCACCGATACGATCCTGCGTGACGGCCATCAGTCTCAGGCCGCGACCCGCATGACGACGGCTGAAATGCTGCCCGCCTGCGAGATGCTGGATAAGGTCGGTTACTATTCCCTGGAGTGCTGGGGCGGCGCGACCTACGACAGCTGCCTCCGCTTCCTTAATGAGGATCCCTGGGAGCGTCTGCGTCAGCTGCGCAAGGCTCTGCCCAACACCAAGCTGCAGATGCTGCTGCGCGGTCAGAACCTGCTGGGCTATCGCCCCTACGCCGATGACGTGGTGGATGCTTTCGTCAAGAAGGCCATCGAGAACGGCATCGACATCATCCGTTGCTTCGACGCTCTGAACGATCTGCGCAACATGCAGACCGCTGTGAAGGCGACCAAGAAGTACGGCGGCATCGCAGAGATCGCGCTGAGCTACACCGAGTCTCCCGTCCACAACGAGGATTACTTCGTTGCGCTGGCCAAGGAGATCGAGGCTATGGGCGCTGACCTCATTTGCATCAAGGACATGGCGAACCTGCTGCTGCCCTACAAGGCCTACAGCCTCGTCAAGCGCCTGAAGCAGGCCACCAAGCTGCCCATCGTGCTGCACACCCACAACACCACCGGCACCGGCGACATGGTGCTGATGAAGGCCATCGAGGCCGGTGTGGACGTGGTGGATACCTGCCTGTCTCCCCTGGGCTCCGGCACCTCTCAGCCCGCCACCGAGACCCTGGTGGCCACCATGGCTGGCACCGAGTATGACACCGGTCTGGATCTGAACCTGCTGGCCAAGCTGGCGGAGCACTTCCGCGGTGTGGCGGATCGCCTGACCAAGGACGGCTGGCGTGATCCCTCCCGCGTGCTGGGCGTGGACGTCAAGACCCTGCAGTATCAGGTTCCCGGCGGCATGCTATCCAACCTGATCGGTCAGCTGAAGCAGGCCAACGCCATGGACAAGTACTACGACGTGCTGGCTGAGGTGCCCGCTGTCCGTAAGGACTTCGGCTATCCTCCGCTGGTCACCCCCACCTCTCAGATCGTTGGCACCCAGGCCGTGATGAACGTGCTGG
>CAZIUA010000016.1:0-35749 GCA_964542315.1 uncultured Faecalibacterium sp. | reverse complement strand
GCAGTGCTTCCGCCTGCTGATAGCGCAGTTCCTTCGCCTGACCCGCCGCATCGGCATAATCCCCCAGCGCCTCGAAGGCCGCGATGGCCTCTTCCACCTTGCCCTGTTCAGCCAATTCCGCCGCCAGCGCATAGTCGCAGGCCATCAGTCCGTCCTGCACGCCGGGATATTCCGCCAATTCCGCATAGAGGGCGCGCGCGGCCTTGTGATCCCCCTTCTGCAGGAGGATGCCTGCCTTGGCGAAACGCGCATCGGCCAGCTTTTCCGCTGCACCGGCATATTCGCCCAGACCGGTCAGCAGAGCGATGGCCTCATCGATGCTGGCCTCATCCCCGGCGGCAATGGCCTTCTCCGCCCGGGCGAAGCGCACGGCGTTCAGCCTGGACGCCGCATCCGAATAGTCCCCCAGCAGGGCATAGAGCGCCTCCGCCTCGGAGAGTTCCTCCGCCTCGGCCAGCTCACCGGCCCAGTCGTAGCGGCACTTCTGCAATTGATCGGCACTGTCGCGGTAATCCCCCAGGGAGAGGAACATATCGACCGCCTCGGCATAATCGCGGCGGACATAAGCGTTCACCGCAGAATAGTAGGTGCAGTCCTTGAGGAGGGCGGCGGCTTCCTCATTGTCCTGGGGAAGCTGCTCCAGCAGCGTCTGCGCCTTCTTGTAGTCGATTTGGCTCATGGCGATCTGCGCGGCCTTGATGGTGGCATCGCACCATTTCTCCTCGGCATCGCGATAGCCGCGAATCTTGCCGAACAGCTCCGACGCGCGCTCGTAATTCATGGTCTCATAGGCCGCCTGCGCCGGGTCGTAGAAGCACTCGTTGGCCTGATCCTCCGCGTCCTCATAGCCCTTGGCCTGATAGAACACCTCGGCGGCCTCGTTGATCTTGCCTTCCGCACGCAGCGCCACGCCCTGATCATAGTGGATTTTCCTGACCAGCGTATCCGTATCGCGGTGGCCGGGTGTCAGCGCGAAGAGCGCCAGCGCGGTATCCGTGTCGCCGGATCCCATCGCCGCCACAGCGGGCTCATACCAGGTGTCCAGCCGCTTTTCGAGGCTGTCGCGGTAGCCATCGAGGTGCTCGAAGGCCGCGCGCGCCGCATCCCATTCGCCCTCCTCCAGCAGCGCACAGGCGCGGATATACGCGATCTCCGTCAGCCGGGTGGGCGCGTCATAGCTGTCCCCCAGGGTGGTGTAGAAGGCCTCCGCATCGTCATAGCGTGCCTCGCCAAAGAGGAATTCGGCGTGCTTCCAGATGGCCAGCGCGCGCAGATCGCCTGCAGAAACGGTCTCCCCGTCGATCTCAGCGGACAGATCGCCCAGCTGCGCATAGGCGACGAGGAAGTTCTGCCAGTCCTCATCGGACAGGGTCGAGGTAGCGTTCAGCGTTTCGTTTTCGCGCATGAGCAGGCTGAGTTTCGCCTGGTCAGCGGCATCGCGGTAATCGCCCAGCGCGGTGAAGCGCTCTGCCGCGGCGGCGTATTCGCCCTTGCTCAGGGCATGCTGCGCCATTTCATACCGGGCGAAGGGCAGGGCGAATTCCACACCGGCCCAGATCAGCCCGGCAGCGAGCACCACCGCCGCGCCCGCCTTGACATAGCGGCCATGACGGCCCTTGCGGCGCACGAAGTCCTTCTCATCGGCGAATTTCCGGCCGGTCTGCTGGAGGGTCTCGCGGCCATGCTCAGCCAGTGCATCCTCGCGCGCGGCGATCGCGGCATCGATGGCCTCCCGGCTGAAGCTGCGGAACACATCCGCCTTTTCCCGATGGCAGCGGGCGCAGACGGTCGTTTCGTCCAGGTTGGGGCGTCCGCAGACGCACACCCACAGCCCGTCCTGCTGATCGGGATAGCCGCTGGCCATATCGCCCGCCACCGCACGCAGCGCCGTCAGCTGGGCGGAGCGATGGAGGTTGTTGGGCTCATAAGTGGTCAGGTTGTCCTTCTCGCGGCGCCAGACCGTGGCGTTGTCATACCACACCTTGTCCACGGTGATCTCATAGCAGGCTGCGTCAAGATAGCCTTCCACCGGCACATCCATGGTGAAAGTCTTGCCCGGCGCGCCATTCAGGCCGCGGCCGCGATGGGTCAGCTTGGCGGTCTCCTCGCCGTCCTCGCTGGACAGGAGGATGGTCACTTCCACGCTCACCACCTGCTGGGCGGAGAGGTTGAACAGCGTCACGCCGCATTCCGGCTTTTCCGCCGTGGGCAGCGTCACCTTCCAGGCCTCAACGGGGCTGGTCAAATCAATGCGCATCGCGTGTTGTTCCTTTCTTTGGCGATTTGGATCCCATTGCAAAGGGAGCTTTTGAGAATGAGGAATGCGGCATCAGGCATTGCGTTAGCGTTGCCATTGTTTCGCCGCATGTCGGCATCATTACGCTCCATTCCTCATTGCTAATGCCTGATCATTTTTCCCGTCAGTCAACAAAAAGGCAAACGTCCGTCAGCTCCATGACGGTGAAGTTCAGCTGGAGCACGACATTTCGGCCGTCCGCCAGCGTGAAGCCATAGCGCAGGGTGGCGGAAGCGTCATAGCCGTATTCCGCCGTGCCGAAAGCACCCTCGCCTTCCGCGCCGTAGAGCACCTCGGTGCCGTCCTCCTGATATTCGCCCTCGCCATTGCGGATGCGGTTGTACACGCTGGAGAACGCATCGCCGATGCGCACCGCGCGGGGGCCTTCCAGCCCGTCCGCGGTGATCTGCAACATGTAGATCCGCCCCCGGGCGCGATCGGCATCATACAGCCAGGTCAGGCTGCACGTTTCGAAGGCCTGCACGCGGATCCAGCCCTCGCCGCTATTTTCGACCCAGGTATCCTCCATCGCGCCGCCCAGGACGGCTTCCGCCTCCTCCGCGGTCATGTTCAGGAAGTCCAGGCTGGAGAACACCATGTCCTCCTCGCCCAGGGGCAGCAGATCCGCGCCCACATAGGAGAAAGGCACCTGCACATAGTCCTCCGCCTGCTCCGCCAGCCGGGCGTTGTTCAGCACCTCATTCACCGCATCCTGGCTGATGCGGCTGTCCAGGCCGTATACGCGCACGGCACTGACGCGGTTCTCCGTCATGGTGTAGATCACGCCCGCATCGCTGTAGCCCTCACCGCCGGAAGGCAGCTGCTCATGCACGGCATACTGCACGGTCCTGACGCGCTGTCCGTCACGGTTGACCTGCGCCCACAGGGCGGATTCAGGCATGCTGTCCGCCACATAGAGGACGGCGGCTTCGCGGCTGCCGGCGAGCGTCTCGTTTTCCGAATAGTAGGCATCGAGCACGTCCGCCAGCGGCGCGTTGACATGCACCCCGCGCGGCCCGTTCGCCTCTTCGGCAGTCAGCACCACCGCGCTGATCTCCGTATCAGCACTCATCACGGGCGCATCCGCATACAGCGTGGCGAAATCATATACGAATTCATAGCCGTCTTCGGTCATGCTGTCCGCAGGATCATTGAGCGGTTCGGACGCACGCGCACGGCGGATGTACTCCTCCGCCCACATGGTCAGCTCCTGATACGTCAGCACCTCCGCGGCGGAATCCTCCGCCTGGACGCACAAGGGGCACAGCGCCAGCGCCAACAGCAGGCAAAACAGCTTTTTCATGGTGATGTTCTCCTTCTATTTCCGAGGCTGTCGCGCGGCTTCCCCTGTACGGGACGATCTTCCCGCGCGAGAAGGGTTCATGACCCCATGCTTATTTTACCGCAAATTCAGGCGGATGTACAGTGTGTTTTTGCGACACAAATGTAAATTTATCCACAGGAAGGGCGTGAAACGGGGCTTTCTGTGGATATCGCTGGCAGAATGCACCAACCAGGGCTGTTTTCGACCCTTCTTTGCCAGATGATACCAGGGCGGAAGCGCAATTTTCCCCCGTTGAATCGCGTTTTGTGGGTGAGAGCGCCACACAAACGCTCCATCACCGCAAAGGAGGATCCCCTATATGAATCACATGACCCTGAAGAAGCTGGCAGGCGTGAGCGCCGCAGCAATGCTCCTGACCACTGCCGCCCTGGCGGACACGGCGGACAGCGCCCTGATCCGCGGCGGCGCGCTGAACCTGCGCCAGACGCCCTCGCTGTCGGCGAAGGTGCTGGGACAGTTCCCCACGGGGACGCTGGTAGAAATCGTCGAGGCCGGCGATGAATGGCACAAGGTCGAGGTGGATGGCCAGGCGGGCTACATGATGGCGAAGTTCCTGAACACCGCCATGGGCCAGACATCGGCCACCGTCCGCACCAACAGCGGCATCGGCCTGAACCTGCGCGAAGAGCCGGACATGCACGGCAAGATCATCACCTCTGCGCCGAACAAGGCGCACGTCACCATCCTGCAGCGCGGCAAGGACTGGAGCCGCGTCAGCTACAACGGGCGCGAGGGCTTCATGTCCACCGGATTCCTGGCTTTCGCCCAGGAGAGCACCATCAGCGGCAAGGTGGCCGTGGTCAGCAATCCCAAGTCCACCCAGGTGCTGAACCTGCGCCAGACCGCCAGCCTGGAGGCGAAGGTGCTGGGGCACTACCGCAACGGCGCGAAGGTGACGATCATCTCCGCCGGGGAGACCTGGCATAAGGTGCAGACCGCGGACGGCAAGATCGGCTACATGATGGCGAAGTACCTCCAGCAGGCGAACGAGACCGCGCCGGTCAAGCCCTATCAGGCCAGGGCCATCAATGTCAATGGCGGCAGCTATGTCAACCTGCGCAAGGGCGCGAGCCTGAACAGCAGCGTCATCCGCCGCATCCCCGTCGGGCAGGCGGTCACCGTCACCGAGCACGGCACGGACTGGTGCAAGGTCACCGTGGACGGCGTGGAAGGCTACATGTCCAGCTGGTTCCTCAAGTAACCCTTTTCCGCGATTGATTTGACTTGTGCGCAAGCCCAGACCGTCGGAAAACAAACTATTTACGTCAGTCGCGCGCCGTCGGCAGACTGCAAATCGAAAATCGGCGACATGCGCGGCGATTTTTGGGCGATTTTGCTTGCAAAAATCGCGTCCTTACACGAAGGAACGGCCGTCAGGGCTGCTTGTAGCCCTGACAGTGACGGAGTGCAAAACTCAAAAAAGTGGCTTTCGCCACTTTTTTGAGACCTTGGCGCGCCGGAGAAATCTCTCTCCAGCGCGCTTTTTCCGATTTACTTTTCCTGCAGCACCAGCACGCCGTTGACCGGCATGGGCACAGTGCCCGTGCAGGTCGCGCCCGTCAGCAGCTCCTCATAGGTGCCGCTCAGGGTGATCTCCTGCGCGTTTCCGCTGAAATTCTGGATGAAAACCGTTTCGCCGCGCGCAGTGGCGACGACGCCGTCCGGCAATGCATCGCGGATGGCCGCAGACAGGTGTGCTTCCTCCGCGAGACGGGCATAGATCGCCTGCAGGCCGTCCTGCTCCACCTTGGCCGCCAGATAGTACGCCTGCCCCTCGCCATAGGCATTGCGCGTCAGGCAGGGCTGTCCGGCATAGTAATCATCCGTGTACGGGGCAATGATCTCCGCCGTCACCCGGTCGGACAGGCCGCACAATTCGCTGATGCCGAACCGGCGCCCATCGGGCATCCTCATCCCCTGCTGATCCTGCGGATACAGCGCATCCAGCTCAGTGGACTGCAGGCCGACCACGTCCATCAGGCCATGCGGCGTGCCACCCAGGAAGGCCAGGTCATGCTCATCCACGATGCCGGAGAAATAGGTCATCAGCAGCGTGCCGCCTTCTGCCACAAAGCGCCGGAGCTTCTCCTCAATGCCATTGCGGAACATGAAGAGCATCGGCGCGACGACCAGCTTATACCCCTCCAGGGAGGTGCAGGTGCGCATATCGCGAAAATCCACGCGGATGCCCTGCTCCCACAGGCAGCGGTAATGCGCCGTGACCGTCTCCATATACTGCATCCGCCCCAGCTGACCCGTCTGGGCATACTGGATCGCCCAGCGGTTGTGCCAGTCCAGCAGGATGCACACATCGGCCTGCCTCTGACCGGCGTCAGAGATGGGCTGGAGCTTTTCCAGCGCCTCCCCCACCCCGGTCACGGCCTTGAAGACAGGCGTATCATTGCGGCCATCGTGATCTACCACCGCGCCGTGGAAGGTCTCCACGCCGCCGCGCGCCTTGCGCCACTGGAAGTACATCACGCTCTGCGAGCCGTGCGCCACCGCCTGCATGGAGGACAGCATGTGCATGCCCGGCCGCTTGAGCTTGTTGGTGGGATGCCAGTTCACCTGGGAGGGGGTGGATTCCATCACCAGAAAGGGCTGATCCTTCAGCGAGCGCATGACATCATGCTGCAGGGCGAACCAGGCCGCCACCGAGGCGTCATCGCCGGAATGCCACTGGGGATACAGATCCCAGGAGACAACATCCATGCCTTCCGCCAGGTCGAAATAGTCATAGTCCCAGGAGAACTCCATCAGGTTGGTCGTGCATTTCAGACTCGGCTCCACCGCCTGCACGGCATCGCGTTCCGCCATGAGGAAGCTCTTGCACTGCGCTGTGCAGAATCGCCGCCAGTCCACCCACATGGAGGTGTTGCTGAATTCGCCCATGGGGCTTGGCGCCTGCACCTGCTGCCAGTCCGTATAGCGCTGATTCCAGAATCCGGCCCACCAGCTGCGGTTCAGCTGTTCCACCGTGCCGTATTTCTTCTTCAGCCAGCCGCGCCAGGCCTCCTGGCACAATCCGCACCGGCATTCACCGCAGTATTCGTTGCTCAAATGCCACAGGATGACCGCCGGGTGGGATGCATAGCGCTGCGCCAGGGCGGTGTCGATCCTGCGGACGAATTCGCGATAGCGCGGGCTGGTCAGGCAGTGATTGTGCCTTTCGCCGTAGAGCATGCGCTCCATGCGGTCATTCACGCGCAGCACTTCGGGGTATTTCTGCGCCATCCAGACCGGCCTGGCGCCCGAGGGCGTGGCCAGCACCACATGGATGCCGCCCTTCCACAGCCGGTCGATCACCTCATCCAGCCATGCAAAATCGTACTTCCCTTCTTCCGGCTCCAGCATCGTCCAGGAAAACATGCCGATGGAGACCGCATTGACATGGGCCTGCTGCATCAGCGCCACATCCTGCTCCAGAATGTCCGGCCGATCCAGCCAGTGGTCCGGATTGTAGTCGCCACCGTGGAGAAAATGCGGGAATCGCGGCGTAAAGCTCATGATCGTTTCACTCCCCATCCTGTGCAGGGGTTCCGGGCAGGCCGCGGATCGCCATTGGGATCGCCAGCCTGCCCTTTTCTCCTGCGTCTTTTGTCTTGGCGGATCAGTCCAGGATGCCCCTGTGGGTCAGGTCAGCCGCCAGGCCGTTATCGGTGAATGTCACCGGGATGAGCTGCGCCTTCTCCGGCGCGCCCCAGTTAGGCGCATGGAGCGCCATGAGCCATTCGCCCTTGCGGGTCTGGAACAGCATGGGGTGGCCGCCATCCTCGGTGTAGATCGGTTCCGCGGCATGCTCCCAGAGGCCTTCGAGGGTCCCCTGCGGGCTGCGCGCCAGGCCGGTCTGGTATTTGCCATTGCCCGTGGACCACAGCATGCACAGCGCATTGGTGCGGTCACGGAAGAGAAACACGCCATCCGTCACCCGGGTGACGCAGTTGAAGCTGATGCCGCAGGCATCGCCGACCCACTGGCCGACGCACCAGGGTGCCTCCGAGGCCCTGAAGAGCAGGAAGGGCTCGCCCGCCGCGCTGCGCAGATCATCCGTCAGCGCCACCGCCTCCACTGTGCCATCCACCATTTGGAGCCACTCATGGCAGTAGACCATGTAGGGCTTGCCATCCGGGGAAACATAGAGCGTGCCATCCAGGGTCAGGTGCTCCAGGGGCTGGATGGAGCCATCCGACCAGGGCGCATAGGGGCCCTGGGGATGCTCGCTGCGAAAGATGCGCGTGCCGCGGATCTTCTCATGCCCGATGAGGGTATCCACGCCGCAGCCCGGCATCTGCCCCGTGACGGTGACGAACATGTACCACGCACCCTTCCAGGGGTGGATCTCCGTCGCCCAATAGGTGTTCTGCGCATTGGGATGCCTCAGCGCCGGCACGGGATCGGCCCAGTGGACGCCATCCGCCGAGAAGCAGGCATCGACCCCTTCATAGCTGGGATCAGCCTTCACATCATGGCTCAGGAACAGCCAGTAGCCTTCCTCCGTGCATACGAAGAAGGGATCGCGCACGCGGATCTCATCCAATGTTCGCATCGTGCATTGTCTCCTTCCCGTCCGCGCATCAACGGGTGATGTCCACGTTCATGTCGGTGATGACGAAATCACCCGCCCAGGAGATGATCTGGAAGTCGCCCGCATCGATGTAGGTGCTGGCGTAATCCTCGCCGCTGTCCGGCAGCTCCGCCTCGAAGACGGGGGCGGTATCGGCTGTCATTTCATTCGCCGGGGCGAACCAGACCTTCACCGTCTTGCCTTCCACAGCGATCTTCACCGCGTAGGTCTTGCCGGCCTCCAGCTCATAGTCCAGCGCCGCGATGGGCATGTTGTACGCCTCGCCCTTGTACAGGTGCAGACCGGCGATGTTCTGGTCATGCGCGGTGCCGCCCACATACAGGCAGTAGCCGTTCCATTCGTTCTCATCCTTGCTGCGGAAGAAGAAGCGATCCTGGTTCCAGTCCACACGGTTGGGCGTGTAGTTGAACGTCCACACGAAGTCGGAGACTTCTTCATTCAGGATGTGCCAGGTGTTCAGGTAGTCGTCGCCGCTCAGGTCTGCCTTGCGGCCCGCCAGGCGCACGCCGTTGTTCAGGCTCTGCACCAGGCCGGATTCACCGCTGATCAGGCCCATGTTGCCGCTGTAGTTCTGCACATAGTTCAGCCGGTTGACGATGTCCTCGCGCTCGGCGGAATACAGGTGGGTCAGCTTGGTGCTGTCGGTCACATAGTCGCAGTAGGAGACGACATTGCGCACGAACAGCAGCACGGAGGTATCGCCGCCCAGGTCGTTCTGGATGCTGATCTTCTGGCCGAAGGCAAAGCCGGCATCGTCCATCTGTTCCGCTTCGACGCAGGTGACGCTCTCCAGGTCATGGAAGAAGGTGAAGAATTCGGACTCGGTGGTGGTATTGCCGACGCCATCCATGATATTCTCATAGGACACGACCACTTCGTCGCCCTTGACGTCCACATACACCTTGCCGATGATGTACATGTTGCTGGCCACATACTCATACTCATGGCGGCCCTCAACGGAGAGATCGATCGGCACATAGGTATACCACTTGGAGGTCAGATTTTCGACCTGATCGCGGAAGTGGAAACCATACGCGCAGGCGGTGTTGTTGGGATACCAGGTCTCCTTGGGCTTCGCAGGCTCAAGGACGGTATCCTCGCCGATGGTCAGCTTCATGTTCTTCACATAGAAGTTGCCCGCCCAGGACGCGATCTGGAAGTCGCCCGCATTGATGATGGCGCTGGGGTAATCCGCACCATTGGTGGGCAGATCAACTTCGATCGCAGGGGCGGAATCAGCCGTCATGGTGCCTTCCTTTTCGAAGAAGATCGCCACATGGCTGCCTTCCACCTCGATGCGCACATCGTAGGAGACATTCCACTCCAGCGTCTTTTCCGCCGTGCCGAACGTCGTCCCCGACTGATCGCCCTTATACAGCGTCAGGGTCGGATCAGAAAACTGGTTGCCCAGCACGCGCAGCACATAGCAGTCCCATTCATTGCCCTCGTTGATGGAGCGGAAGATGAATTTGTCCTGATTCCACTCGGTGATCATGGGCTTGTAGGTGAAGGACCACACATAGTCGTTCACCGCCTTGCCCAGGATGTGCTTGGTGAGCAGGTACTGATCGCCCGAATCGGTGTGGCTGGCGATGCGCAGCCATTCGTTCAGGGGCTCGATGATGCCGCCCGCCTGGTTCTTGATCATGGGCAGCATGTCGACCACCTCGGCCAATGCACAGCCCGTCAGAGCCGTGATGACCAGCATCCACGCGACAACGATCTTCACAAAACGCTTCATTTTTTGTTTCCTCCTTGCTTGGATCAGGTTGACAGAGTTGACCATTTTGCTTTCAGAGGTCCTGTTTTGTGCGTTTTCCACCTCCCTGCATGCAGGTCGGTCTGGCGTTATCCAACGATACCCGTCTTGTCGATGCTTTCGGTGATCCGCCCCTGCATCACCACGAACAGGATGATCAGCGGCATGATCGTCAGCACACAGGCGGACTGCATCTGCACCACCACAGAGTGCGGATCCTTATAGATCTCATGTCCCTCGGAGCGCAGCAGGCTGGTCAGCGTGCCCAGCGCCATGGCCAGCGTCTGGGAATTGGTGAAGTACATCGACGCCATGTAGTATTCATTCCAATACCAGACGGCGGAGAAGAGGATGGCGGTCACGAAGGCCGGCACCGCGCAGGGGATCATAATCCGCAGGAAGGTGCTGAAGACCGAGCAGCCGTCGATGGCCGCGGCGTCCTCCAGCTCCTTGGGCATGCTCCGGAAGAACTGCCTGAAGATGAACACGAACAGGCCCGAGCGCAATCCCTGCCCCACCAGCGCGGGGATGTAATACACCGCATGCGTATCCAGCAGATTCACGCACCACGGCCCGTCCCCAAACAGACGCCCCAATTGCCCCAGCCCAAAGAAATCAAACGAGTAATACTGCACATACATCGGGATGGAGATCAGCTGGGTCGGGACCATCAGGGTGAAGATCACCAGGCCGAAGAACAGGTTCTTCAGCGGGAAATTGTACCTTGCAAAGCCGTATCCCACCATCGCGCAGATGAACACATGGATGATCGTGGACATGACGGTGATCTGCACCGTCTCCAGCAGCACCTGGGGGTAATCGATCAGATCCCAGACGTACTTGTAGTTTTCCAGCGTCCAGTTGCGGGGGATCCAGATGACAGTGGGGTCATACAGATCCTTGGCCTCGCGGACGGAGACGGACAGCATGTACAGGATCGGATAGAGGACGACAAAGCACATCATGATCAGGAAAATGAGCCTGAAAAGGCCGACGCCGAAATGTGCCGTTTCCGTCAGGGCGGATCGGGCATCCAGGCGTTCCCCCGGCCTCGGGGTTTGGTTTCTTTTCATGCGCACACCTCACTCCACCGTATAGACGATCCGCTTGTTGATCACCAGGTAGACCACAGCGACCACCACGCCGACCACCACGAAGTAGATCCAGGCCATGGCGCTGGCGAAGCTGAATTCCAGCTTCTGCGAATAGGTCAGGATATACTGCAGAACGCCGTTGTTATAGTCCACGAAGCGGTCGATGATGGAATACACCGCATTGAGCAGCATGATGGGCGAGAGCATCGGGAAGGTGATCTTCCAGAAGGACTCCCACGCCGTCGCGCCCTCGATCTTCGCCGCCTCATACAGCTGGGGCGAAATGCCCATGATGCCCGAGATGAACAGGAGGATCTGCAGGCCGGACTGCCAGCTCAGGTCGAATACACCGTTGACGATGCCCATCAGCGTGTCGATCAGGCTCGTGCTCATGCCCATCTTCAACAGCACCTGATCGATGCCGCTGGTCTGGAACAGCATGGAGGAACGCGCGCCCGACAGGATGGACGAGGACAGCGCATCGCCATTCATGATGGACAGGATCAGGCCGCTGCCGCAGATGACGGGCAGGAAGAATACCGCACGGAAGAACGTGCGCCCGCGGAAGCTGCCGGAGAGGATGACAGCCATCAGCAGGGAGAAGGCCAGGATGATGACCACCTGCGGGAGCATGCCGCCGACTTCCTCCACCATGGAGGGCACGAAGTTCGCATCGATGAACAGCGCCCGATAGTAATAGTCAAAACCCAGATACTTCGTTTCCACCCCGTAGGTCGCAATGGACGTCTGGCTGACGGAATACGCCAGCGATGTGACCAGCGACCGGGCAAACATGCCGAAGAAGCCGATCAACCACGGGAGGATGAACAGCAGGCCTGCCCTTGCGCGCCTGCGCTCCAGGCTCCTGCGCTTTTTGCGTTTCAGGATCACTGCGATACCTCCCCTCTGCTGCACCAGGTCATGCCGGGCACTTCCAGGCCGTCCCACATGATGGCGGACTTTCCTGCGTTGACGCACAGCTCTGCGCCATTTTCAAACACGGATACGGAGGCCTTTTCGCTCAGCCAGGTGAAATGTACCAGCCGGGAACCGCCGGTGATGGCGCGGGCAGCCTCGACCTGGCTGACCGCCTCCTGCACTTTGGGCTCCCACAGCACCAGGCGGGCGCTGACGAGCCGGTTCAGGTCGGTGTCGATGAGCCGCTCCGCATCGCCGGTGATCAGCTCATAATGGAGCGCTTCCCCGGTGGCGATGGCATGCAGGGCTGCACCGGCAGGATCCGCGCTCAGGTTGACGCTTTCCCCCGCATAGCCCAGCAGGCCGCCATAGACCATCTGCAGGAAGGGGACGCTCTCGTCCAGCACATCCCACTGGCTGGCGCCGGATGGCGTGTTGGCCGCATAGGCTGCATACTGCAGCACGAAGGCATTGGGAGTATCGAGCACCACTTCGCCGCCCTTGCTGAAGTCCGCCAGCACATCGCTGATGGTCTGCTGCGTCTGTTCAGGATAGGCGCTGTTCTTGCCATAGCTGCCGTAGCGCGTCTGCGCCGCCAGATCGGGCGAAATGCTGCTGACCTGCCGCTTTTCCAGCGCATCGCCCACCTGCTGTGCCGTATGGGGCAGCAGCGCCGGATGCAGCAGATAGCCGCGGTCATCCTCATCGCGCATGCGGGTGCTGAGCTTGAATGCATACTGGAATGCCGGAGAACCGGAGAGGGCCATGGCGGAATCGCGGATGGGCACGATACCGTTGCCGCCCTTTTCATAGTCGATGAGCCCCACTGCGAGGGTGGCCGTATCGCCGTTCTCCGCCATGGCGGAGGCCAGGCGCTGCCAGTCCTCCCAGCTGTTGCCCGCCGCCCAGGTCAATTCCGTGTCGAGCTTGCCCTTGAGGCGCTCCTTCGACCAGGAATTCACGCGCAGACGGATGCCGCCGCTGATCTGCGTGCGCAGCCGCTCATACAGCTGGAGCACATCCGTCAGGCCGGACAGCTGCCGCTGGCGTTCCACCGGAATGCCCAGCACATTCTCCTCGCGGACGACGGCGGCATACAGATCCATGAAGAGCACGGTGTCATCCGTGTCCTGCTCCTTCAGACCGCCCTCTTCCAGCAGATATGCGCGGTAGCAGGCCGCCATGCCGCTGTAATCCGCCTGTTCGCCATCCAGGAAGTAATACCGCTGTTCGCACTGGGCCACTTCGATCGCATCATCCTGATACAGGGTGATGGTCTGGCCGCGGTTGCTGGTCGCATCCAGGATGTAGCTGTCGGTGAAGCGGAGCTTGTATTCCGCCCACACATTGGTGTAGGAGGTGTTCTGATAGCTGGGCATGGCGTTGATGTAGGCCGCATTCTCGCCGCCGGTGATGACCGCAAGGAAGGCGCCGTCATTGCGCTTCACGCCGAAGACGGGCATCGTCACGCGGTATCGCTGGGTGGTGGCGAACATCTGCGTGGTAGAGGCATTATCGCCATACACTGCCGCCTTGTAGCTCTCGGCATTGCCCTTGCCGTTGTTGATGTGCATCAGCGCACCCTGTCCATCCGGCACGAACACATAGCCTTCATCCGTCGCCGCACCGCCGCCGAAGTACGGCAGGAGGCGCACATTGCTCAGGATATACTTTTCCGGTTCCTCTTCTTCGATCTCGCCCGTAATGATCCGGACGTTCAGGTGATCCGTCTCCAGCGTGACCTCCACCGGGATGGTCATGCTGCCATCCTTGAAGGTGTAATCCGCGCGGAAGCCATTCTCCACCTGCCAGAGGGTGAAGGTGTTCTTCTGCACGCTGGCCGCCTGGCTGTTCTTCTTGACGGATTCGCTCTGGGTCAGGTCGATGTAGTTGATGATCAGCGAGGAGACCATCTCCGTCTTATAGACGCCGCGCGCCCAGCTATCCGCGCCTTCCGGGGGGAAGGCGTACCAGCATTCGCCAGATGCAGTCCGGACGTAGAAGTTGGCGTCCGACGTGCGCAGATACAGGGCGAGATCGCCATTTTCCGCCAGGAGGGTGAATTCTTCCGTGCCTTTTTTGCCGCAGGGGATCTCCTCCCCTACCGCGCGGCCCTGTGCGTATTCCATCGGCGGCAGCTGGGCGGACAAACCGCCGATCAGCCCCAGCTGGAAGAGCATCACCGCCGCAGCGACGCATACAGCCACCGCCAGGAGGATATACAGCATTCGTCTGACTTTTTTCATACCTTCCTCCTTACCTGCGCAGCTGCAGTTCCATATAGATGGTCTGCGCAAACAGCGTCACCTGCTGCATCAGGCCGAAGAACAGCACCAGCAGGAACAACACGAACACGATGCCCGCCGCGCTGAGCAGGACGCTGAAGACCGCCTTGGACAGCGAATAATCGTGAATGGTCATCATCGCCGCCATGAAGAGGAACACGGTGTAGAGCAGTGCCACCGCCTCGATGATGGTGATGAAGGTGCCTTCCTCCATGGTGATGACATGGCTCAGGGCGACCGCGCAGAGCTTGCCTACCACATAGGGCAGGAGCGCATAGGAGCATGCACAGAAGATCTCCCGCAGCTTACCCTTGCCGTCCATCAGCGTCGTCACAGCCCAGTTCACCACGGTGAAGAGCAGATACAGCCCGATGGTCGCACCCAGGTTGTAGAGGATGTTGATCTCGGTCAGATTGCGGTAGTTGAACTTGAAATTCGTCCCGTAGGCGGAGAGGATCTCCACCGCATACCAGCTCAGCAGGATGACGATCGTCGGCCAGATGGGCCAGAGCTTGTAGTGCTTGAGCTCATACAGCTCCGCCGACGGATGCCCCATGACCTTGAGGATCCGCTTCCAGTGCTTCACGCCTGCTCCCTCCTTCCGGTGCGGTGCCGGCGGATCTTGCCGCCGATCTTCAGCGCCGCCACCAGCGCCACCAGCGCTGTACACAGCACCGGAAAGAACTGGCGCGCCACCTCCATGCGATACTCCTCAAACGCACGGGAATATCCCTCGCGGTCGTATCCCAGGTTGAAGTAATGCATCGCTTCCTTGTATTCGCCCTCTTCATACAGCGCCTTGCCGATGCCGATGTACGCCAGCTCACAGTTGACGTTATAGAGGATCACCTCTTCCCAGAGGGCGCGCGCCTCCTGGTACAGGCCATCGATATACAGCAGCACTGCGTTTTCCACCAATTCACCGTAATAAGTCCGCTCGAACACGGTCAGCGAGCTCTTTTCCTGATCCAGCACCAGCACCTGCTGGCCGATGGTGTCCACCGCCACAGGGGTGTTGAAGGTGCCGAGCTGCTCGCCCGATCCGCCGAAGACGCTCAGCAGATGGCTCTCCTGGTCATAGACGAACACGCGGCCGCGCGTCTTGTCCAGCGCGTAGAACAGCTCATTGTCGTGGATGGCCAGATCCACAAAGCGGGTATCCTGCATCTGTCCCAGGTAGACCTCCTGCTCCAGATCGCCGTAGTTGTTCGTCTGCGAGACCACATTGCGGGTGTAGCTGATGAGCACATTGTCGCCCAGGGAATTCAGCTTGCTGATCTCGTTGTAGGTGGTGGAGCTTTCATTGGTGCAGGTGTAGATGAAATTGCTGCTGTCGATGTCGAAGGAGGCATACTGCACGGGCACATAGTGCGCCATACTGTCGACCTGCTCCTGGGTGAGGATCTGCTTCCACATATAATCCATCAGCACATCGACGGTCACGGTGACATTGTTCGCGCCGTAGAAGCCGAGGAATTCGCCGCGCCCGTCATACATCACCGCACCCAGGTAGAGCCCCTGAGGCAGCACGAACACCGTGCCGAGCTGGTTTGCAAGCACCTTGATGGGCTTGAATTCCGCCGTGTCCTCCAGCAGATTGGTCTCCGGGCGGCCATACTGGCGCACCAGCGTGTCGTTTTCATCCAGGACGATCACCCGATTCTCCGTCGGCAGGCAGATGTAGAGCATCCCCTGCTGATCCACGAAGATGCCCGCGGGGGATTTAATCTTCCCCTCTCCTGCAGCATCGGTATAGCCCTTGATCTCCCGCACCAGCGCATAGTCTGTATCCAGCACGAGGATGCGGTCATTGCCCGTGTCAGAAATGTAGATGCGTTCATTGTTCCAGACAAAGACGTCGGAGGGCGCCTTGAGCGGTGTGCCGGTCTGCGCCATATCCAGGGCGCACACGGGCAGATAGCTGTTGGGGGCCGGGACGCTCTGACCCCATGCGTCGTAATTGTAGCCGGCATACGGTGTCTCCGCCGAGGCAGGAAGCACAAGGATGCACAGCGTCAGCCAAAGGATGAACACTCTTTTCAGCATGATCTCTGATGCGCCTCCCTCATTCTTTAATACCGGCCGAAGCCATCGTCTCCACCACGGAGGACTGCCCGATCACAAAGAGGATGATGGGCGGGAGCATGAGCACCACGGTCGCGGCGGAACCAACGCCAGCGCGGGCGATCGTGCCGGAAGAAACGATCTGCGACAGCAGGATCGGCAGCGTGCGCATGCTCTCCTTGAACACGAACTGGGACGCACCGTTGTTGTTCCACACGCTCTGGAAGGTGAAGATCACCAGCGTCATCCACGCCGGCTTGACCACCGGCATCACGATGCGGAAGAGGATGCCGAATTCCGTGCAGCCGTCGATGCGGGCCGCTTCCATCAGCGCATCCGGCAGCGGCTCCATGAACTGCTTCATCAGGAAGACGCCCAGCGTCGTGCCCAGGGTCGGCAGCACCAGCGCCCAGTAGGTATCGATCATGTGCAGCTTGGCAATGATGAGGTACTGGGGCAGGAAGGTGACCGCAGGGACGAAGAGCAGCGCCGTGACGATGGTGCCGAAGATGCCCGCGCGCCCGGGGAAGCGGTTCTTCGCCAGCGGATAGGCGCACATGGCCGAGATGATGACCATCAGCACCGTGGCCGCCACCGTGGTGGACAGGCTGTTGAACAGATACTTGGTGAAAGGCACCCAGGTGTTGGAGCACATGGCCATCAGGTCGATGAAATTATCCCAGGTGGGGTTGACCACATACAGCCGCGGCGGAAAGATGAACAGTTCATCAAAGGGCTTGAAGGCATTGACCACCGCATAGACCAGCGGGAGCGCCAGCACCGCGCCGCAGATGAAGAGGATCAGCGCGACGAGGAAGTTGCCCGCGCGGGACCGGGTCTGGCGACCCACCCCCACCACCTTGCCGGAGGTGCCTGGATTCTTTTTCTTCATATCGCATCTCCTCCTCAGCGGCCCACGCGGTTCAGCGCGGCAGTCACGAGTTTGTTCGAGGCATACATCAGCACGAACAGGAAGCACGCCAGCGCGCAGGCATAGCCCATCTCAAAGCGCACGGTGCCATAGTCCATGATATGGGTGACGAGCGTCTCCGCCGCATACTGGGTGGAGGGGAAACCCGCCAGGCGGATCGACACATCCGCCACGGAGAAGGACGACACGATCTGCATCACCGCGCCGAAGAGCAGCTGGGGCTTCATCACCGGCAGGGTGATGTACCACAGTTCCTGGAAGCGATTGTGTACGCCGTCCACCAGACCGGCCTCATACAGGGAGCGATCCACGCCCTGCAGACCGGCGATGAAGGACAGGAAGCCAGTGCCAAGGCTCATCCACAGCTGGACGAAGATGACCACCGCCAGGATGTACTGGGTGTCGGTCAGCCAGCCAATGGGCTCCCGCAGGAGGCCCAGGCTCATCATCCAGCCGTTGAGCAGACCGTAGGAGTCCGCGCTGAAGATGAAGCTCCACACCGTGAAGGCCGTGCCGGACAGCACCGGCGCATAGAAGATCAGCGTGACCACCGCGCGCACCTTCGGCCGCAGCTCATTGATCAGCCAGGCGAAGATGAAGCACAGCGCATAGCTGACAGGGCCCGTCACCAGGGCGAAAATGAGGGTATTGCGGATGGCGATGATGAACACATCGTCATCGAAGAACATGCGCAGGTAGTTATCCCAGCCGACAAAGGTAGGGGTGGTGAAAATGTTGAAGTTGGTGAAGCTCATCACCACGGAATAGATGATCGGGATCAGCGTGAAAAGGGAAAACAGGATCAGGAACGGCGCCATGAGCGCGTAGTTCTGCCAGTTCTTGCGGATCTCCTTGATCGTTCCCGACTTGCTCACGGCTTTTCACCTCCATCCGTGCTGACCGCAAACTCATTGCGCTTGCGTTCCAGCTCCTCATTGATCTGCTTCGTCCAGTAGTTCAGCGTTTCGCGGGCGTTGGCCTGGTCGTAGTAGACTTCCTTGAAAGCGTTGTCGATATTGCGGGAGACGTAGTAGCTGCCCGGCAGCTCCGGCAGTTCCACCACATAGCTCCACTGCTCCATGATGGTCTCCAGCTCCTCGCCCGACCAGCGCAGGCCCTCCATGGCCTCCACATTCGCCGGATTATACCGGCCTGCCGCGCCCAGCACATTCTCGATCTGCTGCCCGTAGGCGATCTGCGTTTCGCAGGAATTCCACCACTTCAGGAATTCCCAGCTCGCCTGCGCCTCATCCGTCGTGGAGAGGATCATGCCGGCCGTGCCCGAGGCCGCCGTGGCATGGCTGATCGTGCCGTCCGCCTGCTCCGTGCCGGGGATGAGCGCCATCGCCCACAGGCCGCGGATATCCGGCGCGGCGGTCTTCAGCTGGCTGTAGAAGGTGTAGTTGGTGATCACCAGGGGCATCTCGCCCGAGCGGAAGCGGTTGAAGTCATCCTTATACAGCGGGAAGCCATACTGCGTATACAGGGACGTCCACTTTTTGAATGCGCTCAGCGCGCCGGGGGTATCCAGGGTGGTCGTCAGGCGATCCTCGCTGTACAGCCCCACCCCCGTCTGCAGCAGCAGCGTGGGGAAGAGCGTCGTGCCGCCGATACCCGTGGAGACGGACTGATACGCATCCAGCGACGTATAGGGCAGGCCGATATTCATATTGTTGCGCTGAAGGGTCTCGGCCACCAGAAGCAGGTCATTCCAGGTGTCGGGGGCCTGCAGGCCGAGCTCTTCGAACACATCCGTGCGGTAGAACATGACGTAGAAATTCTGGGAATTGGGCAGGCCCCAATAGTGGCCGTTCCAGTAGAACGGCTCCATCGCGCCGGGCATGTATTCCGCTGTCAGCTCATCGAAGCCGTCAAAGCCGTCCAGGGGCAGCACCGCACCGCGCAGGGCGTAGTTGACCGGATCGCCGCGGCCGAGCATGATGGTGACGTCGGGGCCGGCATCCGCCATGACGGCCTGCATCAAGCCGCTCTGCACGATGGCGACATTGACGCCGATGCCGGTCTGGGGGGTGAAGTCCGCATCGATGAGCTCCTTGAGCACCTCCGCCTGGTCACGGCCGGAGGAGATCCACACATCGATCACCACATCGCCCTCGCCGCTGTTGCCGACAGTCTCATAGTCCGCGGTGAAGGAGCCGATCAGCGCCTCCGCCTGATAGACGATGTTCTCCCACAGGTTGGATCGCGTGCGCGGCACCTTGGCGCCCGTCGGGGTGATGTAGATCACATCCAGCTGCAGGGACTGCTTGCTGATATTCTGCACCCATGCGCTGATGGTGACGATATTGTCTCGGAAGGTGCTCAGGCGTCCGGGGATGGTACCGGGGCGCGCCACGAAGCTCTCCAGCTGCTCCGCCAGGCGCAGCAGTGAAGCCGCCTCCGTGCCGCTGTAGCCGGTCATTTCGCTGACCTCGCCCTCCACCGCGCGCAGTTCCCGGGCCAGAAGGCTCATGTTCTCCGTCAGGCCGGGAATGGAATCCTGCAGGAAGTAGTCGCGGTACAGGTCGGGCGTTGTGCCGGTGATCATGATGATGCGCCGGTACAGGGTGTTGAGTGCATCCACCACGGAGTCCACGCGGCTCATCAGTTCGGCCAGATCGCCGGTGGTGGGGGTCATGGTCAGGGTATGCGTGCCCTTGGTCAGGTAGATGGCATAGGGCGCGTCCTCGCCGCCCAGGGTGATGGTCTGCCAGGATACGCTGTAGGGGAAGGCCACCTGCTCCATTTCCGCAAAGAGGGTCTGACCGTCGATCTTGACATCGCGGTAGACCAGCATGCCGCGCAGGAAATTCTGCTTGGCGCGCCAGGTGATCTGATACAGGCCGTCCGCAGGGACCTCAAACGCCCAGGTGATGGACTGATCCGCCGTCGCCCAGTTTTCGCCGCCGATGCAGTTGAGCTTCTTGGCCACGGCATCGGAGGGATAGGTCATCGGGTCGGAGCGGTCGCTGATGGGATAAAGCTGGGTGGAGGTCTTGTTCAGGGCATGTTCCGCCTGAATGATGATGGCATCAGCGTCCGCAGCCTTTCCGGCATGGGATGCGCTGTATTCTTCGTAGGTAGGGGCCTCCGCCTCGTTATGGAAGCGCAGGGCCGCGATGGCGACGGGCTCACGCACGGCCGCCAGGGTCAGCGTATGCTCGCCAGCCTCCAGCGCAAAGCGGAAGCTGCCGTTGACATAGCCGTTCACGTCATAAAAGTCCGATGTCTGCCAGGTCTTGATTTCCTCCTGCGAGGGACGGAGGTCATTGCCCGCATGATCCTGGGCGAAGACGGCCACGCTGTCGCGATACAGACGCGTCAGCTGCAGCTGCTGGGCCTCCGTGAAGGGGATCTCCCCATCGATACTCAGTTCATATTCCGGTGCATTGCCATGCCCTTCCAGGGCGTAGTAGGTCACTTCCAGCGCATAGCGGCCGCTCTCTTCCACATTGAACGTCCAGCTCACGCTACCCTTTATTCCATCCAAGATCAGCGCCTCACGGCCGTCAAGCATCTGCACCGTGCAGGACGTGCCATCCTCCGGCACGCCATCTGCGCCGCGGATTGCAATCTCCCGCAGCGGCTGCGCCATGTCCTGATACTGCTGATGATATGCTGCATAACCGCCACTGCGATAAGTGAAGGTATAAGCGCCCTCCTCCGCAAGGCCGCTGGTGATCAGCAGCGCAGCCATCACGGCCAGCAGCAGTGCGCGGAGACACATCTTTGTGCAGCGGCTGTTCTTCCGCATGTCGTACACTCCTCTCGGACTGGATAAAAATTGGGCGGCGCAGGGTGACGCTGTCAGCTGCCCCACGCCGCCCGGACAAATTGGCATCAGGTATTCATGCGGCCCCGATGCTGGGCGGCCATTTCCGCCTTACTCAGCCTCGGTCTCCACCAGGTCCAGGTGGGTCATGGTGAAGTCGCCCGCCCAGGAGATGAACTGGAAGTCGCCTTCGCCGATGTACATGTCGCGGTACTCAGAGGTCTCGCCCGTGGGCAGATCCACGTCGATCACCAGCGCCTCATCCATGTAGACCTTGACATTGTTGCCCTTCACAGCCAGCTTGAACTCGTAGCTCTTGCCCTTTTCGAACGTGCAGGCATACTGCGCGAAGGCATTGTCCAGCGCTTCGCCCTTGACCAGGCGCAGGCCGACCTCGTTCTCCTTGTGGTTGCTGCCGAAGAGCAGCAGCTGATACTGGTTCCAGCCATTTTCGTCACCGGCGCAGCGGAAGCAGACACGGTCCATGTTCCACTCCACCAGCTGGGGGATGTAGTCGAAGCTCAGCTCGAAGTCGCTGACCTTGCGCTGCAGGATGTGCCAGGTATCGGTGTAGGCGTCGCCGGTGTTGTCGGCATTGCGGCCAGCGATGCGGACGCTGCCGTCTTCCTTGTGCTCCACCAGACCGGCCTCAGCGGTGATCAGGGGCAGGAGGTTGCCGTCGAATTCAGCGGTCTCCGTCTCAGCGGTCTCAGCGGACGCCTCGGCTTCCTCGGTCTCGGCCTTGGGCTCGTCGTAGGAAACGATGCTGATGTCGTCCACGTCGAAGTTCACGCCCCAGGAGCACAGGGTGAAGATGCCTTCGGGACGCAGATCCTTTTCGTCGGTGTACTCAACGCACAGTTCGCCATCCACATACACCTTGAAGTTGGTGTCGCGCGCTTCCACATTGATGGTGTACCAGGTGCCGTTGTCGAACCAGAAGTCCTGATTCTCCACCAGGATGCTGCTCTCGGACTGGCGATGCTCCAGGCTCTTGATGACAAAGCAGCCGCGCCACTCCCAGATGTTGAACAGGTACGCTTCATTCTCGTAGCCGGCGGTGCTCTGGCCGTCCAGCGCGCGCATGACGACCTTCATCCAGTTGTAGTCACCATTCTTGATGAAGGGGCGCACACGCAGGGACAGGTCGAAGTTGCGCACTTCAGGTCCAAAGAGCACCTGAACGTAGCCATTGGCCTCTTCGCCGCTGCTGGTCACGACATGCAGGTACTTGTTGCCTTCTTCCTCCTGCACCTCGATCACGCAGCCATCGGTGCCTTCCGCCAGGCGGAGCTGATGGGTCTCACCTTCGAAGTTTTCAGTGAAGACAGGAGCCGTGTCCTCGGCCAGAGCCGTGCACAGCAGGGCAGCCAGACACAAAACGAGAGCGATGAGTTTCTTCATGGGGATACCTTCCTTTCTATTTTTTCACCCATTTGTCATGGGTTTCAAACGAGTCCGTCAGTTCGCCAGGAAATCATCATCAAAACGGTAGCGGAGGAAGATCATCTGCGTATAGCCCTTGTCGGAGTTGCTGTCAGGCACATTGTTGACGAAGTAGGCCGTGCGGCCATCCGCCGCGGGGAAGATCGCATGGCTGTATCCGCCGACCCTGCGGTAGCGCTTGGGCAGATACCAGGTCTGCCAGGCGTCCGGATCGCCCTGCTGATCGTTGATGTAGACCACATTGCCCTTGCTGGTGCCAGGGGTCTGGAAGGCGGAGGTCACCAGCAGGAGGCCCTGATCACCATAGCCGGGCACATAGGCCACATATGGGCTGGAGCCAGGCACATCGCCGGTCTGGGTAACCAGCTTGACGCCGGGATCCGCCGGATCGCCCCAGTCGATGCCATCCGCCGAGAAGCGGTAGTACACCGGGTTGCCGCAGTTGGGGTTTTCCGCATTGCACATCTCATAGGACATGATGTAGCGGCCGTCATTCATGCGCGCCACGGTGACCATGCCCGGGCGCTGCGTCTGGTCGTCCAGGGCGACCACATCGCTGGCCTCGCCCCAGTTCACACCATCGGCGGAGATCTTCATGGCCAGCTTCTGGCTGTGCTTCTCCCCTTCTGTGCAGTCGGAGTAGTAGCAGGCCAGCCGGCCATCGGGCAGCACGAGCAGGAAGGGCTCCCACACGCCGGCGGAACCGCCTCCGCCCTCCGCCACCGTGGCGAATTCCTCCCAGGTGTGGCCGATGTCATTGCTCCTGTAGAGCTGGAGCGCCGTGATCTCCACGCGCGCCGCATCCATCGAGCAGGCCGCCAGGATCAGCGTGCCTTCGGGCATGTCGCCGATGGGACAGGGCAGCTCAAAGAGGAAGGGCATCCATTCCGACTGCAGGTCGGGGGATTCCTCGCAGACCCTGGTGACCATCTCCCAGGTGGATCCGCCATCCCGGCTGACGTGGATGTTGTAGCCGGGCTTCCCGGAGCCGCCGAACAGCTCATAGGTTGCCACCAGCGTCCCGTTGTCCTCGCCGCTGTGCTGCAGCTCGATCACGCGGGTATACTGGATCGCCGGACTGACGTACTTCTCTTCGTAGTTGACCGTCGCGACCGTGACATGCTCACCGTATTCCGGTTCCGCACAGGCCGCCGCGGTGGTCAGCAGGGCCGCTGTGAGCGTTGCTGCGATCATCTTCCTGATCACCAAACCTTCACCTTCTTTTTCGGTCCATCCAGTGCTCGTTCTTACTTGTTCAGCGCCCCATCCTCAAAGCGGTAGCGGATGAAGATCATCTTCGTGAACCCCTGCTCGGAGTCCGGATCGGGCACATTGTTGACGAAGTAGAGCGTCTGCTCATCCGCCGCGATGAAGAGCGCATGGCTGTAGCCGCCCTTCTCGCGGTCGCGGCTGTCGGGCAGCGTCCAGGTACGCCATGCATCGGGATCGCCCAGGTCATCATTGACGTAGAGGAGGTTATCCTCCAGCTGACCGGGGCGCTGGAAACACGCCGTCATCAGGAGGAGGCCGTTTTCGCCGTAGGAAGGCACATACGCCAGATACGGGCTGGAACCGGGCATCGCGCCGGTATTGGTCACGACCTTCAGGCCGGGATCCTTCGGGTCGCCCCAGTTGATGCCATCCGCAGAATAGCGGTAGTAGATCGGATTTCCGTAGTTCGGATCGGCCTCATGGCACATCTCGTAGGCCATGATGTAGCGGCCGTCGTTCATCTGCACCACCGTGGCCATGCCAGGACGCAGCTGGCGATCCTCCAGGGACACGATGTCGATCACATCACCCCAGGTGACGCCGTCCTCGGAGATCTTCATGACCAGCTTCTGGCTGTGGTTCTCCCGGTCGGTGCAGTCGGAGTAGTAGCAGGCCAGGCGGCCATCGGGCAGCAGCATCAGGAAGGGCTCCCACACGCCGGTCTTTTCGCCGCCGCCCGTGGCGATCGTGCCGTACTGTTCCCAGGTCTGGCCGATGTCACTGCTGCGGTAGAGGCGTAGCGCCGTCTGCCGGGCATGGCTCGCATCGACGGAGCAGGCCGCCAGGATCAGCGTGCCTTCAGGCATGTCGCCGATCGCGCAGGGCAGTTCAAACAGGAAGGGCTGCCACTCGGACTGGACCGCCGCGGCCTTTTCGCGCACGGTGGTGACATAGTCCCAGGTGGAACCGCCATCCCGGCTGATGTGGATGTTGTATCCGGGCTTGGCGATGTGCAGGCCGGACGTGGCCAGTTCATAGGTGGCGATCAGCGTCCCGTTGTTCTCGCCGCTGTGCTGCAGCTCGATCACGCGGGTGTAGTTGATGCCCGGATCCCAATACATTTCGTCATAGTCCACCGTGGCCACCGTGACGCGCTGCCCGTCCATGGGGGCCGCGCAGGCCATCGTCACGGTCAGCAGCGCGGCTGCCGCGCCTGCGATCAGCTTCTTGATCACCGGTCTTCCCTTCCCTTTCGCTGCGTCCGCAAATATCACTTCAGGAAGTCATCCTCGAAGGTATAGCGGACGAAGATCATCTTCGCATACCCCTGTTCAGAGGCACTGTCTTCGATATTGTTGACGAAATACGCCGTGCGGCCATCCGCCGCGGGGAAAATGGCGTGGCTGTAGCCGTCATACCGGCGATAATTCTTGCCCAGATACCAGGACTTCCATGCGCCCTCCGCACCAAGCTGGTCGTTGATGTAGATCACATTGCCCTTGCTGCTGCCGGGGCTCTGGAACGTGGAAGTCACCAGGAGGAGGCCATGCTCGCCATAATCCGGCACATACGCCACATACGGCGCGGAACCGGGCACCGCACCGGTATCGGTCACCAGCTTGATGCCGGGCTCCTTCGGGTCGCCCCAGTTGATGCCGTCCGCAGAGTAGCGGTAGTACACCGGGTTGCCGCAGTTCGGATCGACCTCATTGCACATCTCGTAGGTCATGATGTAGCGGCCGTCGTTCATCTGCGCAACAGTGACCATGCCGGGACGCAGCACGCGGTCTTCCAGCGCAACGATATCGATCACATCGCCCCAGGTTTCGCCGTCCTCGGAGATCTTCATGACCAGCTTCTGGCTGTGGATGTCATGCTCGGTGCAGTCGGAGTAGTAGCAGGCCAGGCGGCCATCCGGCAGCACCATCAGGAAGGGCTCCCACACGCCGGTGCTGCCTCCGCCCGTGGCGATCGTGCCGTACTGTTCCCAGGTCTGGCCGATGTCATAGCTGCGGTAGAGACGCAGCACGGACTGCTTGGCATGGCCCGCATCGACGGAGCAGGCCGCCAGGATCAGCGTGCCTTCAGGCATGCTGCCGATCTGGCAGGGCAGTTCAAACAGGAAGGGCTGCCACTCGGACTGGACCGCCGCGGCCTTCTCGCGCACGGTGGCGACCTTCTCCCAGGTGGAGCCGCCATCCCGGCTGACGTGGATGTTGTAGCCGGGCTTGGCGATATGCAGTCCGGACGTAGCCAGTTCATAGGTGGCGATCAGCGTCCCGTTGTTCTCGCCGCTGTGCTGCAGCTCGATCACGCGGGTGTAGCTCAGCGCATGTCCCCAGTAGAGTTCATCATAGTCCACCGTCGCCAGGGTGACCTGTTCGCCGTTTTGCGGCGTTGCATATGCGGGCGCGGCCAGCAGCAGAGCCGCCAGCACCAGCGCGATCAGCTTCATCATCAGACAAAAGTCCTACCTTTTCATCGTCTTTGGGGGATCCAGGCCGGATACGCCGCATGCTGCCATCCGGCGTATCCGGTGCTGAAATTACTGTGCGTTGTTGACCTGGTTGATGGAATCCTGCAGGAGCGGATAGTGCTGCTCGACAATGGTCTGCCACGGCACTTCCCATTCGGTGATCTGCGCGGACAGATCCCAGAAGCCGTAGGTGTCATCGCCCCAGGTGCCGACGCTGGAATACAGCGGCAGCTGCATCGTGAACTTCTCCGTGTCGTTCATTTCGTCCATGATCTCCTGCACCTCATCGGGCCATTCGATCGGTTCCTGACCGGCGCGGATGCGCAGCTCGTTGGCCAGCTCCTTGTTCTCCTCGATCACGCGGCAGCAGGCCAGATACGCCAGGGCGCCGTTGATGTTGGAGGCATTCTTGCCGACCCAGAAGTAGTCCACGCGGCCGCGGACATAGTTGGTGTCGGTGCTGTCCATGCGGGGGGCGGGAGCGATGCCCATGCGACCTTCCACGATGTCCTCATAGTATTCAGAGCCCATCGTCCACTGCTGGCCGAGCATCATCACGGCGTTCTTGGCGGCGAAGCAGTTGATATCCTGCTGGGACATCAGGCGGGTGTTATCGCCAGCGGTGCCGGTGTTGTACAGGAATTCGAAGTACTCCGCCAGCTTGGGGGAACGCAGGTTGTTGCTATACAGGCCGGTCTCGGCGTCATAGGAGACGAAATCCTCGCCGGAGATGAGGTAGGAGTAGATGGGATGGAGCACCAGGGCGTAGGTATCGATGATACCGTCGCGATCCTCATCGATGGTCAGGTCCTTCATCAGCTCGCGCATCGTGGAGAAGGTCCAGTCGCCCTGCTGATACAGCTCCCACGGGGTCTCCAGGCCCTGATCATCAAAGAAGCTCGTCCAGTAGAAGATGTAGTTGTTGTTGTAGATCTTGTTGATGGGCATGGCGTAGATCTTGCCCTTCTGCGCATGGGCATTCGCCTCATACTCCAGACCGGCGTAGAGATCCTGATAGGGCGTCATGTCCTCCACCAGACCGTTGTTGATGAAGGTCAGCACATCCTGGTCGCGGAACTTGATCAGGTCGGTGCTGCTGTTGGACAGCGTCAGGTTGGTGGCCTTGGAGGTGATCTCCGTGAAGGTCGTGCGGACGACCTTGATCTTGCAGCCGTAGACCTCCTGCATCAGCAGGTTGGCAGCGTCCTTTTCCATGCTCTTCTGGCTGTCCCAGGTCAGGTAAGTCACCACATCGCTGGTGATGTCCAGCTCGGGCAGGCCATAGGGCAGTTCATCCGCCCTGGCGGTCTTGACGGTCGCGAAACCGGCCGGCAGCATGAGGGTCAGAGCTGCGAGCAGCGAGAGGATCCGTTTTTTCATGGGGATACCATCCTTTCATTCATATCGTGTGCCAGTGCGGTCACTGCGCACTGTACATGCCGTTGGCCTGGTTGATGGAGTCCTGCAGGAGCGGATAATGCTCCTCCACGAGGGTCTGCCAGGGCGTCTCCCATTCGGTGATCTGGGTCGCCATGCTCCAGTAGCCGTTGTTGTCGTTGCCCCATGTGCCGACGCTGGAATACACCGGCAGCAGCATCTTGAACTTCTCCGTGTCGTTCATCTCGTCGATGACTTCCTGGATCTCGTCCGGCCAGTCGATCACGGTGCCGCCCACGCGGGCCTTGAGCTCATTGGCCAGCTCCTTGTTCTCCTCGATCACGCGGCAGCAGGCCAGGTAAGCCAGGGCGCCGTTGATGTTGGCGGTGTCCTTGCCGACCCAGAAGTAGTCCACGCGGCCCAGGACGTAGTTCTCATCCGCGCTGTCCATGCGGGGGGCGGGGGCGATGCCGATGCGGCCCGCCATGATGTCCTCATAATAGGTGGAGCCCAGCGTCCAGGCCTGGCCGAGCATCATGACGGCATTCTTGGCGGAGAAGCAGCTGATGTCCTCCTGGGACATCATGCGGGTGTTGTCGCCGGCGGAACCGGTATTGGTGATGAACTCGAAATACTCCGCCAGCGCAGGAGAGCGCAGGTTGTTGCTATACAGGCCGGTCTCGGCGTCATAGGCGACAAAGTCCTCGCCGGAGATGAGGTAGGAGTAGATGGTGTTGAGCACCAGGGCGTAGGTGTCAATGACGCCGTCGCGGTCCTCATCGATGGTCAAATCCTTCATCATTTCGCGCATCGCGGAGAAGGTCCAGTCGCCCTGCTGATACAGCTCCCACGGGGTCTCCAGACCCTGATCCTCGAAGAAGCTCGTCCAGTAGTAGATGTAGTTGTTGTTGTAGATCTCGTTGATCGGCACGGCGTAGACCTTGCCCTTCTGGGCATGCATGAGCGCTTCGTCCTTCACGCCGGAATACAGCGGGCCGTCGAAGTCCAGGTAGGGGGTCATGTCCTCCACCACATCGTTGTTGATGAAGGTCAGCACGTCCTGATCGCGGAACTTGATCAGATCCGGGCTGTTGTTGGACAGGCGCATGTTCATGGCCTTGCCGGTGATCTCGCCGAAAGTCGTGCGGACGACCTTGATCTTGCAGCCGTAGACCTCCTGCATCAGCAGGTTGGCAGCGTCGGTCTCCATGCTTTTCTGGCTGTCCCAGGTCAGGTAGGTCACCACATCGCTGGTGATGTCCAGCTCGGGCAGGCCGTAGGGCAGTTCATCCGCCCTGGCGGTCTTGACCATCAGCCCCGCGGGCAGCATGAGGGTCAAGGCTGCAAGCAGAGAAAGAATACGCTTCATCATGGGGATACCGTCCTTTCTGAGTTGTCGTGTCGCCATGTGTATCCTTCAGCGCGTCATTCTGCGCTGTATGCGCCATTGACCTGGTTGATGGAATCCTGCAGGAGCGGATATTGCTGCTCCACAATATTCTGCCATGGCACTTCCCATTCGGTGATCTGCGCAGTCAGGTTCCAATAGCCGAAGGTATCGTCCGCCCAGGTGCCCACGCTGGTGAACCAGGGCAGCATGATCGTGAACTTCTCCGGATCATTCATTTCATCCAGGATCGCCTGGATCTCCTCCGGCCACTGGATCACTTCCAGGCCCGCGCGCGCCTTCAGCTCATCCGCCAGGCCTTCGTTTTCCTCCAGCGCACGGCAGCAGGCCAGGTAAGCCAGCGCACCGTTGATATTGGAAGCATTTTTGCCGACCCAGAAGTAATCCACGCGGCCGCGGACATAGTTGACATCATTGCTGTCCAGATGGGGCGCAGGCGCAACGCCCATGCGGCCATCCAGGATATCCTGATAATACTCGGCCCCCAGCGTCCAGGACGCGCCCAGCATCATGACCGCGTTCTTCGCGGCAAAACAGGTCAGATCCTGCTGGGACATCAGGCGCGTATTGTCCCCCGCAGTGCCGGTGTTGTACAGGAATTCAAAATACTCCGCCAGCTTGGGGGAACGCAGGTTGTTGCCATACATCCCGGTCTCCGCATCATAGGTGACAAAATCCTCGCCGCAGATGAGGTAGGAATACCCCGGGTGAAGCACCAGCGCGTAGGTATCGACGATGCCGTCGCGGTCCTCATCGATGGTCAGATCCTTCATCAGCTCGCGCAGGGCGGTGAAATTCCAATCCCCTTGCTGATACAATTCCCACGGGGTCTCCAGACCCTGATCCTCGAAGAAGCTCGTCCAGTAATAAAGGTAGTTGTCGTTGTAGATCTCATTGACCGGCACGGCGTAGACCCGGCCTTTATCCGCGTAGATGTATGCCTCATCCTTCACGGCGGCATACAGCGCGCTGTCGAAGTCGATGTACTGGCTCATGTCCTCCACCACGCCATTGGTGATGAACGTGCGCACATCCTGATCGCGGTATTTGATCAGATCGGCACTGCTGTTGGACAGGGTCATGTTGGTGGCCTTGGAGGTCAGCTCCGTATACGTCGTGCGGACGACCTTCAGCTTGCAGCCGTAGACCTCCTGCATCAGCAGGTTGGCGGCATCCTTCTCCATGCTCTTCTGGCTGTCCCAGGTCAGGTAGGTCACCACATCGCTGGTGATGTCCAAATCGGGCAGGCCGTAGGGCAGTTCATCCGCCCTGGCGGACTTGACGCCGGCGAAACCAGCCGGCAGCATGAGGCTCAGCGCCGCGAGCAGGGAAAGCATACGCTTTTTCATCAGTGGTACCTCCTTCTGACTCTATCCGTGCAGGCTCATTGCCCGACGATCTGACATTCTGTCGTCCCTCCGGGGGAAATCTCACCGTATCGGCAGGATTTTTCCGCTCTTCATGGAAAAAAGGGAATAGGCTTTCACGCCGCTGTGAAAGGGGGAACACCGATGAACGGCATGGCGCCCATTTATTCCGCGCTGGATGACCTGATCAACGATTTCTACCAGCTGAGCCATATTTCCACCACGTTTTATGACGCCACCAGCCTGCAGCCCGTCATTCATTCCAACGATACGGGGGAAGGCTTCTGCCGCCGGTTCTGGGATTATCCCGACATCCGTGCGCGCTGTGACCAGTGTGACCGCGCCGCACTGCGGGCCGGCAGCCAGAAGGATCATCTGCACTGCTACACCTGCCACGCCGGTCTGCTGGAATGCGTGTACCCGATCTTTTATGAGGACACGCTGCTGGGATACCTGATGTACGGCCAGCGCCGCGATCCGGGCAATGTGGCGGAGAACCGCGAGAGGCGATTCCAGCTGTACCGGGATTTTTCGCTGGATGTGCCGGACATGGAGGCCCTGTATGAGGCCATCCCCGTCATGGATGAGCAGCAGCTGACCTCCGTTGGCCACATCATGTCCACCGTTGTCCAGCATACCTTCCTGAGCTGCATGCTCGGCGATCACAACGCGCCGCTGTCCACCCGCATTCTGCTCTTCATCCAGCTTCGCCACCGCGAACCCATCACCACAGACGATGCCTGCAGGTTCTTCCGCATCAGCAAATCCACCCTGCAGCATACCATCCAGAAGGATCTGAACAGCACCTTCATCCAGCTGCTCAACCGCCAGCGCATCGACAGCGTCTGCCAATGCCTCCGCCGCAGCACCTCCATCGCTGAGGCCGCGCGCTTCTCCGGCTTCCCTTCTGCGAACTACATGACCCGGATCTTCCACCGCATCACCGGCATGACCCCTTCGCACTATCTCGCGCATGTCAGCAGTGATCCGAACCTTCCCTCTCCCGTCCTGTAATGTGCCTGTTGACGCCTGTATTTTCTTCTCTCCTGTTCTTTTATCATCTTAATTCTACCATTTTGCACTGACCGTTGCAATACACAGGCGCGCAACATTTTAGCACAATCCTGCAATTCTTTATTTTTCTTGATTTCTTCACTTCTGGAGGATCCTGGCAGTTCAGGCCGTTTCACCGGCTGAATTTCGCCCCTGATCCCCCAAAAAAGGAGCACGCCATGCGCAGTGAACACTCGCTACAAATGCTGCTGAATGACTTCCACAACATCACCCATGTGAACATCGCCTATGTGTCCCTGTATCCGGATCGTCAGGTCTCCGATGAGGCCGATGCCGCCGCATGCACACCCAATGCATACCTCAGCGCATGCATGCAGTCCGCACCGCTGCAGAGCAAGGCCGCCGCGCTGGAGGCGGAGGCCATCGCCCGGCTGATCGAGCAGCACCTGTCCACCAGCAGCTTTTCGCCCTTTCCGGGGCTGGTCACCTACATTTTCCCGGTGTATTCCCGCGGGATCCTGCTGGGGCAGCTGACATTCGGGCCGCTGCGCACCGAGGCCGACCCCTCCGCCCGGCACAAGGCAGTCTTCTGTCCGCCCGGCGCCAATCCGGAGCACATGGCGGAGCAGTATGCGCTTTTGCCCGCGTATGACAGCGCCGCCATTCTGGCCGCCAAGCGCCTGCTCTCGCAGATCGTCATCTATGCCAGCAGCATCGATATCATCGCCCTGCAGTCCCTCCCCCTGTCCGAACAGATCGACGAATACATCCGCAGTCATTATATGAACGCCATCACGCCCGCATCCGCCTGCGAGCACTTCCACATCAGCCGATCCACGCTGAACCGCACGCTTTCCCAGCGGTACGGCGCGAACTTCCTGACGCTGCTGCACCGGTGCCGCATCCGCAATGTCTGCCGATGCCTGGACGAGGGGCTTTCCCTGGAGGACGCCGCCGCCAGCTGCGGTTTTTCCTCCCCGGCGTATATGTCCCGCGTGTTCCTCAGCGTCATGGGGTACGGGCCGCGCGCCTATCAGCGCCAAACGCCCGACACGCCCCCGGACGACACCTGATTCCATGGCACGATAAAAGCCGCACCTCCATCCGGGAGATGCGGCCCTTTTTCATTGCCTTTTTACTTTTCGCGATAGACCACGAACTTCTGATAGAGGAATTCCGTCACGAAGTTCAGCACCATGTTCAGCGCCTCGATGAGCCAGGCATGCCAGCCCGCGCCCTCCAGCGCATGCCCCAGAAGGGTCGTGCTCGGCGTGAAGATCAGGTAATACAGCGCCACGAGCGCCATATCCCGCGCCACATGGTCGGTGGGCTTGAAGGTATACTTGCGGTTGAAGGTGAAATTCCACAAGACGCTGAGCACCAGCGAGGGCAGGTAGCTCATCCAGTAGCTCTCCAGGCCCAGCACATCATGGAAAAGGGCAAAGCTGACCACCTGGATCAGCCCCGCGCTGATGCTGAACAACGTAAACTTGAGCGCTTGCAGCACATTCTTATTCATCGGTGTCATCTCCTGATTCGTTTTCGTTCGCGTCCATCCCATGCCGATCGGACATCCGGGCGTACCAGCCATTGGTGTCCGTCGTGTGGACGTAGATCGCGCAGCGCTGGAGCAGATAGCTCGCCACCACCCACAGGATGCCCCTCCACATCGATTGCTGCGCGACGAGATCGGGCGTCATGCTGACGTACAAGCCCGTCAGCGTGGTCACCGCGCCGCCCAGCCAATTCCACCCGAAGGCTGCCAGCAGCATGAGGGGCAGGGCGATATACCACTTCTCCGTCGCGCGGAAGGTGAAAAAGCGGTTCAGCAGCGTGCAGATGCCCGTGTTGAGGAAGGTGTAGGCATAGCCGAGCACGGACAGCGCCAGCCCGATCTGTATTCCCTCTGCCGCGAGCACGGCGTTGGTCGCAACGAGGTTGAGCTGCGCCAGGAGCAGGCTGACCGCCGTGCAGATCAGCAGGTACTTCACAGCGCGCCAGGTTTCGGTCGCAAAACGGCGATTCATGAGGATCATGCCTCCTTTGTGCGGGAATATGCGGGAGCATCCGCCGCAAAGAGCCAGCGTCGCATGGTAAAGAAGATCGGGATCAACTGCACCCATTGCAGGATCTCCCCAAGCCGTGTGGCCGGAGCAACGGCTTCTTCATAGGCGGCGAAGGGATCGGTCGGGGCGGACATTTCCGTACCGGCCGGAACGATGGTGACATTCGATGGTTCCAGCCCGGCGCATCCAGATCGTCATCAGGATGACCTCCTACGGCTTTTGTGCTCATTGTTTCGGCGCTCCCTCAGGCAGCTAAAGCTGACAGCTCCCTTTACACAAGGGAGCCTTTGGGGCTTGCTTCGCACAACGCCCCCTCACGGGACTTGTATGTAAGTGCAGCCTACTCAATCGCGAGAAAAGGGACGAAGTCCCTTAGACCAGACGAAGCGTCGGCACAGCGTTCAGGGTCATGGGCGCGATCTCGCCGCGCAGAAGGCGGTAGTACGCCGCAGAGCCGATCATGGCCGCGTTGTCGGTGCAGAGGTCCAGACGGGGCATGTACAGGGGGATGCCGGCCTTGTCCGCTTCCTCCTGCATTATGCGGCGCAGCAGACGGTTGGCGGATACGCCGCCAGCCATGGCCAGCGCGGGAGCATTCGTCTCCTTCGCGGCAAGGATGGCCTTCTCCACCAGCGCGGACACCACCGCATACCGGAAGGATGCCGCCATATCCGCCTTGGGCAGCGGTTCGCCCTTCATTTCGAGCTTGTTCGCCGCGTTGAGGAAGGCCGTTTTCATGCCGGAGAAGGAGTAATCATACCGGCCGGGGGTGTGGGGATGGGGCAGCGACATGTAGTGGGGATCGCCCTCCTCCGCCAGCGCATCGATGCGCGGCCCGCCGGGGTACGGGAGCGTCAGCACGCGCGCCGCCTTGTCGAAGGCCTCGCCTGCCGCATCATCCGTCGTCTGTCCCAAAAGGGTGTAGTCGCCGTAGTCGTTCACGCGGACGATGTGGCTGTGTCCGCCGGACACCACCAGGCATACAAACGGCGGTTTCAGATCGGGGTTGGAGATGTAATTCGCGCTGACATGCCCTTCGATGTGGTTGACATGGATGAGGGGCTTGTCCGCCGCATAGGAAAGGCCCTTCATGCAGCTGACGCCGGTGAGCAGCGCGCCCACCAGACCCGGGCCGCAGGTGACGGCGAGGGCATCGACCTCGTTGAGGGCCATGTCCGCCGCCCGGAGCGCCTCGTCGATGACACGGTCGCAGGCCTCCACATGGGCGCGGCTGGCGATCTCCGGCACAACGCCACCATAGAGCGCGTGCAGGTCGATCTGGCTGAACACGATGTTGGACACGATGGTGCGGCCGTTCTCGACGATGGCCGCGGCCGTTTCGTCGCAGGAGGTCTCCAGCGACAGGATGCGCACCCTGTCCTTCGTGCGGAGGGCGTCCGCCTGCTGACGGGCAGATTCGGAATACGTCATGGGGTCACTCCCCTTCCTTTGTTCGGAGCATTCTGATTTGCCGGGTAATGATGATGAGCAGGATCCCCATGCCCAGCAGCCATCCGCCGCCGATGAGGGCGGCATAGCTGATGAAGAAGCCGATGGGCATCAGGCGGATGAGCAGATCTGTGCGCGGATCGAGCAGCCACAGATCATTGGTGAAGGCGATGCGGTGGAACAGGATGAACAGGCTGTCAAAGTCGATGCAGGCCAGGACGGCGAGCACGATGACCGCCACAAGCACGGTCAGGAGCGTCCGGCGGAAGGCGCGCAGCAGGCGTTCCGACCCGAACAGGCGGCATTCCGCCAGCACCGCAACGGTCACTGCCGTGATCAGCATCCACACCCGTGCGTCGCACAGGCGGAACAGCCCCTGCACATCCTGCATGTGCTGCTGCTCCCGGGCGTTGAAGGCCGCGTATTCCGTGCCGTTCACCGTGAAAAAATGCTGGAAGTCCGGACGGTCGCCTTCCAAATACTCGACGATCATCCGGACGACCGGTTCATATTCTGCCTCCGGAAGATGGGTGCTCTCCGGCGGCGCATAGTGGCGCATCAGGCCGAGCATCAGCCCCTCGGACAGGGCTGTGCAGTCGATGGCCAGGGCCAGCAGCGCCAGACTGAGGCTGATGACGGCGAGGATCACGATGACTTTCTTCATGTTGCTACAGACAATTCCTCCGTCCCGGCAAAGCCGCGCCACCTACGCCATCGCGCAAAAAGGGGCGAAGTCCCTCAGACTGTCAAAAAACTTTTTCAGGTGGTGTCGGAAGGCCCGCAGGTCCTCTGACTGCAATCGTATCGCGGGGCTTCGCCGCGCGGGCGGGGCGGTTTCGGCTTCTGCCGAAACCATTCTTTACATTTTTCACGGCCGTCAGCTTT
>CAZIUA010000015.1:0-36290 GCA_964542315.1 uncultured Faecalibacterium sp. | reverse complement strand
CAGCTCTATTATACCAGAAAAGGCCGCTTGGTGCGACCTTTTTTGACAGGCTGAGCCGCTCTCCACATCGGAGAGCGGCTTTTGTTGTCCCCTTCACCCGCGCAACGGCGTCAGCACTCCCTGATCCATCTCGCAGACCGTGTCGCAGAGTTCATCGATGTCCTGCGCGAAATGGCTCGCCAGCAGGATGGTCTTCCCCTGCCCCTTGAGGAACAAAAGCAGCTCACGCATACTGCGCACACCATTCTTGTCCAGGCCGTTCATCGGCTCATCCAGGATGAGCAGCATCGGGTCATCCAGCAGCGCCTGTGCCAGACCGAGGCGCTGGCGCATGCCCAAACTGTACTGGCTGACAGGCTTGCGCAGATCCGGATCCAGGCCAACGCGCTCGATCAGCGTCTTCACCGTCTGTTTGGGTGCGCCCTTTCCCAGTTTGGCCAGCCAGAGGAGATTCGCCAGCCCCGTTTCATGCGGCAGGAAGCCCGGCGTTTCGATGAGCATGCCCGTGTCCGGCGCGAAATCGCATCCCCTGCCAATGGTTTTGCCGAACACCTCCACCTTCCCTTCGCTGGGACGCAGGAAGCCGCAGATGCATTTCATCAGCACGGTCTTGCCGCTGCCATTCCTCCCGATGATGCCATGGATCTGCCCTTCCGCCAGTTCCAGCGACACATCCTGCAGGACCGTTTCGCTGCCGAAGCGCTTGGTAAGGTGCTGCACGCTGACCACATTATTCATCCGAAAAACCTCCTGTAAAGCTGAATGAGAACCGCCGCATCCCCCAGACGGAGAGCAGCAGCAGCACCAGAGTGCATCCGCCCAGCAGCAGATAGGACATCCACACCCGCGGCAGCAGGTCATAGCCGAAATTGTGCATGGCATAGGTGGCATGCTGCAAGGGGGACAGCCACGCCGAGAGCAGATTGGCGTAATACCGCAGCTCCTGCGGAAGCGAGAGCCAGGTCATGAAGCGGTCGGGCGTGAGGACATATCCGGCAAAGTTGACGATGAGCGCGGTGAGGATGCCCGCGCGGCGGCTCCTGAGCACGGTGAAGGTCAGCTGGATCATGGCCATCAGCAGCACATACTGGAACAACAGGAAGAAGATCTGCACCGCGCAGCCATAGGGCGTGGTGAGCTTCACCGTCTTGCGCATGACGGACAGCGCCACCTCAAAGGACGCCGGGGAAAAAGACAGCATGGTCGCCGTTTCCGACCAGTGATTTCCTGTGAACACATTGCACCCGATGCACATGACCATGCTGGACAGGAGGATCATCAGCGAATACCCCAGCGTCAAAATGAACACGGTGATGATCTGCCCCACGAGCCAGCTGAGGCGCGTCGTGCGGAAGATCAGGTAGGAAGCCGGGGTATCCAGCCGGGGAAAGGCCGCGAACATGAGCATCATCACCAGAGCGGAAAAGAGGATGCTGTCGTCATCCGCATAACACCAGACGAAAGGCTCCAGCAGCTGCACATTGGTCAGGTAGGTGCGCGAGATCGCCATGGTCTTGTCCGTCAGCAGCCAGCAGAGCAGGAATCCCAGCAGCAGGCTCATGTAAAAGCGCGGATTCTTCCGCAGAGAATACAGGTTCCACCCCGCGCAGACGAACGCTTCCCGCAGGCTAAACATGGGCATCCACCTTCTTTCCCAACAGAAGCATCAACGCAGTACCGACGGCGAACAGTCCGCCCAGCGTCGGCCACAAGGCATTCCCGGTGATCCAGTTGACCGGATTGAGCAACGCTGCCTCCGGGAAGAAGCGTGTGCCGATCATCACCATGGCGTAGCACAGGCACAGCGGCGCGAGGTACGCCGCAGCGGCCGTCTCCGTCGCCAGGGCAACAAGGCAGCCCACGCCCGCCCACACTCCGCCGCAGAGCATCCGGCGCATCAGCAGCGGCCACACCGCCGAATAATCCCCCATGGGGAAGAGCATCCCGGCGAAGATCAGCATCAGCCCATGCAGGAGGACGACCAGGATCAGCGCCGCCGCCCCTTGCAGCAGCAGCCCACTGAGCAGGCAGCCCGTCACCTTGCCGATGATCCAGCTTTTGCGTCCCACGCGGAACACCACCGGGCGGATGGCGCCGCATTTGAGCTCCGTCAGTGCCTGCGCCGCAAAGGGCAGCGCGGACAGCGCGGGCAGGAGCATCACGCCGAAGTCCCCCTGCATGCCCGCCCTGAGCAGATCGGCCACGTTCAGCCAGAAGTCCTCCCCGTCCTCCAGCCATTCAAGCTGCTGGATCTGCCCGATGATGGAATAGGTCTGACGGCCGATGGACATATACAGCGCAGCCACCGAAGCCGCCAGCGCCACAACGAACCCGCGTCCGCTCACCGCGCGGCGCAGATCATACCATATACATTTCATACGTCAATATCCTCAGTAGCCGTATTTCCGGTCAATCACCAAACCGGTTTCTGCGTTGATGCACAGCAGGCTGCTGTCCGATCCGCCGATCGTATAGCCATCGGCATAGGTCACCGTCCCCATAAAATCCCAAACAGGTATCAGCACATACTGTTCCCTCACATCCATACTTTGAACGCGCGTGTATCCCAGGACGATTCGTTCAATATTGACAACGATCTCACCGGGACGCTTTGATGCCGCATACTTCAGCGGTAAGGTCGCTTTGACAACAGCGCATACTTTTTCAAAAGGGATCAGTTCCGTATTCATGTTTTTCATACCACCCATCAGGTATGGCGAGCTGAACTGCATGCCAAGAACACCATTCTGATTGATCGCCACCCAGAAGCGCTCATCCCCAAAGGGGATGGTATATGTGTCATTCTGTCCATCCAGACTGGTTCCCTGTGCCATATTTTCATATGTTACATGCACATTTTCAAAAGAACGGGTAAAGTGGAATACATATACGCTGCCAACCTGTTCAGAGGCATACTCCTGGGAAGATGTATCGGTATAAACGACCGTTGGATAGGCCTCGATATGCGCGATCTCCCAATCAGGACAAATGCTATGCGCGATGTCCGCTGCCTGATCGCTTGCGTCCGCAAGCTCAAGCATGCCGATCCTCTCCGGGACTTCGTCCAATTCATCATTCGCGCCCATGACAAACTGTTCACCGCTGTTTGTCTTCGCGTGATACTGCGCCTGCACAGAGAACGGCACACCATCCGGTGACATCCGATAGGTGATATTCAACTGAGCCGCCTCGTTGCCGATAATCAGCAAATACATATCCGATTGGTCTCCGGCCGCAGATAGCAGCGATGCGGGTTGTGGGCTCACAGGATGGCCATATTCATCCAGCACCTGATAATTGTCCTTGCCCAAGCAAGCATCTGCTATCGCACGAATCTCCTCTTCTGTAAAGAGACGGCGCTGCACATAATATTGAGGAAGGGCATCTGCCTGCGGCACCTCTACATCAGCGGCGATGACAACCTTCACCTTCCCATTGCCGGATTCATATTGGTCTTCATAGTTTTCAGGGAAGGCGGTCTCTGCGCATGCGTACACCGGCAATAACAGCACAAACAGCAAAGCGATCATTTTCTTCATATCGTTCACCTCAGCATCCATATTGTCTGTCCACCACCGTGCCATCGACGGCATTGATCGTCAGCAGGGTTTCGTTCACGGCGATCCGCTGCTGCACCGCCTCGCCGTTCCGGGCGAAGCCGCGGCAGCCGATGAAGTCCCACACGGGGATCAGCATGTACTCATCCGGCGCATTGCGCTTCTGCACCCGGCAGTAGGACAGGGTGATCGTGTCCACCCAGAGGCGCGCGTCGCTGCCGTAGAGTTGCTCCTGCTCCACATGGGCCAGGGACAGGATGTCCTGCGCGACCCGCATGATCTGCTCAAAGGGCAGCAGGGTACAAACACGCTTGTCCCCATAGTCCTCCACGCCGTTCCAGCGGATGCTGAACAGGCCGTCATCCGTCACGGTGATATACAGCCGATTGCTGTACGGCAGCTTGCCGTAATTGTTGATCTCCGCCGCGTCCGTATAGACATGATAAAGCGTTACGCCTTCCACCACGGGCGTATAGCAGAATACATAGCCCTCGCTGTACTGGTAGTCCTCCCCTGCTGCCAGGTCGGAACCATCCGCCGGATACAGCTCCGTCACGCCCCAGCCGGTCATGGTGAAGCCCAGGGCAACGAGGTTCGCGGCGGCATCGGCCATGGTCAGCGCCTCATCATAGGCATAACAGCAGTTGTTCGGCACGCCCTGGCGCTGGAGGATGGCGGTGTTCAGCGTTTTGTACCTCCCGGTCGGGTCGGTGTTATACAGGGTGGTGGCTGCGCCGTCCGTGGCAATGACGGTCAGGTAGCCATCCTGCACGGTCATGGTGCGGGAGTACTTTCCCTCTGTGTACTCTGCCGCAGCGCCGGTATAGGGTCGCCCAAACGCCGCAAAGATCCGCTGCACTTCCTCAAAGGTAAAGGGGCGGACGGCTGTATCGATCTCGTAGAAGGTCTCCACCTGGGGGACTTCCACCGCCGCATCCACCACAATGCGGATATTGCCGTTCCGGCTCGTCCACTGCGCGGTATACGCTGCGGGTGCGTCCAGCATGTTCGCTACAGTTTTCTCCGCCACGGGCGGGACGGGCGTTTCCGTCGCCTGTGCAACCGCCGCAGGGGCTTCCGGCGCGGAGGCCGTGCAGCCCGTCAGCAGCGACATCGCCATCAGAAGGAGCAACAGGCTCGTTCGTTTCATAGCAATCACCTTCATCACCTCAATAGCCGTATTCTCGGTCGATCACCGTACCGTCGATGGCATCGATGGTCAACAGGGACGAACCCACATGGCTGTAGGTCTCGCGGGGCAGGATACGGCTGCCCATGAAATCCCACACAGGGCGAAGCTCCCACTGGTTGGGATCGTTCCTGCACAGCACGGGCATATAGCCCAGGCGGATCTCTGTGATTTCCCAGCGGTTTCCACTGCCGCCCAAGAGCTTGTACTCGTTCTCCATATTCTGTATCGTCAATGGTGCGATCGCCCCGAAAGTATTCATGATTTGCTCAAAGGGAAGCAGCGGTACGTCTTCCTGTAGGCTATCGCCAACCTCCCACGGATTGCACCAATAGGCAGACACAATGCGTCCCTGGTCGATGACACAGGTGATCTCCTCCATTTTGGGCGGCGACGTATAGTGCTGTTCGTCAACATCATCGTCCTGACGCCCCCAATCAGCGTAAGTGACCTGCACATGATCCACGACCCGCATGAAACGGAATGCATAGGCTCGACGGGAGGTACGTTCTCCATAAGCAGACCCATACAAGACGCACTGGAAGTCAGGAGAAATGCTCTGGATGAATGATTCTGCGATGGATGCCGCTTCGCCATAAGTGATTGGCTGATCGGGCAGCTTTTCACCTTCCGGTCGAGGTACGCTATCCCCTTCGTTCATGTAGGCGCTCGTTGCGTAGAATCTTGCTTCGCTGAGCGTGCCATCATAATACCCGAAGCTCGTCTGGGTAATCAGCCGACGCAGACCGAATAGCGTTTCCTTGGCCAAATTCCCGGCGACTACATAGGCCTGATCAGGCGCATCATCCACACACCAGGTATAGTCGTAATCTGTGCATGTATATCCGTCGGCAGCATCGAGATCCTCCTGCTGGCTGAACCAGTCTTTGTCCCAGTCTGTGTCAGTGGCACAAGCCATCGCCAGCAGCATGGCATCCTGCGCCGTTGCATCACGCCCCGCGACCTCATAAGTGTTGACATGGTCGGTGTCCGGGATATAGACAACGGCATCAACAAGGATCTCTGTTTTGCCGGTGTTGGAGTAATATGATGCTTGATACTGGCCTTGCGCATTGACCTGCTCCCTGATGCTCTCCGCCCCGACACAAATGGGCAGCAACAGAGCACAGATCAAAGCAAGCATTTTTTTCATAAACCTATCACCTCAATAGCCGTAGTTTCGATCGATCACCGTGCCGTCGATGGCGTTCACCGTGAAATAGCTGGTAAAGGGCGCACTGTTGTCCGCCACCTCGCCGTTTTGCGTGCGGCACTGCTGCGTACCGAAAAAGTCCCACACGGGGAGGTACTCATAGGTGTTCGGCTGATCCTTGCTCAGCACACGCATATAGCCCAGGCGCACATCGGTGATGTTCACGCGGACGTCGGCATACTTGCCCTCCAGATGACCAAAGGACAGGGGCATGACCTTGCGGACGATCTCCATGACCTGGGCAAAGGGCAGGAGCACACAATCCGCCGCAGACATCCCGATCACCTCGCAGGGGGTGTCAAACAGCATGCTGCGAATGCCGGTGTCATCCACGATGACCGTCAGGCGCTCATAGCCAGCCACCTGATCGTATTCCCCGCTGACCTCCGTCACCTCGTAGGTCACAGGCAGTTCCAGCATGCGGGTGTAATACATCACCCAGGCTTCCTCACCGCTGAGCGTTGTGCTGGCTCCATTGCCCAGCAGTTCCCCCTGGATGATGCCAATACCTGCGCAGGCGTAACCGGGCGCGAACGCCGCCACGGCTTCATCCGCCGCATGAAGGGCCTCCTCGCGGGACAGGCTGCATCCATCCGGCGACCCCTCCCGGCGAACATGCCAGGCATCGACCGTCCAGTAATAGTTCTGACCGCTGATCTGCTGCATGTCAAAGCGTGCCTGAGCACTGAGGATGCTGCCATCCTCCAGCACGAGCGCCGTGGCCATGAACGTATCCATGGGCGGATGGACCGCCGTTTTGCTCATGGTGTACAAGTCGAACACGAAGGTCGACTGGGCAGACTTCTCCTGATGGATGCACTGCTGAACCGTATCCCCGGCATACGCCCGACCGGCATAGCAGACCTCCGCCATGGCATTCAGCTCCGCATCCGTATACACACGCGGCCTGACCTGATAAATGGGGATCACCGCCGCATCGGGGGCAAACACGTCTGCATCCAGCGTGATGACGACCTTGCCCGTATTGGACGTGAAAACCTCGCTGAGATGCGCAGGTGCATCACTTTTCGACTGAACCGCCGGGGACGAAGTTTCCGTGGGCGATCCATTCGGGGCGTGCGCCGTGTCCGATGTTGGAACGCTCGTCACCGCCGAATATCCTGTGCCGGACGCTTCCTGTGCCGCACATCCCGTCAACGCCACACAAAAAAGCAGCAGCATCGCCAGGAATGAACGCTTCATATTCGTCACCTCCTGATCTGATTCTACCGCTTTTCATGTGGAAAAGTCCGCATCAAGTTGTAAGCGAGTTGTTTTCAATTTGTAAACGTTGGGGGATTTTCTTTGGAACATCAGCAAGCGCAGGCGCCCGAAGGGGGTGGCGATCGGAAAGCCCCCACCAGCCTCCACAGATACACCGCTTCCGTGCGCAACACCAGTCGATCGAAATACTCCACGCCTCACTGCACCAGTTCATCCTCCCACACCGGCGGGGGCGTGGCCGTTTCCACCGCCGGATGTTCCATGTGCTCCGCGATGAGGCCATCCGCCATCACCCGAAGCCCTGCCAGCAGCGCCACCGCCACGAGCAGCAACACCACTACAGCCGCGATGTTCTTCTTATTCATGTTCGTTTCCTCCCTGCCAGGCCATGGTGATGGTCGTGCCGCATCCGATGCGGCTCTCGATGCACAGCGTGCCGCCGTGCGCCTGGGCGATCATCTGGCAGAGCGAAAGCCCCAGCCCTGCACCGCCCATTTTGCGGCTGCGCGCCTTGTCCACCCGGTAGAACGGCTCCGTCACCAGCGCCACCTTGTCCGCCGGAATGCCACAGCCCTCGTCCGTCACGGACAATGCCCCCTCCGCCGCACGGGCAGTGATGGTGCTGCCCTCGGGGCTGGCCTTGATGGCGTTGTCGATGAGGTTAGTCAGCAGGCAGAGCAGCAGATCGCCATCGCCCCACAGCACATCTGTGTCCGCCTGTACGCGCAGGGCGATGCCCTTTTTCTCCGCAGGTTCCGAAAGCATCTGCACCGCCTGATCCAGCAGCGCGGCTGCATCCAGCTGCCGCCGCACCAGCACGGGGCAATCCGTCATGGCAATGAGCTGCATCATCTTCTGGCTGAGGCGCTCGGTGCGCAGGGCGGCCTCGTGGATCTCATGCGCGGCCTCCATGCGGCACTCCTCATTCAGGGGCATGGTCAGCAGGCTATCCGAAAAGCCGATGATGGCCGTCATGGGCGTTTTCATCTCATGCGTGAGCGCCCCCAGGAGCAGCTCGCGCCGGTGGGCGGTGTCCTCCAGGTCAAGGATCTTCTGCTCCACCGTTTCGGCCATGTGGTCAAACGCGGCGGACAATTCGCCCACCTCATCCTGCGAATCGATCTGCGAGCGCAGGGCATAGTGTCCGCCGGAGATCTCCTCGCTGACCCGGCTGAGCCGCCGCAGGGGACGCAGCGTCCGCCGGAGCGTCAGCGGAAGCAGCACGCCGCTGAGCAGGATGCAGCTGCACAGCGCTATCTGTGCATTGCGGACGAGGACATCGATCTGGCTGAACGTATCGGACACTTCCTGCACCAGATACACCGTGACGGGCTGCCCGAGCACAGTCGTATTCCGCGCGCACACCAGCACAGGGACGCTGTCCACGCGCAAAAGCCGCTGTGCCGTGATGACTTTCTCCCCCACCGGCAGCAATGTCAGCGGATCATAGGCCGAAATATTGTATAGATACGCACCGTCCGTCACCAGCGAATAGGCGCGCTCCCTGCTCTGGAGCAGATGCGCATAGCTGGAAAAGGTATACTGGATCAGCGCGCGCCGGGTGGTGGCATCCTCCAGATGATCGCCGGGATTGGTGCGGTCCAGCGTGGACAAATGCTCACAGAAGACGTCAGCCTGCTCCACGGCAGCGGCATCCATATCCGCCAAGAGCTGGCGCGTCTGCTGCACCACGAAGAAGGCCACGCACGCACCAAAGCATAGCAGGATGACGAGCAGGCAGATCAGCGTCTGCCGCAGCCATAGCTTCATTCCGCCACCTCCAGCCGGTATCCCAGCTTGAACACGGTCGCCAGGCGATCATTCAGCCCGAGCTTTCGCCGCAGAGCCGCCACATGGACATCCACCGTGCGCGTTTCACCGATGTAGGCATCGCCCCACACCTGGCGCAGCAGCTTTTCCCGCGTCAGCACCATGCCCGGATGGCGCATGAAGGTACACAGCAGCTCATATTCCATGGGCTTGAGGGGGACGTTCTCCTCCCCCTTGCGGACGGTATGGCTCTCCGGCTCCACGGTGATATCGGCGTAGGTCAGCGTGTCCTCCGCCGGGGCATGACGGGCCAGCACCTTCTCCATGCGGACGAGCAGCTCCAGGATGTCAAAGGGCTTCACCAGATAATCCTCCGCGCCCAGGCGAAGGCCCTGCACCCGGCTTTGCACATCCGCCTTGGCGGACACATAGATCACCGGGATCGCACGCTCCTGCATGAAGGGCATGAGCTCAAAGCCATCCACCTCCGGGAGCATCACATCGCACAGGGCGAGATCAAAATGCTGCGTCTCCAGCGCATCCAGCGCCTGACGACCATCCATCGCGCACGCCGTGGCATACCCTGCGATATTCAGATTGCTGTCGATCAATTTCGAAATGGCGGGATCATCCTCCACGATCAGGATCCGCTTTTGCATCGTTTTCACCTCGCCTTCATTATACCACGCCCCCCTATGAAAGACAAAGTCACGGATGTAAACATCTTGTAAACAGGGGGAGGCTTCGTCCCTTTTTCTCTGCGTTGATTGTGCTTCCATGCAGTCCCCATTCGATGGCAATTCCCGCACGCAAAAGGGACTGCACCACCGGTACAGTCCCCCGTATGTCTTATTTCATCGCCCGCAGTGCATTGAGGATGCACAGCATCGCCACGCCCACATCGGCAAACACGGCCAGCCACATATTCGCATAGCCCAGCACGCCCAGGAGCATCACCAGCACCTTCACGGCCAATGCAAAGGCGATGTTCTGGTGGGCAATGCGCAGGGTCTTCCGCGCGATGCGCACAGCCAGCGCCAGCTTGCCCACATCGTCATCCATGATCACCACATCCGCCGCCTCGATGGCCGCATCCGCACCCAGGCCGCCCATGGCTACACCCACATCCGCCCGGCGAAGCACCGGCGCGTCATTCACGCCGTCACCCACAAAGGCCACATGCTTCTCCTGGCCCAGCAGCGTTTCCAGCGTGCCGACCTTATCCTCCGGCAGCAGGGAGGCATGGTATTCCGTCAGTCCCAGACGGTTGCATACGTCCGCCGCGACGGCTTCGTTGTCGCCCGTCAGCATGACCAGTTCGCTGATGCCGGCCTCCTTGAGTGCCTGTACGGCGGACGCCGCATCCTCCTTCACCAGGTCACTGATGACGATATATCCGGCGTACTGTCCATCCACCGCCACATGCACGATGGTACCGACGGCGTTCACCTCGCGATGCGCGATGCCATTTTCACGCATGAGCCGCGCATTGCCGCACAGCACGCGCTTGCCATCCACCATGGCGGCCAGCCCCTGTCCGGCGATTTCGGACGCCTCGGTCACACGATCGGCGTCCAGCGCGCCCTCGCAGGCCGCACGCAGGCTCTTGCTGATGGGATGGGGACTATGCAGTTCCGCATGAGCGGCGAGATCCAGCAGGGACTTTTCGTCCATCTCCGCCGGAACGACCTCCGCCACAGCGAAGGTACCCTTGGTCAGCGTGCCGGTCTTGTCGAAGGCCACGGTATCCAGCGCCGCGAGGGTCTCCAGATGGTTCGCGCCCTTGACGAGGATGCCCTTGCGCGACGCGCCGCCAATGCCGGAGAAGAAGGTCAGCGGGACGGAAATGACCAGCGCGCACGGACAGGAGATGACCAGGAAGGTCAGCGCGGTATAGAGCCAGCTCTGCCACTGGCCGGTGATCAGGCCGGGGATGACGGCGATCAGCACAGCTGCCGCACACACCGCCGGGGTATACCAGCGGCTGAAACGGGTGATGAAGCGCTCCGTCTTGGCCTTGTTCTCGCCGGATTCCTCCACCAGCGCGAGGATCTTCGCCACGGTGGACTCCCCATATGCAGCCGTGACGCGCACCTTCATCAGGCCGGTCAGGTTGACGCAGCCGGACAGCACCGCATCCCCTGCGGAAACGTCGCGCGGGAGGCTCTCGCCTGTCAGTGCAGAGGTATCCACCGTGGAAACGCCTTCCGCCACCACGCCGTCCAGTGGGATCTTTTCGCCCGGGCGGACGAGAATGAGATCCCCCACCTGCACCCGCTCCGGCGATACGCGCACAGCCTCATCCCCGCGCAGCAGATTCGCATGATCCGGGCGGACATCCATCAGGCTGGCGATGTTCTCGCGGGACTTGTCCACCGCCTTGTCCTGCAGGAACTCGCCTAGCTGATACAGCAGCATGACCATGACGCCCTCGGCGGATTCCCCCACTGCCATCGCGCCCAGGGATGCCACCGCCATCAGGAAGTTCTCGTCGAACACCTCGCTCCGGCGGATGTTCCGCAGCGCCGTCAGCAGCACGTCATATCCGGCGATAAGGTACGCCAGGATGCAGCAGACCACGCCCAGCCAGGCGGCATTCACCACGCCCGACAGCACCAGCAGCAGGATCGCCAGCGCCGCGCGGATCAGCAGCGTCCGGCCTGCGTGATTGCCGCCCTCATGCCCGTGATGATGCGTGTATTCGTGGTCGTGCTCATGTTCATGGTCATGACCGCAGCAGCAGCCTTCCTCATGGTGATGATGGGCATGATGCGCATGCTGATGTGCGCCCTCCTCCATGTGGATGACCGCATCTGGCTCGACCTCCGCCGTTTTCGCCAGCACGGCGGCCTTCGCTGCGTCAAAATGCGCATCCTCGGCCTCCAGGGTCAGGCGCTTCTGCACATAATTGACGCTGACACGGGTGACTTCAGGCAATTCCGCCAGCGCACGCTCCAGTTTCGCGGCGCAATTCGGACAGTCGATCTCAATGGGCCAGGATCGTTTCATCAGTGCCACAACCTTTCAACAAACATATGAGCATTCGTTCAAGTGTATTATATGCCCACTTCGGATCTCTGTCAATAGGGAGAATGAAAAAAATCGGCAGACCCCCGAAGGAGTCCGCCGATGAAAGGGGGCCAGCCGATCACACCTTGAAGTTGACCGCCTGATCGCCCTGCTCGTTCTTGCCGAAGGAGTAGTCGTTGCCGGGCAGCACCGCGTTGAGCACGATACCCACCAGGGACGCCACAGCCAGACCGGAGAAGCGGATGGTCGCCTCGCCCACCTGGAAGATGATCGCGCCCTCGTTGGAGAAGTTGATGCCCAGCGCCAGGGACATGATCAGCGCAGCAATGATGACGTTGCGGGACTTGGTGAAGTCCACCTGATTCTCAACGATGTTGCGCACGCCCACAGCGGAGATCATGCCGTAGAGGATCATGGACACGCCGCCGATGGTCGCAGCGGGCATGCAGGAGATAAGCGCCGCGAACTTGGGGCAGAAGGAGAAGAAGATGGACAGCACGGCGGCCATGCGGACAACGCTGGGGTTGTACACGCGGGTCAGCGCCAGGACGCCGGTGTTCTCGCCATAGGTGGTGTTGGCAGGCGCGCCGAACAGCGCAGCCATCGCCGTGGCCAGGCCGTCACCCATCAGGGTGCGGTGCAGGCCGGGATCCTTCACGAAGTTCTTGCCAACGGTGGAGGAGATGGCGCAGATATCGCCGATGTGCTCCATCATGGTGGCCAGTGCGATCGGCACCATGGTGATCAGCGCGGACACCAGCATGGACACGTCCACACCATTGGTGATGAGGGAGAAGGAAGTGTCATTCCAGGTGAAGGGGACGCCGATCCACTTCGCATCCGCCACGGGCTTGAAGTCCACCAGGCCGCAGATGGCAGCCACCGCATAGGAGCCGACCACGCCCAGCAGGATCGGGATGATCTTGAACATGCCCTTGCCCCAGATGTTGAAGAACACGACGATCGCCACAGCAAGGATCGCGATCCACCAGTTGTTCGCACAGTTGTTGATGGCGCTGTTGGCTAGGGTGATGCCGATGCAGATGATGACGGGGCCCGTCACGACCGGCGGGAAGAAGCGCATGACCTTGTCGCTGCCAAAGGCCTTGAACAGCGCCGCCAGCAGCAGATACAGCAGGCCTGCGCACGCAACGCCCAGACCAGCATAGGGGATCCAGTTGGTGGAGCCGTCGGACAGCGCCTTCACCGCCTCATAGCCGCCCAGGAACGCAAAGGAGGAGCCCAGGAAAGCCGGGACCTTCCACTTCGTCAGCAGGTGGAACAGCAGCGTGCCCAGACCCGTGAAGAACAGCGTCGCACTCACGGACAGACCCGGAACAGCCTCCGGGGCGTAGGTCGCGGTCAGCGCAGGCACCAGCACCGTCGCGCCGAACATGGCGAACATGTGCTGGAAGCCCAGCAGGCCAAACTTGGCAGGAGAAAGCTTCTGATTCTCGCTCATTGGTAAAACTTCCCTTCCTCAGTCGTATAGTAAACAGGCAACGTATGCACACCGGCACTCAGGCCGTAGAACAACGGGATCCAGTCCTGCTCAGCGGACACACAGGCCGTCGTAGAGGGCCACGCCGTCACCACCGTCGATCTCCTGCATCATCACGCCGATGCTCTCATTCTGAGAGGTAGGGACGTTCTTGCCCACAAAATCGGCGCGGATGGGCAGCTCGCGGTGACCGCGGTCGATCAGCACCGCCAGGCAGATGCGGGCAGCACGGCCCTGATCCAGGATGGCATCCATGGCCGCGCGGACGGTACGGCCGGTATGCAGCACGTCGTCCACCAGCACGACGGTGCGGCCGGTCACATCCACAGGGAGCTGCTGGCTCTGCACCTTGATCTTCAGTTCGGACGGATCGCGGTCATCGCGGTACATGGCGATATCCACATCACCCACCGGGCACTTGACATCCTCATACTTCTCGATAATAGCGCTCAGGCGCTGCGCCAGCGGAACACCGCGGCGGCGGATGCCCACCAGCACCGTATTGTTCAGGTCCAGCTGCTCCATCATTTCATGCGCCATGCGCGTCAGGGCGCGGTTCATGGCGTCGCCCGCCATCAGCTGTGCCTTGGGGATCCCGCTTCCGTAATTCGCCACTGTGATCTTCCTCCTTCAGGTCGTTTGCGCAAAAAAAACGCCTACCGCACATTTCTGGGCTGGCAGGCGCACATATCGCACAGGCGCGGCCAATGACCGTCCCTGCGAATATTCCACTCGGATCGATGCGTGCCTTTTCAGCCTCTCGTGCTGAGTTAAAGGGTTTACGCTGAATTCCGGCGGTTAGTATAGCACTTTTTGTACACAATGTAAAGGGAATTTTACGTTTTTTCGCTGTTTTTTATCGAAACAGATCAATTCGCGGGGATATATTCGCCATAGATGAACTTGTGGACACCCTCGACATTCTCCTTCAGGCGGGTATTATTGCGGAAGGCGACCACGGACGCACCGCCATCGGTGGTGTAGTACTTCCAGGTCTCATCCATGGGGATGCGGTTCTGCTCCAGCAGGGAATCGCCGTTTTCCAGGCGCGTGAGGATATCGGAGGACAGCACGCCCATCGCCAGGTCGATCATATCCCAGGCGGACATATTCGTCTCGGCATAGGGCAGGCAGACCTCCAGCAGGCCCATGAGCTTATTCAGGTCCATGCCGCCATCGAGCACCTTCGCCAGGAGCAGCTCCAGCAGGTGGCGCTGACGCTCGGTGCGCTTGAAGTCATTGTCGATGGAGCGCAGACGAGCATACATCACCGCCTGGACGCCGTCAAGATGCTGCGTGCCGTTGACCTTCTGCAGCTGCTGCCGCTGATAGCCCTTCTCCTGATTGTCATAGGCCGGCGGATGCTTCTTCAGGTAGGTGTTGATGGCGCCAGCCTCGGTCTTGGTCAGCTCGATATCAATGCCGCCCAGGCTGTCGATGATGGACGCCAGGCCGTAGAAGTTGATGACCACATAATGCTCGATGTTCAGTTCCAGCAGGTTGTTCATCGTGCGCATGGCCAGCTGGCCGCCGCCGCGGGAGAACGCCACATTGATGCGGTTCTTGTTCTTATAGCCGGGGATATTGACATACAGGTCGCGCATGACGCTGGTGAGCTTGATGGAGCCATCATCCTTGTTGATGGACACGATGATCTGCACATCGCCATGGAGCGAGCCGGTCTCGATCGAATCGGTGCGGCCATCCACGCCGATGAGCAGGATGTTGACCACATTGTCCGGCAGGTTGGGATTGATGTCCAGCTTGCCCGGATCGACGCTGGTATCCAGCTCCACGTCGAGGATCTCGATCTGCGCCGCCAGTTCCTCATCCTCTTCGGGGATGTAGACGTCGTCCGCCTCATCCTCCTGGGCAGGGATCTCCTCTGCGTCGTTCATGTTCACGATCTCGTCGCCCATCTCCGCCATGTTCTCATCTGCCTGCGTGCCTTCCGCCAGCACCGCCGCCGGGAGCAGCAGGCACAGCGTCATCAGCAGGGCCAGCAGCCGCTTCATCATCTTCATTCGGGTACTCCTCTCTGCTTTGAGGTATCATGTCCATTATAGCGTTTCCATGGGGAAAATGCAAGTTTTCCGCCGGATTTGTTACATTATGCGGCGGATGCGCCCTTCACTCGCCCGGCTGATTCAGTTCATCCAGGGACAATTCGAATGACGGCAGGAAGTCGCGGATGAAGTCCTGCACCTCCGGCAGATCATGCTGGAACAGTGCCTGCCGGATGGATTCACCAGCCGCATCGAATTCGTGATTGCCCGCGCGCTTTTCCTCCAGGCACTTCACATAGGCGCTGATACTGTCCGCCGCCTTCACCACGCGGTGATCGTAATCCATCCCGCTGGACAGGTAGGGCGAAAAGGCCGGACGAAGGTCATCCGGCAGCATCGCGAGCAGGCGGTCATTCGCCATGGCCTCCACATCCTTATAGGCCGCGCGCAGCTCCAGGGAATGATACTTCACCGGGGTGGGCATATCGCCCGTGATGACCTCGGATACATCATGGTACACGCCCAGGGCCAGCACATGCTCAGGGTTGGTGTCGCGGCCATAGCGGTCGCGGCCGAGGATCGCGATGGCATGGGCGATCATCGCCACCTGCAGGGAATGTTCCGCGTCGTTCTCCGGCGTCAGGGAGCGCATCAGCCCCCAGCGGCGGATATAGCGCAGGCGGCTGACATATGCAAAAAAGTGGTGCTTCATAATTCCGCATGAGCCTCCGGTACTTTTGTCGTTTCCTGTCCTATTGTATCAGAAAAGCGCATCGCTTGCAACGGGAATCTTCCACGCAGGCGTGCGCTGCCTCATTTTTCAGACCATCGGATACACCTGCGCCCGGCCGGATGCATCCCGCGTCACCCGGTAGAAGCCGATCAGGTTGCCCAGTCCCAGCGCCTGATACAGCGCCTTCACCCGGGGGAAGTCCGCCTCTTCAAACCGCACGGACAGCCCGCAGCCCAGTGCCACCGCGCGCGGCGTCGTCACGATGGATGCCTTCATCCCCCGCGCCCTGAGCGCCTCCTCAAACGCCATGACCTGCAAGCGTGACCGAAACGCCGCAATGCAGAAATTCTCCGCCATGGTTCTACCTCCTTCCGCCTTCCCTATATGATATGCTGAAACCATTGCAGCGTGCAGGAGGAGCCTATGATCTATCTGGACAATGCCGCCACCAGCTTTCCCAAACCGCCGGAGGTGATCGATGCCATGGCGGATGCGCTGCGCACCTGCGGCGCGAATCCGGGGCGCGGCGGACATCAGCTGGCGCTCCAGGCCGGACGCATCGTTGCGCGCTGCCGGGAGGCCGCAGCAGCCTTGCTGGGCGCTTCCTCACCAGAAAGGGTCATCTTCACCCGGAACTGCACCGAGTCGCTGAACATCGCCATCACCGGCATGCTCCACAAGGGGGACGAGGTGATCTGCTCCTTCGGGGAACACAATGCCGTCATGCGTCCGCTGGAGCGGTTCGTGCGGCGCGGCGAGATCACCGTGAAGCTGCTGCGCCCGGATGCCCATGGGCTGCTTTCGCCCGTAACGCTGAAGCGCGCCATCACCGGCCGCACGGCACTGGTCATCCTCTGCCATGCCAGCAACGTCACCGGCACGGTACAGCCCGTCAGCGCGATGGGTGCCGTCTGCCGGGCGCATGGCATCCCCCTTGTGGTGGACGCCGCACAGACCGCCGGGATCCTCGACGTGACGCTGGACGGGCTGAACGCGGACCTGATCGCCCTGCCGGGGCATAAGGGGCTGATGGGCCCCCACGGCACGGGGCTGCTCGTCCTGCGGGAAGGCATCGACCCGGAGCCGCTGATCCTGGGCGGCACAGGCTCCGCCAGCGAGAGCGTCCGCCAGCCCGATCTGCTCCCCGACCGTTACGAGAGCGGCACGCTGAACCTCCCCGGCATCGCAGGGCTGCTGGCCGGCATCGAATTCGTCGCGAAGCAGCAGGAAAGCCTCCACCGGTATGAATGCATGCTGAACGACCGGCTGCGGACTCAGCTGCGGGAGATCCCCGGGCTGACGGTGCTCGGCGATGATGCGGCGGCGCATGTGGGCATCACGGCAGTCGTGCCGGATGGCGGCGACAGTGCAGCCCTGGCGGATGCGCTGGACGCCACGGGCATCGCCGTGCGCGGCGGACTCCACTGCGCCCCGGCCATGCACAGCTACCTCGGCACGCTGCATTCCGGCGCGGTGCGCTTTTCGCCCGGCCCCTTCAACACCGAGCGCGACATGGATGACGCCGCCGCCCTCACCGCCCATCTGATGAAGGGCTGACGGGTCACAGCTGCTCCCCTTCCCCGACGGCGCAGCGCGAGAGCGTCCCCATCGTCAGGCAGATCAGGCCAGATAGCGCGTACAGCTTCGCGCTGCACAGCAGGTACAGCAGGAGCATCATCAGCCCGTAGAGGTGATACCGCACCGCTTTTTCCGGGCGGAAGATCAGCCGGTGCAGGCTCCCCTGCGGTTCAGTCCGCCGCCTGCGCCGTCCCAGTTCGACCAGCTGCTCATCCGTTGCCGGTGAAAGCCGCCCGGCCAGCGCCAGCAGCGTTTCTCGCCGGATGATGCGCAGGGGGATCAGCGCCGATTCCGCCCTTGCACACACTTTCGGCGTCGCCTTCCCCAGCACGCAGAGCACCGCTTTCTCCGCCCGATGCCGTTTGGCCGCCCGCTGTGCCGACAGCAGATCGCCCATGCCCAGTTCGCCATCCGCCGGGATGCGGATGCACTGGATCAGCAGCGTTGTGTCCCCCTGGGTGCAGCGCACGCCATCCTCCGTGGCCTCCTGCAGGGTCAGGGGCCATTTTTCCTGCAGCAGCAGTGTTGCCTTCAGGTGTGCCTCGCGTGCCTCCGCCATGAGCATGGATTCCAGCATCAGTTCCGCCCCGATGCGCGCGCGCAACGCCTTCTCGCGCCGGTGGACGCTGCGTTTCCGCCACTGGCTCCGCGCGGTGCAGAGCAGTATGCCCAATGCGCCGCCAGCCACGAGCGAGGCCGCATTCAGCCCCCACAGCCAGGTGAACCACAGGCACGCCAGCAAAAAGAGCAGTGTGCACAGCCCCAGGCCGTCCAGCCATTCCGACAGGCGGTTGCGCCGAAGGTAGCGCTCCATCTTTCCTCACCCCTCTTGTTTACATTTGCCGAAAAATCGGTTATAATGGGATCAGCAGCAACACTCAGGAGGCATCGCATGGCCAGGGAACGCATCGGCATCATGGGCGGAACATTCGACCCCATCCATCTGGGACACATCCACATGGCGCGAACCGCGCTGACGAACCTGCACCTTGACCGCGTCCTGATGCTCCCCACCGGCAATCCGCCGCACAAGCCGGACATCACCCCTGCGGAAGACCGCTACCGCATGGTCTGCGCGGCCTGCGCCGGGCTGGACGGCCTGGCGCCCTGCCGGGAGGAGATCGACCGCACAGGCGTGATCTATACGGTAGATACCCTGTCCATCCTGCATGAAAAATATCCCAAGGCGGAGCTGTTCTACCTCATCGGCACGGATACGCTGATGGAGTTGCAAAAGTGGCGACGCTATGAAAAGGTACTGACCCTCTGCACCTTCGTCGTCTGCCCGCGCCACTCCGCCCACAGTGCGGAAATGCGGGAGAAGGAGCGCCGCCGCCTCATGGGCATGGGCGGACATTTCGTCACGCTGGAGATGGTGGAGATGGACGTATCCTCCACCGAGGTGCGCAACGCCATCCGCCAGGGCTGCTATCCGCCGCTTTTGCCCTTGCCGGTCTACCAGTACGCCGTGACCGCCGGGCTCTACGGCGCGCAGAAGCGCTTCCCCCTGGCCGAGAGCTGGCTGGACAAGCTCTTTCACGACCTGAGTGCCAAGCGCTTCGCCCACACCCTTGCCGTGGCGTATACCGCGCGCCGCCTGGCCCTGCTCCACCATCTGGATGCCGACCGCGCCGAGGCTGCCGGGCTGCTGCACGACTGTGCCAAGTGCATGCCACTGAAGGACATGCAGCGTCTGGCGCGCGAAAACCACCTGACGGAGGATGCATCCATCCTGTGCAGCGGCGCACTGCTGCATTCCGTGGTGGGCGCCTACCGTGCGCAGGCGGATTACGCCATGACGGATCCGCTGGTGCTGGGGGCCATCCGCAGCCACACCACAGGCCGTCCGGGCATGAACCGGCTGGATATGGCCGTCTGGCTGGCGGACACCATCGAGCCCACCCGCGCGCCCTATCCCCTGCTGGAGGAGGTGCGCGCCGCCGCAGAGACCTCTCTGGAGCGCGCCATGCTGCTCAGCCTGGAGGGAACACTCCGGCATGTGCAAAAGAAGGGCGACGCCGTCCACCCCGCCACGCTGGAGACCATCCAGTGGCTGCGGACGCTTCCCCTTGACTGATCCCCTACATATCTACAACCTACAAACAGGAGAATGACTATGACTGACATCGCTGTGACCCAAGACATCGCCCAGACCCTCTACAAGAACAAGGCCAACCACATCCTCGCCCTGGACGTGCGCGAGCTGACCGTGATCTGCGACTACATGGTGATCGCGTCCGGCCGCAACGCCAATCAGGTGAAGGCGCTGGCTGACGATGTGGACGACCGCATGGCCGAGCTGGGCTACACGCTGCGCCGCACCGAGGGCGCCAACGAAGGCCGCTGGATCATCCTGGACTATGGCTATATCATGGTGCACATCTTCCACCAGGAGGAGCGCCAGTTCTACAATCTGGAACGCCTGTGGGAGGACGGCAACAACCGCCTCGTGCTCCCCTTCGACCAGACCATCCCGGACTGATGCCGTCCTGCGTGATCGCGACGCCCCTGTGTCCCCTGCGCATCGATGAGGCGGACGGCGCCATCACAGCCATCGCGTTCACCGACGCGCCGCGGTGTCCGCCGGATACGCCCCTGCTCAAAGAGGCCGTCCGCCAGCTGAACGCCTATTTTGACGGCACGCTGCGCCATTTTTCACTGCCGCTCCAGCTGGAAGGCACCGAATTCCGCCTGAAATGCTGGGCAGCACTGCAAACCATCCCCTACGGCGAGACCATCTCCTATGGGGAGCAGGCACGGCGCATCGGACAGCCCTCCGCTGTGCGCGCGGTGGGCGGCGCTGATCACCACAACCCCATCGCCATCGTTGTGCCATGTCACCGCGTCATCGGCGCGGACGGCACGCTGACCGGCTACGGCGGTGGACTGGACACAAAAGCATGGCTCCTGCAGCACGAAAGGCGGCATGCCGCCTTATAGTAAGGAGGTTTCCCCATGAAGAAGTTCGTTGCCATCCTGCTGTCCCTGCTCCTGGCGCTGGGCTGTGCCTGCGCCGAAACGGCCGCCGAGGTGCCGCAGAACCGCATCCTCGCGGTGGAATCCGCCTTCCTCAACCTGTCCGACATGAACGCACAGTTCAAGGGCAATGAATCCTCCGACCGCGGCTGTCTGGGTCTCCAGCCTGCCAAGAACGCAGATGGCACCTTCGCCGACGGCTACATGATGTTCACCGTCGTGGTGGACGAATCCGGCCTGTATGACGTGACCGTGCGCTACGCCGCCAAGGCCAAGGAAGGCCAGATCCGCTGCGCCGACCTGATCGTCAACGAGGGCGAACGCATCCACCTGCCCATCGAGGGTCAGGCGGATTGGGCCACCTATGTGGACGCGACCGTCACCGTGGAGCTGGCCGAGGGCGTCAACACTTTGGTCCTGACCAATGTGGAAGGCTTCGACAACAGCGTCTACAAGGCCATCAATGTAGACTACATCGAATGGGTCAAGGCTGCTGAGACCGCACCCGAGACCGCTGAATGATCCCAGCCCAGACAGGCACATCAAAAGCAGGCAGATCCCGCTGACATCACGCAGCAGGTCTGTCTGCTTTTGCTATATGCGTTTTTCTCCGATCCGGACGGGCTCAGAGCCACGCGTTCGCGGGCTTCCTGCGCCAGCGCGGCAGTCTCGCCCTTGGGCAGCTTTTTCATTTCCGGCAGATAGCGGATGTTCTCCTGCACCGTCAGCAGCGGAAACAGGTTGTAATGCTGATAGATCACGCTCACCACATCGCGGCGCATCTGGTTCCTATCCCAGTCGTGGGTGGACTTGCCGTCCACGAGGATCTCGCCGCCGCAGGCAGATCGATCCCGACCATCAGGGAGAGCAGCGTCGTCTTGCCGGAGCCGGATTTGCCGATGATGGCATAGCATTTCCCCGGCTCGAAGGCATAGGAAACATCGTCCACCGCCCGGACGGTCTGATATTTGCCCTTGTAGCTGCAAGTCACATGGTCGAGGGTGATCCCCATCTCATTCATCCTCCTTCAGCGAAACGAGTAGGTTTGTGCGGATGAAGACGAGCAGCAGGCACGCCATCGCGGACAAGGTGGCATGGAGGGTATGGCATGCACCCTCTGTGTGGATGCTGACGTAATGATCCAGCACATCCGCCAGGTCACGCTTCCGGATATAACGGAACGCCTGCACCTCTTAGCCAGCTGGCGCTTAATCGATGTAATTCGTCACGAAGAAGATCAGCGCGCGGCATCCACCGCCGCAGTGCAAGTCGGGCATTCCGTTCGTAAAAATGGACATTGCCCTGATATGGTTGACAATTCCAATGCTTTCTTCTATAATGTCTGTAATGAATGATGCGTTTTGTGCATACACGCGCATCGAAAACGGAAGGAGATCTCAATTCATGAGGAAGACCATGTCCCGCATGCTGCTTCTGGCGGCGGCACTGGTGCTGACCCTGGGTCTGTGCGTCCACGCTTTCGCAGAGGAAGCGTCCGCGCCCGTCAGCACCCCCGCGTACATCTTCTGGCAGGATTCCGACTGGTGGCCGGCCGCCAGCAACCACACCGATGACTACTGGACGCCCACCCCTGCCACCGTCACCGGCGAAGGCTATTACACCGTGAGCGTCACCGCCCACATGCCCAGCTGGTTCTATTCCGGCGACAACCACAACACCGGCGCGCAGAAGCTGGCCGTCGTCATCACCGATGGCGCGACTCTCTTCCCCGATCTGTACATGCACATCGTGGATATCCGCGTTGACGGCGTGTCCTATCCCTGCGGCGATGTCACCTATGGCCAGACCGGCTATGACAATTCCGCGGATGACGGCACCGTCTTCTGGAAGTCCAACGACACCTACGGCCTGATCTACGACCAGTGGATGCTGGACAACGCCGGCGAAATGGAAGGCGCCCAGACCTGGCGCAGCACCGGCGTGGCGCAGAAGTTCGACGTGTTCGATGTGAGCGTCCTGAACGACCCCTCCACGATCGAGATCGACTTCTTCCTCTCCGCCCAGCAGGACGTGAAGCCCGCTGGCGCCGCTGAGCTGCGCGTGCTGGGTGAAGGCCCGGACGTGGCGGATGAGTACGTCCCGCTGAGCACCCCCGGTGCCACCCCGGAGAATGCCACCACCGCGCGCCTGCACTATGTGGCTGGCGGCTACTGGCCTTCCACCAATGGCACGCTGGGCGTCTCCGAGACCGTCACCATCACCGGCGAGGGCAAGTACACCGTTAAGGCCAGCATGCTGGATCAGGGCGGCTGGACGCCTTCCGGCAACGGTGCGAAATCCCTGCTGCTGATCGTTGACAACGGCCGCGATGGCCAGGGTACCGTCATGGACAACATGTACCTGGGCATTTCCGACGTGCGCGTCAACGGCAAGTCCATCAAGGTCGGCTCCGCTGGCTACGGCCCCACCGGCTATGCCAACGGCGACGTCTTCACCGCCAATGACGGCTACTCCATCCTTTTTGACGCCTGGATGCTGGAGAACCAGGACGGCATGCCCTGGGGCCACAAGACCTGGGACGGCAGCGAAGGCACCACTGGCGCCATCGACCCGGATGACATCGTTGACCTGAAGGAGATCGAGGTCGACTTCTTCGTCACCTCCACCAAGGGTCAGCTCCCTCAGGAGCCCGTGCTGAGCCACGAGTACACCTGGTATCCCAACAACACCATGGGCGTTGTCGGCCTGAGCCTGCGCGACATGGGCATCACCGACAAGTGGTATCACGTCGTTCCCGTTGACCTGACCACCGACGGCATCTACAGCATCCCGCTGGCGGCCTCCAATGTGTACCTCATCGGCGATGCCACCGTCACCGTGGAGGGCGGCCAGGTCACCGTCGATTACCAGACGCATCAGGCGTCCACAGGCAACCTGACCATCAACAGCGAGTGCGTGAAGTGGTTCGCCTCCCTGGAGGACATCACCGACGCCTTCTGCCAGGATCCGCAGAGCGATATCGCTTTCGGGCAGGCCGTCAGCACCGCTGATCTGGGCAATGTCGGCTACCTGTTCATCTGCAACCGCGTCAGCTACTGCCAGCCGATCATGGATATCGGTGTCTTCCTGCCCCGCTACTACCACAACGAGCCGGTTTGGGTGAATTACCGCACCGGCCTGGAGAACATGGCGGCGCAGAAGGGCGAATGATCCCCCGCCCCTGAACACCCTGCGGAGCCTCTGTGAGGCTCCGCTTTTTTGTGCGCATTTTGTCCTGTCCGCATAAAAAAACAGCCCGACCCGCTGGACAGACCGGAGCGCGGCGCACCACGTTCCCATCCGCCCGGCAGGCCAGGCTGTTCGATTTCCGCCTTCATCACGGCGGGGATTTCAATGATTCCTTGATCAGATGCGGATGACGCCCTCGAAGTCCGTCACAGCGTCGCCGGTCATCCAGACCTGGCCGTCCGCCTGATAGCGAACCACCAGCGTACCACCGGGCAGCATGACATCGATGTCCGCATCGCGCTTGCACAGGCCGTTTTCCACCGCGCAGACGGTCACAGCGCACGCGCCGGAGCCGCTGGCAGCCGTTTCGCCCAGGCCGCGCTCCCACACGCGCATCTGGATGCAGCTGTCGTCCATCAGCTGGGCGAAGCTCACATTCACATGGGCCGGGAAGAGCGGATCCTGTTCGATCATCGGGCCAATCTGCGCCAGGTTGACCGCATTGACGTCGTCCACGAAGATCACCACATGCGGATCGCCCATGGATACGCAGGAGATCTCGCGCATCTGGCCGCCCAGGTACACGGGGCGGTTCATGACGCGGTCGCCATCCAGCTTGACGGGGATGTCCGCCGGCTCAAACGCGGGACGCCCCATATCCACCAGCACGGAGAAGACCTCATCCTCGCGGATGAAGAGCTTGGCGGTCTTCACGCCGCTGCCGGTCTCGATGCGCATCTCTTCCTTGCGCACGCGGCCGCTCTCGTACAGATACTTGCACATGCAGCGCAGCGCATTGGCCGCCACAGCACCCTCGGTGCCATCGGCGCTGAACACGCGCATCTTCGCATCCGCGCGGCGGGAAGGCAGCACGAGGACGATGCCGTCCGCGCCCACGCCCGTGCGGCGGTTGGACAGGCGCACAGCCAGGGATTCGGGGCTGTCGATCTGCTGCTCGAAGCAATCGAAGTAGAGGAAATCGCTGCCGGTGCCACGCATCTTGACGAAGCTGAGCTTCTTGGGCTCCGCGCGCATGTTGTTGATGTCCACCAGCTCGACATTGCCCTGGGAATAGCGGCTCGTCAGCGCATTGGCCAGCGCATTGGCGGTATCCAGGGAGGTGAAGAGCGGGATGCCGTGTTCGACCGCGCGGCGGCGCAGACGCACGGATTCACGCAGGGGATCGCGCCCCTTGACGGAGGTGGAGATGACATACTGCACCTGACCCATGTTGAGCATCTGCTCCATGGCGGTATGGCGCACCACCGCAGAATACACGCCGTGATCCAGCAGGGTCTTGGCGGTGCCGGGGGTGGCGAAAATGGTGAAGCCCAGCGCCTGGAACTTACGCGCCACGCCGACGGCCTCGAACTTATCCTTATCGCGGACGGAGATCAGCACGCCGCCGCCCTGACGCATCTTGTAGCCCGCAGCGACCAGTCCCTTGTAGATGGCCTCCTGCAGGTTGGCGCCCAGACCCAGCACCTCACCGGTGGACTTCATCTCCGGGCCCAGGTGGGTATCAACGTCCGCCAGCTTCTCGAAGGAGAAGCAAGGCACCTTGACCGCGTAGTAGGGGCTCTGGCGATACAGACCGGTGCCGTAGCCCATGTCCTTGATCTTCTCGCCCAGCATCGCGCGGACGGCCAGATCCACCATGGGAACGCCCGTCACCTTGCTGATGTACGGCACAGTACGGCTGGCACGGGGGTTCGCCTCGATGACGTACACCTCGTTGTGATAGACGATATACTGGATGTTGATCAGACCCAGCGTGCCCAGTTCCAGGGCGATCTGACGGGTGACCTCGACGATGCGCTGATACATCGCGCCGGTGAGGTTCCACGCCGGATAGACGGCGATGGAGTCGCCCGAATGGACGCCGGAGGACTCGATATGCTCCATCACGCCGGGGATCAGCACGTCCTCGCCGTCGCAGATGGCATCCGCCTCAGCCTCGATGCCCTTGAGGTACTGGTCGATCAGGATGGGGTTCTCGATGCCCTGCGCCAGGATGATCTTCATGTATTCCACGATGTCGGAATCCTGGTAGGCGATGATCATGTTCTGACCGCCCAGCACATAGGAGGGACGCACCAGCACGGGATAGCCCAGCTCATTGGCGGCCTTCAGCGCTTCCTCGGTGGTCATAACGGTGGAGCCCTTCGGGCGCTTGATGCCGTACTTCTCCATCGCCGCGTCGAAGCGCTCGCGGTCCTCAGCGGCATCGATCATGTCCGCAGAGGTGCCCAGGATGCGCACGCCGGCATCCTCCAGCGCATGGGTCAGCTTGATGGCCGTCTGACCGCCAAAGGCCGCCACGACGCCCACGGGCTTCTCCGTCGCGATAACGCCCATGACGTCTTCAGGGGTCAGGGGCTCGAAATACAGGCGGTCAGCGGTGTCGAAGTCGGTGGAGACGGTCTCGGGGTTGTTGTTGACCAGTACCACGTCATAGCCGGCCTTCTTGAGCATGCGCACGCAGTGGACGGACGCATAGTCAAACTCGATGCCCTGGCCGATGCGGATCGGGCCGGAGCCCAGCACCATCACGCAGGGACGCTTCTCCTGCTTGGCGAGGAATTCCGCGGCCTCGTTCTCCTCATCGAAGGTGGCGTAGAAATACGGACGCTGCGCCTCGAATTCCGCCGCGCAGGTATCCACCATCTTGTAGACGGGCTTGCGGTGGGTCGGCACGGGCGCGCCGGACAGCCGCTCAATGGTGCGGTCGAGGAAGCCCATCTGCTTTGCACGCAGGTAGAGCGCCTCATCCACATTGCCCTGGGAGAGCGTCTGCTCCATGTCCGCCAGGTTCTTATAGCAATGCAGGAAGTACATGTCGATCATGGTGATCTCATGCAGCTTCTCCAGCGTCACACCGCGGCAGATGGCCTCATACACGGCGAACATACGCTGGTCGGTGCACTTGGCGATCAGGGCCAGCAGCTCCTCATCGTTCAGCTCCGCCATGGACTTCATGCGCAGGGTATCGCAGCCAATCTCCGCACCGCGCACGGCCTTCATCAGCGCATGCTCCACGCTCACGCCGATGGACATCACTTCGCCCGTGGCCTTCATCTGCGTGCCGAGGGTACGCTTGCCGTAGACGAACTTGTCAAAGGGCCACTTCGGCACCTTCGCCACGATGTAGTCCACCGTCGGCTCAAAGCCCGCGAGGGTCTTGCCGGTCATGGCATTGGGGATCTCATCCAGACTGTAGCCGATGGCGATCATGGCCGCCGTCTTGGCGATGGGATAACCGGTCGCCTTGGACGCCAGCGCGGAGGAACGGCTCACGCGGGGGTTGACCTCGATGACCGCATACTCAAAGCTGTCCGGATTCAGGGCGAACTGGCAGTTGCAGCCGCCCTCCACCTCCAGGGCGGACACCATGTCCAGCGCAGCGCGGCGCAGCATCTGGTATTCCGCATTGGACAGCGTCAGCGCGGGCGCAACGACGATGGAGTCACCGGTATGCACGCCCACGGGGTCGATATTTTCCATCGAGCAGACCGCGATGACATTGCCCTTGGCATCGCGCATGACCTCGAACTCGATCTCCTTCCAGCCGGAGACGCACTTTTCCACCAGGATCTGCGTGATGGGAGAGAGGCGCAGGCCGTTGGCTGCGATCTCGCGCAGCTCCTCCTCATTCTGGCAAATGCCGCCGCCTTCACCGCCCATGGTGAACGCCGGACGCACGATGACCGGATAGCCGATCTTCTCGGCCAGGGCCAGGGCGTCGTCCAGATTCTCCACCACGTCGGAGGGGATGCAGGGCTGGCCGATGGATTCCATGGTCTGCTTGAACAGCAGGCGGTCCTCAGCCTTTTCGATGGTCTCGCACTTCGCGCCCAGCAGCTTCACGCCATGCTGGTCGAGGAATCCCTCCTTTGCCAGCTGCATGGAGAGGGTCAGGCCGCTCTGGCCGCCCAGGGTGGACAGCAGGGAGTCCGGCTTCTCCTTGATGATGATGCGGCGAAGGGTCTCCAGGGTCAGCGGCTCGATATAGATCTGATCCGCGGAGGTATGGTCGGTCATGATGGTGGCGGGGTTGGGGTTGACCAGCACCACCTCCAGGCCAGCGGCCTTCAGCGCCTTGCAGGCCTGGGATCCGGCGTAGTCAAACTCGGCCGCCTGGCCGATGACGATCGGGCCGGAACCAATGATCATTACTTTTTTCAGCGAAGGATTCAGCGGCATTCCTTATTTCCTCCCATCAGCGCGATAAAGCGGTCGAACAGGAAATGTGTCCCGATCTTGACAGCGGCATTTCCGGCCTGCGGCAGGCTGCCCGCCTGCGTCAGACCACCGGTCATCGCCGGATGGAACTGCACGGAGAAGGCCGGCATGTTCATATAATCGATGCCCTCGCAGGAGCCGTCGTTGCGGTTGACGAAGCGCAGGGAGGCATCCGCCGGCAGCGCATCGCGATCCACCGCATAGCCGTGATTCTGGCTGGTGATGTAGCACGCGCCGGTCTTGACATCCTCAATGGGCTGATTGCCGCCATGGTGGCCGCAGTGCAGCTTGATGATGCCCGCGCCCTGGCTGATGGCCAGCAGCTGATGACCCAGGCCGATGCCAAACACGGGCACGCGCTTGTTGCACAGCTCGCGGATCTCGTTGGCGATGCGCTCCGCATCCTCGGGATCGCCCGCGCCATCGGACACCACGACGCCGTCCGGATCCAGCATGAGGATCTGCTCCGCCTTGATGGCGGCAGGCACCACCGTCACGGCGCATCCGCGGCTCTCCAGCTGCTGGATGGCGTCGCCCTTCGCGCCCAGATCCCACAGCACCACGTTGTACTTGCCTTCCTTCGCGGCGGGGATGGTTTCCTTCACGGAGGCAGCATTCAGATCGATCTTCACGGACATGGCGCGCAGCTTGGCCGCGGCCTCATCCACATTTTCGGGTTTTTCCGTCAGGATCGCGGCATTCATCGAGCCATGCTCGCGCAGGTGACGGGTCAGCGCGCGGGTATCCACGCCAGTCAGGCAGGAGATGCCATGCGCCTGCAGATAGGCCTCCAGCGTGCCCTCGCAGCGGAAATTGCTGGGCGTGTCGCACAGGCTCCGGCAGACATAGCCGCTCAAAGCCGGCTTGGCGTCATCCGCCACAGGCACCACGCCATAATTGCCGATCTGGGGGAAGGTCTGGACGACGATCTGCCCCGCATAGACGGGATCCGTCAGGGTATCCATATAGCCCACTACCGATGTGAGGAACACCGCTTCACCGGCGGACTCCTTCACAGCGCCTCGCAGCAGGCCCTCAAAGAGCCGGCCATCGGCCAGCAAGAGGTAGCCCTTCGTTTCCATGCTTGTTCTCCTCCTGTACTCATGCTTCACGCAGGCGGCTGAAACAGCCTTCAAGGCACACAAAATGAATGTGCCCTTGCACCCATTTTTCATTATAGCATAGTTTATGAGCAAGAGCAAGGGGAAACACGCCTCAGCTCGCAAGATTCGTCGGGGAATGTTGCATTTTTGCTGCACTGCCCCGGCGTCATCAAGGAGGTCGATCCTATGGAGAATCAAGGACGCATCTGTCCGCGCGGTGCGAGCTACTACACATGGCAAGAGGGCGATACGCTGCAGTCCGTGGCGCATCAGGCCGGCACGACCGTGCAGGCGATGCAGCTCATCAACCCGAATGTGGATTTCTCCGCCATTGCCGCCGGCACTGAGATCTGCCTGCCCAGCCAGGTCTTCACCTGCGTCAGCGGCATGGCGTATTCCGTGCGCGCAGGCGAGACCTTTACATCCATCGCGGAGGACTTTGGCATCACGCCCTATGAACTGGCCGAACGCAACCCCGGCGTGGACCAGAACGCCCTGACCGTGGGACAGGTGCTGTGCGTCCCCTTCATGACCGGCGGAAACACCGGCACGGGCAGCACGGACGATCAGCCGGCCGAACCGAACACGCCCATCCTGCCCACGCCTTCCCTGCCCTCCACGCCGGTTCGCCCCACACAGCCCGTCCAGCCGGCGCAGCCCTCCCAGCCATCCGACAACACCTGCCCGGCCGGATACACGCGGGATTTCGTGCGTTCCGGGCAGACCTATGCGGATCTGCTCCTGCGGCACAATGTCAGCTACCGCGCGATGCGGACGGCGAATCCGCGCCTGGCACCGAACTACATGGTGGTGGGACAGAGCTACTGCGCGCCGCCCACGGGGACGCGCCAGACCTGCACAGGCCTGCAGACCTACACCATCCAGCCCGGGGAGGATCTGGAGACCCTCGCCAGCGACCTGCGCACCACCAAGGGACGTCTGCTGGCGCTGAACCCCACGCTGCTCCCCAGCGACTTCTCCTCCGGAACGGTCATCTGCATTCCGTGAGGGCTCCTGCCGTGGCGAAGGCATTTCAGCCACGGCATTTGCATTTTTCCACAAAAAGCTGCATCGCGCGCCAAAATGCCGTTGACAAAAAAGGAAATGGAGTATAATTCAGGCACACAAAAGGAGGAATGTATCATGTTCGACGACATCGGCAAAAAGCTGCAAAGCCGCGCGAAAGTACTCTGCTGGATCGGCATCATCGCGTCCATCATTGGGGCCTTCGTCCTGTGGTCACAAGACAGCTATCGGAACCCCACCGGCGACCTCGGCTTGGGTGTGCTGATCGGCGGATGCGCAGGCAGCTGGCTGACCAGTGCTTTCCTCTATGGATTCGGGCAGCTGGTGGAGGATGTACATGCACTTCGACCGCATCCCACGGCTTCCGTTACTAAACCTGCGGCTTCCAGTACCTCACCTGGGGCTTCCAGTGCTAAACCTAAACAAACGAAAGGAAGTCACTATGAGGATGGCATGCGTTTTCTAAAAGGCAATAATTACATGGCCGCAGCTTCTGTGTTTGCAGCCTGCGGCAGTTATCTTGACGCTACCATGCAGGAAAAGGAATGCTACTATCGTCAGGGCGTAAAATCCATGGCTGACAAGGTTTATTCGCTTGCCGCACATAACTTTTCTCTCATTCCCGGCTACAAAGATGCTGATGTAAAAAAGGCCGAATGTGAAAAGCTTGCGAACTGATCCCCACCCCGTAAAAAACCCCGAAGTGACCGCATGGCCGCTCCGGGGTTTTCATTATGGCGTATAATAATTGCTGTTGCCCATGAAGCAATAGTGCTGCTGCTCGTAGGTCTTCAACTCCCGCGCGAAGGTCAGCACCGCAAAGAGCAGGTAGAGCTTCGTTTCGCCGCCGGTCAGCTGGTAATAGTGCATCGTGTTCTCGTCGATGGACAGCTCCTGCTCGGCGAAGAGTCCGCTGGCCTTGAGCAGTTCGCCCAGGCGCGCCGCGTCATCCACCTGCGCCGCCTTGGCCAGCGAGGTCAGGGTGAAATTCAGCATCCGCCGCGACAGGATGACCTGCATCGCCCGGCGGAAGCCATCGTCCGCCAGAAGGCGGATGATCGCCAGCGCATCGCTGTCCGCAAAGAGCGTATTCCAGCCGTCCTCCGGCTTGCGCAGCACCAGTGCGCCCACCTTGTCCCGGTAATACAGCACATCGCGGTCGTTCTCGATGACGGAGCGGTTCGCCGCGTCCTTCTGCATCGCCCGGCGGTATTTCGCCAGCGCCTCATCGAAGCTCGTGTCCGACATGAAGTCATAGACGGTCGAAGCCACGACCTCCTGGATGCCCTCGATGGCCTTGTCGATGGCGCTGGCCGCCGGAATGCCCTGCCGCGCAGGATCGCGGCCATACAGCGCGTCGATACTCACGCCGAAGAAGTCCGCCAGGACGGGCAGCAGCGCCACATCGGGCAGGGTGACGGCGTTCTCCCACTTGGAGATGGTTTGGGGCGCGACGCCCAGCAGTTCGGCCAGGCTCTCCTGGGTCAGGCCGCGCTCCCGGCGGACACGGGCAATGTTCTCAGCGATATTCATGCGATCGCCTCCTTGTTTTGATGGCTTCATCATACCACATCCTTCCGGGGTGAATCCATCGCGCAAACAAGGAGGTTTCCGCTTATTTGGCGAGCGTTTCACGCTCCATCAAAGAGCTTCTTCAGCCGGAGCGCCGCCTGCTTAACGGCGTTTTTCTTTGCGCCGCGCAGCACCAGTTCGCTCTGGGCATCGCGCAGGTCAAGGCCCTCCAGCATCTGCTCCACCAGCTGCGCCTCCAGGGACACATCCGCCGCAGGGGCCTTCTCCTCCGCCAATTCGACCTGATGGAAATCCAGCACGAGGCAGTATTCGCCCTTCTCGGTCTTGGGGTTGGCACGAAGCATCTCCGCGACCTCCGCCGCCGTGCCGCGAATGGTTTTCTCATGGAGTTTGGTCAGGTCGCAGGAGCACGAGATCATCGTCTGCGGCAAGGTCTCGGCGATGGTCTCGACCAGCTCCGTCACCCGATAGGGGGATTCATGCACCGCAGCGACCTTCACACCCGCAGCCATCGAGAGGAGCTTCTCGCGCAGCTCCTTCTTTTCCCGGGGAAGGAAGCCGTAAAAGGCGAATTCCCGCGTGTCGAAGCCGCTGACGGACAGCGCGCTCACCGATGCACAGCAGCCGGGAATGGGGATCACCTCGATCCCGCGCGCCACACAGGCACTGACCAGCCCATAGCCGGGATCGGAAATGCAGGGCGTGCCGGCATCGGTGGTCACGGCCACGTCGATACCCTCCGCCAGCATGCGATCCGCCAGCCATGCGCCCTTGCTCTCCTCATTGTGCTGATGGCAGGAGGTCAGCGGGGTGTCTATGCCAAAGACGTTCAGCAGCTTTTTGGTCACGCGCGTGTCCTCCGCGGCGATCAGGGCGACCTGCTTGAGCGTATCGATGCCGCGCTGGGTCATGTCGGACAGATTGCCAATGGGCGTCGCCACCACATAGAGGGTCGGCATTATGCATCCACCTCCAGCTTCTGGGCCACGCGGAGCTTGGCAGAACGCGCGCGGGGATTGCGCGTCACTTCCTCCTCGGAGGGCGGCACAGCGCCCTTGGCCAACACCTTGACCATCGGCTTGCGGCCGCAGGTGCAGATGGGCGCTTTCGGCGGACAGGTGCAGGGATTCTGCAGCCGCTGGAAGCAGCGCTTCACCAGACGATCCTCCAGAGAGTGGAAGGTGATGACCAGGATGCGTCCGCCGGGCTTGAGGCAATCCACAAAGTCGCAGAGCGCCTTGTCCAGCGGATCCAGCTCATCGTTCACCGCGATGCGGATGGCCTGGAACGTCCGGCGCGCGGGATGGCCATCGTCCTTGCGGCGCACAGCCTTGGGGATGGCGGCATCCACCGCATGCACCAGGTCGAAGGTGGTCTCGAAGGGCTTCTTTGCTCGGTGCTCACAGATGATCTGCGCAATGCGCGCCGCCCACTTTTCCTCGCCGTATTCCTTGATGACGCGGGCGATCTCCTTCTCCGGCCAGGTGTTGAGCAGCTCCGCCGCCGTCATGCTCTGCGTGCGGTCCATGCGCATATCCAGCGGGGCATCCTCATGATAGGAGAAGCCGCGCTCCCCCACATCCAGCTGGGGCGAGGACACGCCCAGATCCAGCAGCACACCGTCCAATGGCGGTGCACCTGCCGCATTCAGCAGCGCCTTGCCATCGTGGAAGTTCCCGTGCAGGGCGTGGAAGCCGGGGAATTCCTTCAGCCGCTCCGACGCGGCGGCAATGGCCGTCAGGTCGCGGTCAATGCCATAGAGCGTCGCCGTTCCGCCGGACTGGCGCAGCATCGCGCCGCTGTGTCCGCCGCCGCCCAGGGTCCCATCGGCATACACGCCGTTTTCCTTCACGTCCATCCATTCCAGGACTTCATTGAGCAGCACCGGCTCGTGGATGAATTCCATGACGAGTCTCCTTCCATCATATGCCATCATATTCTTTGGCAAACAGTCAGGCGGGCTTTACCGCCATTCCAGGTGCAATTCCGTCCGCAATGCACCGGCAAAATACAGCGAACCTGCCGCGACGATCACGCCGTCCTGTCCGGCCAGCATTTTCGCCTTCTGCAGCCCCTCTGCCAGGGTGGCCGCAGGGGTCGCATGTCCGCCGCAGGCATTGAGCCGCCCGGCGTATTCCTCCGCCGGCATGGCCCGGGGCGTATCCGGCGTGACCGTCACGATCTCCCGCGCGATATGCACCATCTGCCCCAGCATGTCGCTTTGCAGCTTGTCCGCCAGCACACCGGTCAGCAGCACCCGCGGCCGATCCGGCAAAAAGTTATCCACATATTGTACCAGCGCGTCCACACCCTGGGGATTGTGCGCGCCGTCGATCAGCACATTGCCGCACCATTCCAGCCGTGCAGGCCACACGGTCTCCGCCAGCCCCTGACGCACAGCGGCCTCCGGCAGAAGCGTCCCCTGCGCACGCAGCACCTCCACCAGCGCCAGCACGGTCATGGCATTGCGCTGCTGATACGCGCCCGGCAGGCCGATGCGCACATCGTTCCAGAGATTCTGAAGCTGATAGGTCACGGTGGAACCATGCAGATCCGCCGACGCGTGCAGGATGGCACTTTCGTCCAGCTGAACGAGGGGCGCATGGCGCATCTGTGCCGTTTCGGCGAAGACGCGGCGGACGCTCTCCTGCGCGGGATAGCACACCACGAGGGTGTTCCGCTTGATGATGCCTGCCTTTTCCGCTGCGATCTTTTCGAGGGTATCGCCCAGAAAGCCCATGTGATCCAGCCCGATGGCCGCGATGGCACAGGCCACCGGATGCACCACGTTTGTGGGATCCAGCCGTCCGCCCATGCCGACCTCGATAACAGCGAAGTCGCAGTCCTCCCCGTCGAAGGCCGCCAGCGCCAGCGCTGTGCCCATCTCAAAGGGGGTGGCGTATTCGCCCTGCGCGCGGAGGGCTTCCACCGCATTCAAAAGGGGCGCGCCGTACTTCACCATCAGCGCATCCGTCAGCGGAACGCCATCCAGGCGGATACGCTCCTGATAGTGCTGCAAAAAGGGCGATGTGTACAGCCCCACACGATATCCGGCCGCCTTGAGCACGCTGGAAAGCATCGCGCAGGTGCTACCCTTGCCATTGGTGCCTGCAACATGGATGCAGGGTGTTTTCATCGTGACGCCCATATGCTCAAGCATCGCCAGCACATGGGGGTTCCCCGGCACATCTGCCGCCGCGGAAACCGGCATGGCCGCCGCCTTGCTGCCCATCTGATAGCTGCCGTGGATCGCATCGATCACCTGCTGCGCCGTCAGCATAGTCCTTCCTCCCCGCCTTGTCATTCGCTTCATTTCATTATACCATAGCCGGACGATTGTTGCAATCCTGCTCGAAAGCCAAAAGCGGCATGACCGCCGTGGCCATGCCGCAATGGGATTACATAGATGCCTTGAGCTCCGCGATGCGCGCCGCGACCTGCTCCAGCTTCTGCTGGTTCAGGGCCAGCTTGGCCTTCTCCTGCTCCACCAGGGCCGCAGGGGCCTTCGCCACAAAGCCGGCGTTGTTCAGCTTGCCATTGGCGCGGGCGATCTCCTTTTCAAGGTTGTCGGACTCCTTCTGCAGGCGCGCGATCTCCTTGTCGAAGTCCACCAGGTCACCCAGGGGGATGTAAATGGTGGCCGCAGCCGTCACGGCGGACACAGTCTTCTCATCGCCGATCTGATCCGCGGTGATCACAGCGGTCTCGCTCGCACCGGCCAGACGGCGGAAGTACATATCCGCATGGGCCAGCGTCTCGCCCCAGCCCTCGTTGGCCACGAACATCATGCGCGTGCGCTTGGAGGGCGCGACGTTCATCTCGCTGCGCAGGTTGCGGATAATGCGGATCATCTCGATCACGCCGTTCATCTGCGTCTCATCCGCCGGGAAGTCCAGCTCGGGCTTGATCTCCGGCCAGGAAGCCAGCATGAGGAAGCCATTGGCACCGGGCAGGGACTTGTACACCTGCTCGGTCAGGAAGGGCATGAAGGGATGGAGCAGCTTCAGCAGGCCCTCCAGCACATAGAGCAGCACGCCCTGCACGGCCTTCTTGGCGGCCTCGTCCTCACCGTTCAGGCGGGACTTCGCCAGCTCGATATACCAATCGCAGAACTCGCTCCACGCGAAGTCGTAGATGCGGTTCGCGGCCAGGCCGAACTCGCCCTCTTCCATGTTCGTGGAGATCTGACGGGCCGCATCCTGGAAGCGCGTCAGGATCCACTTATCCGCCGTGGTGAGCATATCGGGCTGCATGTCCACATGCTCGGTGACGTTCATCAGCACAAAACGACTGGCATTCCACACCTTATTGGCGAAGTTGCGGGCGGATTCCACCTTCGTTTCGGAATAACGGGTGTCGTTTCCGGGGGACACGCCCATCACCAGGGAGAAGCGCAGCGCGTCCGCGCCATACTTGTCGA
>CAZIUA010000014.1:0-37705 GCA_964542315.1 uncultured Faecalibacterium sp. | reverse complement strand
CAGGCGCCTTCATGCCCAGACCCAGGTAGCTCATGGACGTTTCGCCCAGGATGGAACCAGGGATGCCCAGCGTCAGGTTCACAATCAGGTAGCTCAGGAAGCCCGGCACCATGTGCTTGGTGATGATCTTGAAATCGCTCACGCCAGCCAGACGCGCCGCCGTGACGAAGTCCTCCTTGCGCAGGGCGATGAACTTGCCGCGCACCACGCGCGCCAGGCCCGTCCACCCGATGAAGGAGAGGATGATGGTGATGTACAGATACATGGAGGACACGGGGATATCCGGCGGAATGGCCGCGGACAGCGCCATCCACAGCGGGATGGACGGAATCGCAGACAGCACCTCGATGATGCGCTGGATCACGTTATCCACAATGCCGCCAAAGTAGCCGGAGATGCCGCCCAGCAGAATGCCCAGCACGAAGCTGATCGCCGCGGACACAAAGGGGATGGTCAGCGACACACGGGAGCCGAACAGCACACGGGAGAAGATGCACGCGCCGGTGGAATCCGCACCGAAGATGTTGATGCGGGCGCTGCGATCCACCTCGCCGGCTTCGTTGACCAGGCCGTACAGGTGGGTGTTGCAGGGGATCACGCCGAAGAGCTTGTATTCGCCGCCCTCCACAAAGAGGTCGATGTAATACTTCTCGCTCGTGTCCTCGGTGATGATGACGGACCAGGTCTTCTTGTCGTTGACCTTCTTGAGCTTGTAGACATAGGGGCGGGAGAAGTTGCCTTCCTCGTCCTTCCAATACACCTTGGTGGGTGCGGTGTTCTTATACAGAGAGGAGAATTCCTCCAGGCCATAGGGGGCGATGAAATCCGCAAAGAGCGCGCCCAGATACAGGATGGCCAGGATCACCAGGGAGAACTTGGCCAGCTTGTGCTTCTGCAGCTTGCGCCACATCAGCGTCCACTGTGATGCCATGTAGTAGCTCTCGTCGTTGGTCGTTTCCTTCTTCTTGAACAGTGCCATGCGTCTTACCCCCTTTCTGCGGCGGTCTTCGCGCCGCGCTTGCCTTCGCGCTGCCGGCTGGCCTCCGTGAAGCGGATCCGCGGATCGAGCCACGCCAGGGCGATATCACTCAGCAGCGTACCCACCAGCACCAGCACCGCCTGGATCAGCACGATCGTGCCGGCCAGGTACATATCCTGGCTCTTCAGCGCCGTGAGCAGCACCGGGCCCTGGATGGCCAGGTTCATCACGATGGCGGACACGGTGGAGCCGGAGAAGATGGTACGCAGCGAACCGGCCAGACCGGAGACGACCGGGTTCAGCGCGGCACGCAGGCAGTACTTATAGGTGATCGTCCACTCAGAGCAGCCCTTGGCACGGGCGCACAGGGTGTACTGGCGCGCCTGCTCGTCGAGCATCTGCGCGCGCACGGTACGGATGATGCCGCAGGTGCCGGAGGTGCCGATGACGATCAGCGGAATGAGGCAGCGCCCCAGGAATTCAGGCACATACTCCCAGCGCATGCCATTTTGAAGCATCTCGGTGGAGAACAGGCCCAGATACACATTGCCCGTCTTCACATAGATAAAGTACATGATGATGATCGCTAACAAGAAGTTTGGCGTGGCCGTGCCGATGAAACCGAAGAACGAAAGCACATAATCTCCGGCGGAATACTGATGGTTGGCACAGTAGATGCCAATAGGCAGGGACACGCCATACTGAAAGACCAGAATGATGAAGGAGACCGCCAGCGTCAGATACAGGCGATCCATGATGACGCTCCACACGTCGCGGCCATACTCAAAGGAATAGCCGAAATTGCCCTCGGTCACGATACCCTTGACCCAGTTGAAATACTGCACGAACCAAGGATCGTCCAGGCCGAACTGCACGCGCAGATCCGCGATCTGTTCCGCAGTGAAGACTTCGCCCTCCGCCGCCATGGCCGCCACATAGGAGGTCACATAGTCGCCCGGGGGCAGCTGAATGATGAAGAAAATGAGGAAAGAGATGATGATGATGGTGGGGATGAACATCAACACACGTTTTCCGATGTAATTGAGCATATTCGCCTCGAATCCTTTCTGGGCGTGATTCCAGGGGCATTGTCCGGCGCGCCGGACAATGCCCCCAGGAAGGGGCTTAAGCAAGGAAAAGTGCGGGAGGCACATCCGCGCGGATACGCAGTGACCTCCCGCACCCTTCACTCAGTTTGTTTTACCCGATGCAGGCCCGGGGCGGATCACTCCGCGATGTACCAGCACTGGCAGTGGGCGATACCCATGTCGCGATAGATATCAGACCAGACGCCGTCGGCCAGGAAGTTCTGGATGCGGGCGTTCACGGCATGATAGGTGGGGGAAGCCTCAACATAGGCCAGGGTCCACTGGTTCTCCTGATGGAGCTTGAGCATCTGCAGGGCGATCTCGGTGCGCTCCTCGGTGGAAGCGGTCACGTCCAGCTGCTTCTTCAGCTCAATCAGCTTGAGCAGGTCGCCGGTGGCGGTGGTCTCGTTCATCGTGCCGTACCAGGCCACGTTGGTGGCATAGCCGGGCACCATGGAGTTGGGCTTGAGGACGATGGAGATATCGCCGATGGCAGTGACGGGGAACAGCATGCACTGGATGTTGTTGGCCATCAGGTCGTTATCGATGTTGGAACGGTCGGAATCCTTGAAGGTGCACTTGATGCCGGCAGCGCGGAAGTAGGGCTCCAGCACCTTGTAGGTCTCAGCAGCGCCATTGTCCGCAACGGAGACGATGTTCAGCACGAAGTCGGTGCCGTCAGCGAAGTCATAGAAGCCGTCGTTGCCCATGACCAGGCCGGCCGCCTCGAACAGGGTCTTGGCCTGCGCCACATCGTACTCGGTCCACTGCTTCGCCCACTCCTCGGAGTAGCCCAGCTGACCGGGCTGAGGTGCAGCCTGGCCGCCGCCCAGCCAACCATCGGTCAGCAGGCCCGCCAGCTCCTCGCGGTCCACGCAGATGGACATGGCGTGACGGAAATCCTTGTTGTTGAACAGCGCGTTGAGGTGCTCATCCGCGACGTTCAGGTTGAAGTGCAGCTGGGTGTTGGTCGCGCCCCAGTCAGAGCCAGACCACTCGTAGATGTTGATCTTGGTCTTGGACTCCAGGATGGTGGGGATGGACTCCATGCCCACGGTCTGGTAATCGACGGTGCCGTCCAGCAGGAGCATCAGCTGCTGATCCACGTTGGACACGGTGGTGTAGATGATCTTGTCGATGTAGGGCAGCTGCTGGTTGGCCTTGTCGACCTTCCAGTAGTAGGGGTTGCGGACGAACTCATAGTACTCGCCCTTGATGCTGTTCTTGCCCGCCTCGGTGGACAGAACGTAGGGGTTCAGGGTGGGGACGCCCGGGTAGTTCCAGAAGTAGTAGAGCAGCTCCTTGCCGGCCTTGCCAACGTCGGAGAACTCGGTGCCGCAGATCGCCTTGGCCTCAGCCAGCGCGGTCTCGGTGTCGCCGTCGATTGCGGCCTGCACCATCTTCTCGAAGACGTGCTTGGGCGCATAGTGCCACTTCAGGTCAACGGTCAGCGCCTCGATGAAGTCATACTTGGGGGTGCCGAAGGTCACGGTGAAGGTCGTGTCGTCCACCTTTTCCACCACAGCGGGGTTGCCGTTGGCATCCTTGTGGCAGTTGCGAACGCCCTTGCCATCGACCTTGTTCAGGCAGACAGCGTTGAAGAACCACACGCAGTCCTCCGCGGTGAAGGGTTCGCCGTCGGACCACTTCATGCCTTCGCGCAGATAGATGGTGTAGACGGTCGCGTCGTCATTGACGCTGTAGCCCTTGGCCACGTTGGGCTCGATGGAGCCGTCGGTCTTGAAGCGGAACAGGCCCTCTTCGATGGGCTTGCCCGCATCCCAGTTGCCACCACCGGCAGAGCGCTTCAGCTCGCCGCCGTAGGTGCCGATGGTCAGATAATCAGCGTCTTCCACCATGGGCTCAGAGGGCAGACGATCCGTCACAGCGGGCAGATCCATGCCATCCAGATAGGGCGCCTGGGTGTAGGCCGCAGTTTCTGCGTTGACCGGGATCATACCAACGAGCATGAGCAGCGCCAGCGCCAGGGAGATGAGTTTCTTCATGACAGGTTCCTCCTTGTCTTATATCATCCGCACTTGCCTGTGCGGAGTGATTCATGGGGATGATGGGCGCATCAGATCAGGTGATGGTCCTTCGCCCGGGCGCGGATCTTGATGACCCTTTCCACCGGGGTATAGGCGGTGAAATACACCGTGTAATGCTGCTGGCTGAGGGGATACGCACCGCCCATGCGGTCGGTCACGTTATGCGCACCGAAGGCCGGGCCGATGGTGATGCATTCGCCGTTCGGGCCGCAGGCTTCCACCGTGCCGTCCAGCACATTGATGCTCTCGCCGGGCTTGGCGGCCTGCAGGAAGTGCTCCGTGCGGACATAGCCGCCGGGCAGGAAGGAGAACTCCATGCGCAGGGGCAGCTGATCCACACCCTCGGTCTTGATGTGCAGGTCGATACCGTCGGGGCGCTTGACGATTTCGAGGGTGGTGTCCAGCGGGAGCCCCTCGGTCTTGGGGCGGGTATGGGGATTATCCATCGCCCACCAGTCGGAGGTCGCGGGCTTTTCGGGGAAGGGCAGATAGTACCAGCCGGCCGCGTGCGCCTGCATGCGGTAGCCGGTGGGCGTCCTTTCGAGGGTGTCCGCCAGGAAGTTGCGGCGGTCGCAGAGGTTCGAATAGATGGTCATGTACATCGAGAAGGAGCCATGCTGGAAATACAGGCAGTTGGGCTTCCCCTTGAGGATGGAGCAGGACCACTTGTCCTCGCGGATCCGGGCGATCTCGCTGGCCGGGAAGAGGCGGTCCACATGCTCAAAGGGCCGCATGAAGGGGGCGGATGCACCATAGCCTTCCATCTCCGGGAAGAGCAGCAGCCATTCCGCGCCGTCCGGGCAGGTTCCGCGGCGGCGGCAGTCCTGCCAGATCCATTCCGCCATCGCGCCCAGATCCGGCCGCTTCAGGTGATAGCCCACCAGCAGGTACAGAATATAGTAGGAATCCGCATAGATCTTCCAGCCCATATCCTGACGGGTGGAGTTGTTGGTGAAGACGCTGTTGTCCGGGTCGAAATAGCAATACATCATTTCGAGGTTCCGGGCGGCGGCCTCCAGGAAGCGCTGATCCCCCGTGACCAGGTACAGGCGGATCATCTGATCGTCATTGACCTGATTGTAATTGCCGGCGCTGCGCTCGGCGAATTCGCCATCCTCATTGATGTCCAGGCCCTCGCGCAGGTACTCCCGTGCGCGGTCGCCCAGGGCATGATTGCCAGTGATCTTCTCGCAGGAGAGCAGGCACGCCGCGATGGCCCAGCGGTGATTCGGCGTATGGAAGCCGCCGGCTGCGATGCCGCGGGAGGTGGAGTCGATCAGCGCATAAACGGGCTGACGCATAAAATCCGCCTCGGGAGCGTCGCACTTTTCCAGCAGCCACCAGCCGTTGAGCAGCGCATTGACCATGAAGGCCGTGTCCGGCGGGGAGGCATAATTGCAGGGGGTCAGGTCGAAGCAGCCATCGGGGCGCTGATGGGCCTGCATATAGGCCAGGTCGGCGCGGATGGCCTCCGCCAGGCGCTCGGACAGATACCATCGGCTGTCCGCCGTGCAGAAGGCCGCCATCATATCCCCCAGGAAGAAGCCGCTTTCACGCGGCTCCACATGGAAGCCGGCCTTCCAGAATCCGCCATAACGCGGATCGTCCTTGTCCGTGATCTGCCGCGCCAGCAATCCGGCGACTTTTTCGTCCAACCGGCGCAGCATCTCCGCACGATAATTGCTCACGTTTTACGCACCTCACACATCAATATGGGCCATTTGGCCGAAATCATCACATTGTCTGCATGTTTCATGCTTACATTATAACAAAACAGCGAATGCATTGCAAGTGCAAATGCGTAAAATCACCGTAAAATATCCCGAACCATTGCACGGCGGATCTCTCCCCCATTTGTAAAAAGTACGCCGCGCGTCTTCCCATTTATACAAATCCGTGGTATGATAAATGCTGGCATATTCCGACGATCGACGTCGTTCACCTGAAAGGAGTTCACCCCGGATGAAACGTTTTGCACGCTTTGCGGCCTTCATGCTGGCCCTGATGCTCTTTGCCCCCGCGGCGCTGGCCGCATCTGCCACGCCCACACCGCCGCCGGTGGAGATCCCCTCCGCCGTCGCTGAACCGCCTGCGGAGATCCAGAACATGCTGGATATCGCCTACGCCGAGTGGGAAGCCCTTGGCGGCGAGAAGCTGCCCAATGTGAACAAGTTCACCGAATGGCGCGGCAAGGGCTACAAATTCGAGTGGTGCGCAGGCTATGTCACCTGGGCGATGATGGAGGCCGGCATCCCCATGCAGGAGCTGGCGGACATCCGTGCTGAGGCCAAAAAGAGCGAGGACGGCCTTTTCCATGTCGATGGTCTGTATCACTGCAAGGAGGCCAGCCCCGGAAAGCTCCTGCGCGCCTATCAGATCATGGAGCGCGCCACCGTCATCCCCCAGAAGGGCTTCATCGTCATCTACGGCTGCTCCTTCAACAAGGTCATCCATGCCGCGCTGGTCTATGATGTCGAGGATCTGGGCGGCGGCAAGTACCGCCTGACCACCCTGGAGGGCAATATCGCCGACTCCATCAAGATGTACATCCGCGATTACGACATGAACGCCGCCGTCAACACCAACAGCAAGAAGTCCACCAACCTCAGCGAGGTGCCGGAGGAGGAGCGCGTCATCCCCGCCTCCGCCAATGTGGATTACACCGTGCTGTCCGGCAAGCCCTCTGCCTCCACCGACGGCAAGTATATGTACTATATCAACCGTTTCCTGATGCCCTGGGTGCCGGAGGATCAGCCGGAACCCACCGCCACCCCCGAACCCACGGCGGAACCCACGCCCACCGCTTCGCCCGTTGAAGCCACCCCCGAACCCATCGTGGCGGACCTCATGGTCATCACGCCCGCACCGGTGACGGAAGCCCCCACGGCGACCCCGGCGCCCACCGAAGCGCCTGCCGCTGACCCGACGGAGGCGCCCACGGCCACCCCGACCCTGGCGCCCACCGCGACCCCCACGCTGGTGCCCACGCCCGAACCGACCGCCGAACCTACGGTGGAACCCACCGCGGAACCGGCTCCGACCTACCCCTGCCACGGCAAGGACGGGAATTGCCCCTACATCACCCGCGCGGAGGACGACCTCTTCTGCCGGGCCTGCGACCGCAACAACAACGGCATCGAGGACAGCAAGGAATAAGCCGCTGTCCGCAACACAAAAGCGCCCCCAGCCTTCACACCGAAGACCGGGGGCGTTGTGTTTATTTGTCCGCGTTTTCCGCTTCGCGGCGGGCGGCGCGTTCCTTGGCGTAGATGGCCATGGCGCATTCCAGGCGCTTGCGCTCCATCTGGCATTCCATGTCGTAGGGCTGACTGATGTCGCCATGGAAGGCATGGGCGTTGGCGGCGCATCCGCCGGAGCAGTAGAACCGCGCCCAGCAGTCACGGCACTTTTCCTTGGTCAGCACCGTGTTGTTGGCGAACTTCTTCTGGATGTCGCGGTCGAAGGTGTCATCCAGGACGCTGCCCATGCGGAAGCCGTCACGGCCAACGAACTGGTGGCAGGGGTAGATATCGCCATCGGGGGTGACGGCGACGTACTCATTGCCGGCACCGCAGCCGGTCAGGCGCTTGCGCAGGCAGGGACCGCCCTCCAGATCCACCATGAAGTGGAAGAAGTTGAACCACTTGCCATTTGCACGGCGGTCGATGTAGATCTGGGCCAGGCGCTCGTATTCATCGCGGATGGCGGGGAGATCCTCCTCGTGCAGGGCATATTCGCAGTTGGGATCGGTGACCACCGGCTCGATGGAGAGCTGCTCGAAGCCCTGATCCGCCAGGTAGAGCACATCGTTGCCGAAGTCCTTGTTATACCCGGTGAAGGTGCCGCGGATGTAGTATTCCTTATCGCCGCGGCGCTGGGCGAACTCCTTGGCCTTGGGCGCGATGATCTCATAGCTGCCCTTGCCGTTGATGGTGGGGCGCATGCGGTCATGCACTTCCGGGCGGCCATCCATGGAGATGACCACATTGTGCATTTCCTTGTTCAGGAAGTCGATGATCTCATCGTTGAGCAGCACGCAGTTGGTGGTGGTGGTGAACTTGAAGCGCTTGTTCTTTTCCTTCTCGATGGAACGGCCATAGGCGACCAGCTGCTTGATGACCTCGAAGTTCATCAGCGGTTCGCCGCCGAAGAAGTCCACCTCCAGGTTGACGCGCTTGCCGGAGTGCTCCACGAGCCAATCCAGCGCGGCCTTGCCCACCTCGTAGGGCAGGAGCTTGCGTTCACCCATGCAGAAATCACCCGTCGCCGCAAAGCAATACTTGCAGCGCAGGTTGCAGTCATGCGCGGTGTGCAGGCACATGGCCTTGATCGTGCCGGGATCGCGGATCTGCTCCACGTCGTCGTAATTGTCCGGAGCATTCAGCGCGCCGATCTCCTCCAGCTGCTTCAGCTCCTGGATGACCTCCTCCAGCTCCTGCGCGGTGTACTTTTCCGCCAGCGCAGTCTTGATCTCCTCCGGGGTGTGGTCGTTCCACATCTCCAGCACGTCATATGCCAGCTCGTCGATGGCATGCACCGCGCCGCTACCGACATCCAGCAGCATCGGCTGTCCAACAGCCTTGAATGTATGAATCATGAATGCTCCTCCGGGGTCTTCGACCCTTTATGCAAATTAGGAATAGTGAATTGCGTTGGGGGGACTGCACGCATACCGCCCCTTGGCTTCCCCCCGAGGGGGAACTGTCCGCTTCAGCGGACTGAGGGACTGTTTTCCCACAGCATCAATGTACCTGCAAACGCCAAGGAAGTTTCTGTTGACTCCATTGTTGGTGGCACGAATCACGGTGAGACCATAGCCTTCCAGAAAAGCGGTGCGAACCGCATCCTTTTTGTTATGTTCATCTTCATAGTGCTGCGAACCATCCAGTTCGATCACCTGTTTGGCTTCTGCACTATAAAAATCCGCGATGTATTTTCCCAACACCTTCTGCCTGGAAAAGCGGACGGGATAGAAACGCAGAAAGTCATACCACAAATGGCGTTCTTCAGGCGTCATTTCTTTGCGCAGCTGTTTTGCCAAAGGCGCCAACTGCTCATTATGTTTCGGCTGCATGGCAATCCCATCAACCGAAAGCATAGCTTTTGCCCCTTTGTGCAAAAAGCGGCTTTGCCGATGCGGCCAGTCCTCCACAGCAAAAAAGGGCAGTGCAAACAGCTCCGCCCTTTTTGGGGAAAGGGTGCGACCGATTACTTCTTGCCGAAGTTGCGGTTCAGCTTGCCCTCGTTCTTGCCCAGCACGTCGCTGTTCTCCTTGTTGGCGCAGCTCTGGTTGGCCACAGTGCAGCTGGTCTTGCAGGCAGACTGGCAGGAAGCCTGGCATTCGCCGCAGCCACCGTGCACCAGGGAATCCTTCAGGCAGGGCTTCTGAATGGTATCGATATGCTTCATGATGATCATCCTCCATGGTTTATTGGGGTTACAAGTCATTATACACGAAAATCCCGCGTAATGCAATCACTTTGGCGAAATATTTGACAAGATCATGCCGATAATGCCTCCGCCGGCCACGCCCATGCCCAAGTCAGCCAGGTATGCGCTGACGGGTGCGCCCTGTCCGGAGAGGAGCGCATACGCCCCGACGCCGACGGCCATGTACATCAGGCCGACCAGCGCGCCGCGGATCAAACCGCCCTCGCAGCCGCGTCCGACGCACACACCCGTCCCCACGCCGATGGAAACGAGCTTGAGCACCTGATTGACCATGCGCACCAGGCCCTCCGCGGGGCGGATCCACTGCATCAGCAAGGCGAAGACAGCCACGCCGGCCACCGTGACCAGCAGGGCCGCGCCCAGCCCCCTGAGGATACGCAGCGCCGCCGGTGCGCCCCGGCGCCTGGATGCAGATGTGCTTCTCGTCATGCCAGATCCCTCCTTGTCCCTGTGGCAGAAGGGTATGCACCGGCAGGACCAGGTATGCATGCGGCATGCGGCTTGCGCCGCCCTTACAGCAGCAGTGCGCCTTCGCCCTGCATCAGTTCCATATATTCCTCGCGGATGTCACTCAGGCGCCGTCGGCTGACCGGCAGCCGCTGCTCGGTGGTGAGGATCACATCCGTCTCGCAGATCTTGCGGATGAAGCGGTAGTTGACCAGATATCCCTTGTGGATGCGCAGGAAGCCCCTGCCGGTCAGTTCCGCCTCGAGCTGCTGCATCTGCTTGCGCAGTTCCAGCGGCTGTTCCCGTCCGACGATGTGCGCCAGCTGCTTCTTGCCGATGCTCTCGATGTAGATCAGCGTATCGATGGCGATGTAGGTGATCTGCTCCCGCTCCTCCACGATGAGGGTGCGGGCGTTGTTCTCCTCCCGGCGATAGGCGAAATAGGTCTTGATGACGCCCTCTACATCCTGGATAAAGCGGCTCTTGCGGATGAAGCCCTTCGGGTTGTATCGCAGGGCGTCGAAGATCATATCCTCCCGGTTGGAGATGAAGATGATGTCCAGCAGCTGTCCTTCTTTCCGCAGCTTTTCGGCCAGGGTCAGCCCGTTCATCCCGGGCATCTGGATATCCAGGAAGAGCAGATCGAACGTGCAGCTCTCCATCCGGGCCAGCAGCTCCGCCGGACGGGAGAAGGTCTCCACCACCGCATCCACATCATACAGGCGGAATGCATTCACAATCGCCCCGGACAGGATGCTCAGGGCGTTCTTTTCATCATCGCAGATGGCGACGTTCCAGCGGATCATGCATTTTCCTCCTCCAGCAGCTCCAGCATCACATCGGTGACGAAGCTGCCGTCCTTCATCGCATATTTGATGGAGCCGCTGTACTTATCCACCACCCGGCTGATGATTTTCGTGCCAAAGCCATGCAGCTCCCGGTTCTTCTTGGTCGTTTTCAGGCTCAGCAGCTGATCCGTGGGGACAGCGGCGCTGACAGAATTCTCCTGGTGGATGAACAGATACGCCTGCTTGGGGCGGATGGTCAGGCGGACAGCAGGTTCTGCGCATCCGGAGGCAGCCGCGGCCTCGATGGCATTGTCCAGCAGGTTGGACAGCAGGCTGCACAGATCCTCCACGCTGAAGGGCAGTTCGCGCGGCACCAGCACATCAGGAATGAACGTCACGCCCTTTTCGCGCGCCACATTCATCTCGTGATTGAGGATGACATCCACGATGTAGTTACCACAGTCATAGCTGTTCAGGATGGGATTCCTGTTCCCCATGGTCTCGGAGAGGAAATCCGCCAGTTCGTCATACTTCTCTGCATCCAGCAGCGCCTTGGCATAGAAGGTGTAATTCTTGAGCTCATGGCGCAGCGCGCGCAGTTCGTCATAATTGACGCGGTTTGCCTCGTATTTCTCCTGCTCCAGCTCGATGCGGTGCTGTGTGGTGCGCAGGGCAAGATTCTCCCGTGCGCCCTTGCCGATGGAGTAAAAAAGGTAGTAGGTCAGCATGTTCACGCCCCACAACACCGCACAGACCAGCATGTTGAAGGAGCTGGGCACGGTGACGAAAAAGGCGTACCCTTCGATGGCGATGGTGGCCAGGGACGTCCCGACCTGGAGGAGCACATACGCCGGCTGGATGAAGCTGCCGTCCTCCAGGGAGAAATGACGCAGGAAGACGACCTCCACCACAGTCATCACCACCACCAGGAGGAGCGTCAGATACTGCGCCCAGGCATAGAAAGCCTGATCGATGCTGGCAAAGAAGGTCCCCAGCGGCGCCGACAGCGGGATGCTCACCAGCACGCAGGCCATGAACATCGTGCCGCGCACCAGCCTCACCCGCGCCGGATAGCGGCTGACCAGGCACGCATACAGCAGCGTGAACAGCCCCAGAGACGCATGGGACATCGGCTCCGCGTCCGTTTTGAACAGCGCCATATACAGCACGCTGATCAGGCTGACGGCCGCACAGCTGATCAGCCCCTCCGCCGCTTTCTTCAGCCAGCCGATCCGGCCATGGGGCAGATCATTGAGCAGGAAGATGGCCGCGATGGTCTGCAGATAGATCGTGGGAATGTAGGACACACCGCGCACGCGCTGGATAAAGAACATCTCGATATAGTTCAGCAAGGGCGGTTTTCCTCCTTTCGGGCACAGGAAAAAGATCATGCATCCGCGCCGTATGATCCGTTCATTTCATGCCCGGATTATACCATATCGGCGACCGATGCGCAAGCAGCACCGCCTGAACGGCGCATTTGCCCCCTGATCGTGCCGCACGGATGACGTTGATGCCGTTTCGGCGACCGCTCATTCCCACCTTCGGGGCGAGTTGTTCCCGGCCAACACCTTTGAGGCCAAATCCCCCCATTTTCCGCAGATCTATGCTACATTATGATCATCCCCCTCTGGATCGAAAAAGCGGTGCAGCGATCCATGCTGCCCGTTTTTTGACATCGCAAAAGGAAGTGTCCGCATGAAGCATGAAAACCTGATCCGGCAGATGACGCTGGCGGAAAAATGCGCGCTGCTCTCCGGCCGGGATGTATGGCATACGCGGCCGATCGCCCGTCTGGGCATCCCGTCCATCACCCTGTCTGACGGGCCGAGCGGCCTCCGCAAGCAGGCCGCTGCCGGGGATCATCTGGGGCTGAATGCCTCCACACCGGCCACCTGCATGCCGTCTTCCGCCGCCGTGGCCAACACATGGAATGTCGACGCGGCGGAAAAGGTCGGGCGCGTCATCGGCCTCGAGGCGCGCGCACAGGACGTGCAGGTGCTCCTCGCTCCGGGGATGAACACAAAGCGCAGCCCCCTGTGCGGACGCAATTTTGAGTATTACTCGGAGGACCCCTACCTCACCGGCAAACTGGCCGCCGCCTGCATCCGCGGCGTGCAGGAAAGCGGCGTATCCGCCTGCGCAAAGCATTTCGCCGCCAACAGCCAGGAGGCGCACCGCATGGCCAGTGATTCCGTCATGGATGAGCGCACGCTGCGCGAGATATACCTGACGAATTTCGAGATCGCCGTCACCGAGGGCCGGCCGAAGACCATCATGACCGCCTACAATCAGATCAACGGCATTTATGCCAACGAGCATCCGCACCTGCTGGGTGACATTCTGCGCGGTGAATGGGGCTTTGAAGGTGCTGTGGTGACGGATTGGGGCGGCGGCAACGACTTTGTGGAAGGCGTGCGCACCGGGTGCGATCTGGAAATGCCCGGCTGCGGCGATGACAGTCCGCTTCAGCTGATGCAGGCCGTTCACGACGGTGTCATCGCTGTGGAAACGGTGGATGAGCGCGTTTCCGAGCTGCTGGAGCTGATCCTCTCCACCTGGGAGAAGCGTCAGCCCGGGACGGTGGATGCCGCCGCCCATCATGCCATCGCCGCGCAGGTCGCCGAGGAAGCCGTCGTCCTGCTGAAGAACGACGGCAATGTCCTCCCCCTGCTGCGCAGCGCCCGCATCGCCGTCATCGGCGACTTCGTACAGTCGCCGCGCTTCCAGGGTGCAGGCAGCAGCATGGTCAACGCCGCACAGGAGGACTGCGCGCAGGAGCTGCTGCCGGACTACTTCCCCAACGTGCTGGGGATCGTACAGGGCTTCCGCCGAAAGGACGAACCGGATGAGCGGCTGGCCGTTCAGGCAGAAAAGCTGGCCCGCGAGGCAGAGTACGTCCTGCTCTACCTCGGCCTGCCCGAGGGCTACGAAACCGAGGGGCTGGATCGCGAACACATGCGCCTGCCCCAAAACCAGATCGATCTCCTGGAGCGGCTCCACCGGGTCAACCCGCATATCATCGCGGTGGTCACAGCAGGCAGCCCCATCGAGATGCCCTGGCTCGACCGCTGTCAGGCGCTGGTCTGGACGGGGCTGAGCGGTCAGGCAGGCGCCGGAGCTGTGCTGCGCGTGCTGTGCGGGCAGGTGAATCCCAGCGGCAAGCTGGCAGAGACCTTCCCCCTGCGCTGCGATGAGATCCCGGTGCATGCGTATTATCCCGGACGTGAGCGCACAAGCGAATACCGCGAGGGGGTGTTCGTTGGTTACCGCTGCTATGATACGGCGGATCTCCCCGTGCGTTTCCCCTTCGGGCATGGTCTGAGCTACACGGCCTTCCAGTATGACGATCTGACCGTCAGCGAGCATGCGGTGACCTTCCGCCTGACCAACACCGGACACTGCGCCGGTGCGGAAGTCGCCCAGGTGTATGTATCCCTGCCGGGTGCAAAGATTTTCCGGCCGCGCAAGGAGCTGAAGGGCTTTGCGAAAGTCTTCCTGGCGGCCGGTGAAAGCCGCATGGTGACCATCCCCCTGGATGACAAAGCCTTCCGCTATTGGAACATGAAGACGAACGCCTGGGAGATCGAAGGCGGCGAATATGCTCTGCTGGTGGGTGCGAGCGTGGCGGACATCCGCCTGACCGGTCATGTGCATCTGACCGGCACCGGCGCCCCCGACCCCTACGCCGGTCAGGAGCTGTCCTGCTATGCGCAATGCAGGCTGTCCGCCGTGCCGGATGCCCAGTTCCGCACACTCCTGGGGCGGGAGATCCCCCCACACCTGTGGGATCGCGATGCTCCCCTGGGGCTGAATGACGCAGTGCTCCAGCTGTGCTATGCGCGCAATCCCCTGGCGCGCGGCGTATACCGCCTGCTGACCCGCATGAAGGATCGCTCCATCGCCGCAGGCAAACCCGACCTGAACCTGCTTTTCATCTACAACATCCCCTTTCGCGGCATGGCGAAGATGATGAACGGCATGATCTCCATGGACATGGCAGAAGCCCTGGTGACGCTGGCGAACAGCCGCGGCCTGCGCGGTTTGGGACGTTTCATCGGCGGATTTTTCCATCGTCCTCACCTCAAAGAGCTTCACAAGGAGGAGACATAAATCCATGAACGTCTTTCTGCGCTTCGCCAAGGATCACCCCAAGGCCGCCCAGTGGATCCGCGAAGGCGGCTTGTTCGTCATCGTATCCAACCTGATCACCCTCATCAAGTATTTGATGCTCCAGTTCCTGCCCGCGCTGTTTTCCAGCGTCCCCATGGTGGACTTCGGCTGGCCCGGCATCGACATGACCCTTCTGGGCGCGACATTCAAGTGGAACATCATCGGCTATGACATGGCGCATGGCGGTCTGCCCTACCTGTGCGCGTACATGGTGGCGATGATCGCAGGCGAATGCATGAACTTCCCCATCCAGAAGCTGCTGGTCTTCCGCAGCAAGGGCCATACCGGTCGGCAGATCCTCTGGTATGTGATCGCCTTCTGCATCATCACCTGCATCGTCAACTCCATCAACTGCGTCTGGGTGGCCGTGGCCGGTCAGTTTGTGCCCGACTGGGTGTACAACATCGGCACCACCGTCCTCAACGGCGGCGTATCCATGGTGATCTTCTTCTTCGTCAACAAGATCATCTTCCCGGCGGACGGCCAAAGGGGCTGAGCCTCCGCCAGCATGACCCTGGGGCAAATCGAAAGGCGCTCCCGCGTTCGGGGAGCGCCTCAGGGTGTCAAAAAAGTGGCGAAAGCCACTTTTTTGAGTTTGCACTCCGTCACTGTCAGGGCGGCAAGCAGCCCTGACGGCCGTTCCTCCGTGTAAGGAAGCGATTTTGCAACGAGTTATTTTGTCAAGGGTGTTTTCTTCACTCAATCCATACAAAAAGGATAATCATGTTAATTGTCAAGATGTAATTATGCTATTTATTTCCTTCCCCTAATAGCTCAGACCGCCTATTAAAGAGTGTGACGAAAATAGCACTCCCAGAATGTGCGAACCATATGAACAGGTTCAGCGTAGGGAATAAGGTTATCAGGAATGGCGAAGCACGAGTGATGCCACTCCTGTTTTTTGACTTTAGGCTGTTCTGATGTATATATGAGGCACATCACGGTATGGTTTTCTAATAATTCAAACAGAATCTGGTTAAAACTTGAAGGTCAAAACAGTATGAAGCCTAATGTTGATGTCTTTCCATTCCGCATATCCTCACTTTCTGCTGCAACGAAAAAAGCAGCTATGTACTTGAAGGTTTCCCTTCAAACCATAACTGCCTGAATTTACTACATTTCCCGCGGCTCATGACGAGGAGGGGTAAACCTTCCTCTACATAATAACTCGAAGCAAAATCGCCCGAAAATCGCCGCACATGTCGTCGATTTTCGATGAGAAGTCGGAGGGCTTGCGCTCCCTCCGACACCACCCAAGGTTTGTTGACAGATTGAGGCGCTCCCGCGTTCGGGGAGCGCCTCTTTGCGTCTCGCTTTGTCAGAACAGCTGCTTGTTCATGATGGCGGTGATCAGGTTGCCATTCATGAAGATGGGCGCGAGGGTGCTTTCCTCCAGCAGCTCATTGATGATGTCCATGGGGAGCATGGTCTGCACCAGGGGCACCAGGGTGAAGATGATCAGGCAGAGCAGCACGCCGCGCAGGAGCCCGAAGACGCCGCCGGCCAGGCTATTGAGCTGCTTGAGCACGGGCAGGCGGAACACCGCACGGATCAGCCCCAGCCCCAGGGAGATGGCCAGATACATCCCCAGGAAGCACACCAGGAAGCAGATGATGTTGATGCTGGCCTGCAGGATGGTCTGATTCACATAGTCGGACACGGTGGTCACCGCGCCCTGCGTACCGTAGACCAGGTTCTCCAGGTTGACGCGGAGAATCGAATCCAGCGGTGCGGGCAGCTGCACATTGGTCAGCACCTGCTCGATGCCCTCGCGGCCAAGGTTGACGGCATTGGTCAGCGCCAGTTCCAGATCGCCAATGCGGGAGGATGCATCGGTGTAGTGTAGCAGCGTCTTCTGCAGGGACTGGTTATTCTGGATGAGCGCCGCCAGCTTGGGATACAGCGCAAAGGAGCTGAGGAAGGAGATCAGTCCGCCGCCCATGGACAGCACGCTGGACACAAACCCGCGATACAGTCCGAAGAGCACGGACACGGCCACCAGGCCGATGATCACATAATCGACAACGTTCATTGGGAACCTCCCGCCTCCCCGTTTGGGGAATGATGAATGATGAATCGGGAATGGTGAATGTGATTTGCCGGACTGACCTGTGCGCACTGTCCGTTCGACCAGCTGAATTCATCATTCCGCATTTGAAAAAGGGTCACTCAGCGTCCGGGACATAGTATTTCAGTTCGCCCTCGGTCAGTGCCTCGAGGCCGTTCTTCTTGATGACATTCTTGAGGTACTTCTGCCGCGCCTCGGTGAGGATGGGATCATGGTCGCCGCCGGCGGCATGCTCCGCGTTGATCGCGTCGATCTCAGCCTTGCGCAGCGCAGGCGCGCAATACGGGCAGTATTCCAGCTTGGCGAAGTCGCCCGTATCCAGCTCCGCATAGGCGAAGGCGCTGAACACCACATGATCCTTGGCGCTGTTGCAATGATCCTGGCTGTGGTAGTAGCTGCCGCCATCGGCGTTGTAATACAGCACAGTATCCTCCGCCGGATAGGAGATCTGCCGCCCCTGCCAGTCTTCCCAGACGACGATGCGCCCGATCTTGGAGCGGTTGTCCCAGATCCATTCCATGTTGTAGCCATCCGGGTTTTCCTTGCGCTGCACGCGGATGCAGCCGTGGCTGGCGCGCTGGCCGAGCATGGGCTCGGTGGATGTGTAGATGCGGCTGCTGCTGCCGGAGCGCTGCACATACGGCACCTCATGGAGGAGGTCGCCGTCATTGAACTTCATCGCCATGGGGCAGACCATGTTGTCGCTCTTGAAGCCGCCGGTGGGGCTGCAATAGAGGAATTCGCCGGAGCGTGTCTCGTTATAGGGCTGTTTGGCATTGGCCAGGCCGGTGGACACCAGCAGTGTCGCCTTCAGTTCGCCCTCGCCAAACAGGTAGAGCCGCTGCGTCAGCTTATCCACGACGATGTGGTAGGGCTTATCCACCGTCTTGACCTTCAGGTCGCTGGTCTTGACATAGCCCTGCACCAGCATGTTCCACGCCTGGATGGAGTTATCGTGGAAGGTGGACGAATACAGCTCGATCAGCGACCATCCGTTGTCCAGCGTTTCGATGACGCGCACGCCCTGGCTGTTGCCGGTGACCACCGCCACCACGCGGCTGTTGGCATCCGGCTGGGCATAGACGCGCTTCTGCAGGCGGATGTCCGCATCATAGACGGTCAGCGGCGCGGTGAGCATCGTCCAGATGGCCTCGGTGTCGGTGATGTCCATGGGCGTTCCCCAGTAGGTGCCTGCATCCTGCTCCGTCAGCGGATAGGGGCTGAGGTAGGAGGGCGTGAAGATGATCTCCTCCGCCGGTTCGCTCTCTGCATCCTCCACCGGCTCGTCCTCGGTGTCCTCCAGGTCGATGCGGTCGTCCATATCGTCCGCAGGTTCGCTCTCGGCGTCCTCCAGGTCGATGCGGTCGTCCATATCGTCCGCAGGCTCGCTCTCGGCGTCCTCCAGGTCGATGCGGTCGTCCATATCATCCACCGTGTCTTCCGTCACAGGGGTCAGGACGCTGGTGACAGGCGCAGGGGTGGCCGTCGGTTCGGGCGTTTCGGTGGCGAAGGTGATGCCGAAGTCCGCCGCGTTCACGCCGATGTGCTCCTCATTGGAAGAAAAGCCGGTCGTGTCGGTCAGCGTCAGGGTCAGCGCGGACGTGTCCTCCGTCATGGCGGAGGCATCCCACACGATGCGGTTCATCCCCGCATCGACCTGGCGGTTCTCCAGCAGAGACCAGACATTCCCGCGCCACAGGCCGATGGTCAGCAGGCCGTCCACGCTGGCGTAGAAGTCCACCGTCATGGTCTGCTTCTCAGCATCCTTCACCGGGGCGATGCCGGTCATGTAGGGCGCATGGCTGCCGATGACCACTGTGCAGGCCGCCTCCGCGCCATCCATGCTCAGAACGAGCTGATACACGCCTTCCGGTGCGGATGCGCCGTCGGACGTGCCGTTCCACCACATCTGATTCACCCCGGCGGACACGGGCAGATCCGTCACCACATCCAGCACATGCTGACCGCGCGTATCGCGCAACGCCAGGCTGCATTCACCGTCCTCAGGGACGGAAAACACCAGCAGGAAGGCCTTGCCCGGACGGATGGCTTCCGCCGGCGTCTCGATGGACAGCGTCGCGCCCTCCGCCATGGCGGCGGTCAGGAACAACGCCAAAAACAGGATGAGAAGTCTACGCATGGTGTATCCTCCAAGTTGGTCATCATTCAACATTTCATCAAAAGAGCGCGGTGATCTCGCTGGCGTCAGCGACGCGCAGGCTGCAGGCCGCATCAGGGAAGCGGTCCTCCGGGTCGAGCAGGATGCTGAGCATCCCTGCAGCCAGACCGGCCTCCGTATCCAGCGGACGGTCGCCGATCATGACGCATTCCGCCGGGGACAGGCCGCATTTGTGCAGCATGTGCAGGAGCATATCGGGCGCAGGCTTGCGGGGAAGGGCATCCTCCGCCGTCACCCAGTCGGTGAAATACGCCCGCAGCCCTGCCTTTTCCAGCAGGTCAAGGCAGACAAGGTCGCGGTGGGTGGCCAGATAATGGGTCACGCCTGCGCCGCGCATGGCGGACAGTGCCTCCGGGATGCCCGGCACCGGCGGAAGCCCGCGTACGATCTCAGCTTTCTCATGCCGGTGGAAGGCCGCCAGCAGATCCTCCGGCGCAAGGCCGCTTTCCGCGCCGATCGTCACACAGCAGTGCCACAGGTTCTGCTTCATCAGCGACAGGGCGTATTCGGGCGACACCTCCGCGCCCAATTCCGCCGCACCGGCCACAAAGGCGCGCAGCATCGCCGGATAGCTGTCCAGCAGCGTGCCATCGAAGTCCCAGAAGGCATGGCGAATGCCCTTGAACGCCAGCTGACGCGCCACGGGGGTATCCGCCGGGCAGAAGGCATAAGCCAGCAGATCCCGCGGGGCGACGAAGCGCACGTCCTCGTGCTCGGTGGGGATGGGGCGGGACAGCGCCTCCGCATGGATGAAGTGGAAGCGGATGCCCTGCGCCTCGCGGGTGTCGAATTCTTCGCCCGCATCGATCTCCAAAGACAGTTCCTCCCGCAATTCGCGGATGAGGCAGTCCTTCGCGGATTCACCCGGTTCGAGCTTTCCGCCGGGGAATTCCCACAGATGGGCGTTCTTGCGCCCCTCGCCGCGCTTGCAGATCAGCAGCCGGCCATCCCGGTCGCGCACGACGCCGGCCGATACCTCGATCATCATCTTTCCTCCAATATCCTCATGGGCGGACGTTTCATGCCTTCACCACCAGCCCCAGCAGCTTTGACAATTCCGCTGCCTGTGCCGCCGTGACGATCATCCCCCGCAGATCGTTCAGCCCGACCAGCAGCCCATCCAGGGTGCATGTGGTCAGATCGACCCCCTTCATCGGGGTGCGGAAGACGGTGGCGCGGCTCAGGTCGCAGTCCACGAACGCCCAATCCTTATGTATCATGCTTTCCAGCGCAGCCTCGGGCATGCGGCAGGCGGTGAACGCCCCATGCTCCAGTTTGGCCTCGCTCAGGTTCAGATAATCCGCCCTGCACTCCTGAAGGACGGTGTTGCGCAGGATGGCGCGGGGCATGTCCGCCCCGGACAGACGGCAGGTGTCAAACACCACCCGCTGGAACACGGCGCGCTCCATCCGGGCGCGGCTCAGGTCGCAATGGTCAAAGCGCACATCCACGAAGCCTGCATGGGTCAGGTCTGCATCGGTCAGGGTGCAGCGGCGGAAAACGCAGCCGCGGAATTCCCTGCCGCGCAGCATTTCATGGTGCGCGGCGATCCCGTCGAAAAGGCAGCCCTCGAATTCATCGTCGTCGGGCAATTCATAATACTCGGTCAGCGTGTCGGGCAGACGCGGCGTTTCCAGCTTCATGATGGCCTCCGGGTGTCAAAAGTCAGATCAGTCCAGCATTTGCGCTGCGATCATTTCCACATGTTTCCGGGCCTGATGTGCGGCCTCGGCAGTCTCAGCGGGGGATGCGGGCGTATCCCCCATCAGCCCGACGAACTGGCTGACCTTCAGACCCAGCGCCTCCTGCATGGCGGCGTCGGAGCCCTGGGGCGCCACCAGATAGTAGCACAGCAGGGAATCCTCCTGACCCATACGGTGGGCGCGGTCCTCCGCCTGGGAATGCACCGCAGGCGACCAGTCCAGCTCGCCAAAGACAACGCAGGTCGCGCGCTGGAGGTTCAGGCCGCTGGCCGCGCGCAGGCTGATGCACAGCACATCCGTCTTGCCGGACATGAAGCGCTCCACCGCGTCCGCCTTGGCGGAGATCGTCTCCCGCCCGGTGATGAAGCCGGGACGGTAGTGCTTCAGCTCCTCCTTGTACAGGTCCATCACCGCATGATGATGGGCAAAGAGCAGCACCTTCTCGCCCGAATCCAGCAATGCGCGCACGAACTGGCACACATAGGGCGCCTTGGCGATGCCCGTGGCCTGGCGGACATGCTGGCTGATGCTCTCCTCCAGCATGGCGCGGGCGGAGGCGGTCAGCGTGCCGTCGGTCTTCCAGCGGATCACATCCGGAAATACCGGCGCCATCAGCTGGGCATAGAGCTTGTCGTTCCAGTCCAGCTCCTGCACGGAGCGGCGTTTGGGCGGCAGCTCATGGAGCACCTCCTGCTTCGTCCGGCGGAGCATCAGCCCCTCCCGGCGCAGGTAGTCCCCCAGCAGGGCGGGCTTGGCCACGATGGCGTTGCCATAGCCGTAGCACCATTCGCGGGTGAAGCTCTCCCAGTCCCCCAGGAAGTGAAAGTCAAGGATGTTGATGACATTCCAGATCTCGCCGCCCACGTTGTAGATGGGCGTGCCGCTCAGGCCGATGACGCGCTCGCAGCTCTCGGACAGGAGGGATGCGGCGGAGTATTTCTCCGTGCCGGCATGGCGGAGCTCCTGCACCTCGTCGAAGATGACCGCGCGGAAGCCCAGCGTGGGCAGCACGTCCTTCCAGCCGCGCAGCAGCAGATAGTGCATGATGTAGATGTCGGCCTCGGGCAGCTCGTAGGGCTTCAGTCCGCGGATGATGTGGATGCGCGGTGCTTCCCCGTGGATGCGCAGGAAGCGTGTGCTCTCATCCGTCCAGTTATGGGTCAGGTGGGGCGGCGGGATCACCAGCGCCGGAAAGGCCCCAGTTTCGGCCAGGTAAGCCAGCGCCTGCACGGTCTTGCCCAGACCCATTTCATCCGCCAGCAGGCAGCGGTCATGCCGCAGCAGGAAGGCCAGTCCCTCCTGCTGGAAGGGGCGCAATTCCCCCACGAAGGCATCCGAGGGCGGCGTCATGCGCTCGGGCAGGCGCGATGCCATCTCCTTGCGGATGGCATGGGCGCGCGCGTCCTCCACCGCCTTGTCCCACAGGGCGCGGTCGCGGTCGCTCACCTCCAGCGGATAGCGCAGCATCAGCCAACACAGGTCGCCCACCATCCGCCGGTGCGCGGTGAAGCGGGCCTCGCCGCGCTTGCTGCCTGCGCTGCCGGGAAAGAGCCGCTTGCACATCTCCGTCACGGAGGGATCGCCCTTCACCGTCCAGCACTTGCTGCGCCGGTTGTAGCTCAGCGTGCCATAGGTGCGCGAAGGCGTCGGCGCCTGACGCAGATACGCAGGCAGGAGGTCGTCCTCATCTTCCTCAGGCGGGTCGAATTGCAGCTCGTCGAGATAATCCAGTTCTTCGTCCATTGCTTTATCCTTTGGATCGTCAGATCGCGATGCCCCACAGCCTGTTGAGGCAGACCAGGCGCAGGGGCTTCCCGCAGAGGCTTCGCGGGAGCGCCACGGTCTTTTCCGTCACGAGGATCAGCCCGTCCACCTGGGGGCATTGGGCGTATTTGGTCAATTGCGCCATCAGGTGTCCCCTGTCCACCCGGCCGCGCTTGATCTCGATCCCAACTCCGCCGCACATCAGGTCAATGCGGCAGCGCGGGGCGAGCTTCACCTCATGCGCCCAGGGGATGGCGGAGGCATCCAGCGCATCCATCACCAGGCGGTGCAGGTCGTATTCCCCCTGCTGCAGCGGTGCGCGCAGGGTGCAGAGGGCTTGGTAAACTCGTTCCATCATGGGGATGTGTCCCTTTCATGAAGGCATTTGATCATTCCCGGATGTTTCCGGATCAGCAGAGGGCTTCGCGCCTTCGGGCGCCATTGTCAGGAGATGTCTTTGGCGATCAGTACCCTGCCATGGCCTGTGTCAGCTGCGCCATCGCCATCGCGACCTCCGTCTGGGAGGGGCTGGGCTGGCTGATGACATACTGCAGGTTGGTCACGGCGCTTTGCAGGTTGGAATAGGAGGCGCTGTACACATCCATCGTGGCGAGCTGATTCTGCGCCTGCGCCAGGAGAGTCAGCGCATCCGGGATGAGGACGTTCTCCACCGTGGCGCTCTCCTGATAGGTGGTGTGCCAGGTGCAGGTCTTGCTGGAGCTGACGCAGCTCTCGCCGAGGTATTCGATCAGCACATCCTCATACTGCGTACCGAGGAACTGGTACAGCGGATGCCCATAGGGAATGGTGATGACGCCCTTTTCCGCCACGTTGGTGCAGTAGGCGGAGGCTGCCATGCCGCTGTCCAGGCAGATGCGCTGGGTGGTGTGCATCTGGCAGTAGGTGGTGGGCGCCGTGCCGTTGGCCCAGTAATCCGACACCACGCCATAGCCCATGGCATCGTTGCGGCAGGCGGAGGTGGCCAGCTGGCCGGACACCGCACAGGTCGTGACCTTCACCAGGCCGTATTCCGACGGATCGCCGTCCAGGATGGCCTTGTTGCTCAATCCGGCATGGATCTTCTTCATATAGGCCTGCCACAGGGGCGCGGCGGCGCTGGAGCCGGTGGTCTTGGAGGTCAGCGCCTTGTAGTTGTCATGCCCGATCCACAGGGAGGAGGCGTAATACCCCGTCATGCCGGAGAAGAACACGCCCTTCTGGTCGGAGTTGGTGCCTGTCTTGCCTGCGACGGTCTGGCCGGAGATCTTCGCGTTGGTGCCCGTGCCGGATTTCACCGCATCCTTGAGCATATCCACGACGAGATACGCGGTGGATTCGGAGAAGACGCGGCGGCGCTCCTGCTGCTTGTGGCCGTCCCAGACCACATTGCCGTTGCTGTCGGAGATGCCCAGGACGCTGATGGGCTCCTGATACACACCGCCGTTGGCCAGCGTGCCGAAGGCGGCAGTCATCTGCAGGGGCGTGATGCCGCTGGATCCCAGGCTCAATCCGAAGGGCGTGGCGTCGATGTGGTCATCGTCAACGCCGAGGCGGTGGAGGAAATCCACCGAGCGGTCCACACCCACCATGGTCATGAGGGTCTGGGCGGCGGCGGTGTTGTGGGAGTTGATGAGGGCCTTGCGCAGGGTCTGCGGGCCGGCGTAGTAGCTCCCGCCGTAGTTCGTCGGCCAGGAATCCTGTCCCTTGGCGTTCTTCCAGCCTGCGATGGGCAGGGGCATATTGCTCACCACCGATGCGGGGGATGCGCCCATCTCGATCGCGGGGGCATAGACGGACAGGGGCTTGATGGAGGAGCCGACGGGCATCTTCATGTCCACGGCGCGGTTGAGTGTCTTTTTGACGGTGGGCTCATCGCGGCTGCCGATGATGGCCTTGATCTCGCCCGTGCGGTAGTCGATCACCACCGCGGCGGCCTGGGGCTGGATGGTCTCGGTGTAGGTGCCGTCCCCGTTGGAGGAGCGCATCACCTTGTCCGACGGGTCGCGCAGGGAGGGATACTTCGTCCAGCCGGAGATAGTATCCTGCACGGTCTGCTGGATCGAAGGGTCGATGGCCAGCTGCACGCGGTATCCGCCGGTGCGGAGCTTGTTTTCCATCGCGCTGCGGTTGGCGGAGGTGTCCTCCAGCCCTTCCAGCTGCAGGAAGATGTCGATCACCTCGTCCACGGCATATTCCACATAGTGGGCGTAGGCGTACATGCCGCTGCCCGTGTTCGGGTCGCTTTGCAGAACGTTCGCCGTCGCCGGGTCGAGGGCTTCCTGATACTGCTCATAGGTGATGAACTGGTTCTCATACATGCAGCGCAGGACGTAGTTGGTGCGGTTGTTGGTGATGGCGGGGTAATCCACACCCTCCTTCTGGCGGGTGTAGAAATTGCGCCGGGGGTTGTAATAATAGGGGGAATTGCAGGTGCCGGCCAGCATGGCGCACTCGCGCAGGGTCAGTTCGCTCAGCTGCTTGCCGAAATAGCCCTCCGATGCCGTCTGCACGCCGTAGTAGCTCTCGCCCAGCCAGATGGTGTTCAGGTAGCATTCCAGGATCTCGTCCTTGGAGTAGGTCGTTTCCAGCTGGAGCGCCAGATACGCCTCCTGGATCTTGCGCTTATAGCTTTGCTCGGAGGACAGCAGGGTATTCTTGATCAGCTGCTGGGTGATGGTGGAGCCGCCCTGCACGGAGGACGAGCTCAAATTGGACACGAACGCGCCCACGATGCGCTTGAAGTCGATGCCGTCGTGCGTGTAGAAGCGTGCATCCTCCACCGCGACGAAGGCCTGCTGCAGATAGGTGGGCATGGCCTCGATGGAGACCATGACGCGGTTCTCGATGCCCTTGTATTCGGTGATGAGGTTGCCGTTGGCGTCATAGATGAAGGAGGTCTGGGCCTGATCATCCAGCGCGGCGAGGTCGAGGGTGGGGGCGGTCTCCACATAGCCCTTGGCGATGCCCACCACGGCGCCCACCAGCGCCAGGCCGCCCACCAGCACCAGCACCGCCAGGATGCGCACAGCATTGACCAGCACGCTGAGGATGAAATTGGGCTTGCGCACCTGGGGCTTGAAAATGGAATGGGGCTCTATCTTTTCTTCCTCAATGGGGAGGAAGTCGTCTTCCGTGCTCTGCTGCCAGCTGTCATCGGTGAATGCAGGGCCTTCCGAGGCCCAGGTCTGGTAATCCAGATCATCCGCCGTGTCAGCCAGACGGCGCTTGCGGTCCTTCTTCAAAGTTCGATGCCTCCTTGAACCTGGATGGAGTCGGGGGGGTGCATAATGGCAGAATCCATCATCATAATTATAACACGAAATGCCGGGTCACACAACCATTTCACCGAACCTGCACAAATCGCATTCACCGAATATAACGAAGGAGGGACCAAAATGCTTGCACGCACCGCGAAACTCCGCCGCCGCAGGGCGTTGTGCCTCCTCCTGGCGGGGCTGATACTGATCCTTGGCGGCGTCCTTTTGGCCGAACGCAACCTGACGCGCGTGGTGCTCTCCCTCGCGCAGGCGCAGGCGCGCGCCATGGCCGTGCAGGCGCTCAATGAATCCGCCGCGGAGCTGCTCTCCACCGGCCAGGTGGACTACGCCGCGCTGATGCACGTCAGCACCGATGCGGATGGCCAGGTGCGTTTGATCCAGGCCAACACGCCGGAGATGAACCGGCTGGCCACGCGCGTGAGCCTGATGGCACAAGCCCGTCTGGAGGGCGCCCGGGAACAGGTCGTGCGCGTCCCGTTGGGAAGCGCCCTGGGGCTGACACTCTTCGCCGGTGCGGGGCCGCGCATCGAGGTCCGCGTGCTGCCCGTGGGCAGTGTCCACGCCGCCTTCCACACCGATTTTCAGTCCGCCGGCATCAACCAGACGCGCCACCGCGTGTCCCTGACCCTCACCGCGCGCGTCCAGCTGGTCATCCCCACCGGCGCGCAGACGGTGGATGCCTCCACCCAGGTGGCCATGGCGGAATCCATCATCGTGGGCGAGGTGCCTGAGACCTTCACCGATGTGGGCGACCTGGATATGCTCGACCTTGTGCCGTAACGCCCGGAACGGACGGGGGGATGCGGCGGCATGGAAAAAGCCTCCCCCTTGCGTAAGGGGAGGCCTGGGGTGCCACAAAAGCAGCGGCGGTCACTTTTTCAGGAATGGATCCCGACCCTGCGCGGTGCTCAATAGCCGCCGCTCATCTCGGTCAGGTCGGTCACTTCACAGAGGGTGCCCTCGGCGTAGCGCTTCTCAGCCTCCTCCATGATCTTGGCCGTGGCGGACACGCCGCAGCGGCTCGCGCCCACCGCACGGGCGGACAGCACGGTATCCAGATCGCGGATGCCGCCGGAGCCCTTCACGCGCACATGCTCGGACACCGCCGCACGCATCAGCTTCAGGTCGTCGATGGTGCAGCCCTTGCTGCCATAGCCCGTGGAGGTCTTGACGAAGTCCGCACCGGCCTCCTCCGCCATGTGGCAGCATGCGATCTTCTGCTCGTCGGTCAGGTAGCAGGTCTCCAGGATGACCTTCAGGATCGCGCCGCGCGCATGGGCCAGATCAGCCAGCTGGCGGATCTCGTTCTGCACATAGGCGGTGTCGCCCGCGATCATCTTGCCGATGTTGATGACCATGTCCAGCTCGGCGCAGCCCTCATCCAGGGCGAGCTGCGCCTCGGCGACCTTGATGGCGGTCTCGTGGCTGCCATGAGGGAAGCCGATGACGGTGCAGACCTTCACGTCGGAGCCCTTGAGCATCTCGGCGAGGATCGGCACATCGCAGGGGCGCGCGCACACGGACGCGCAGTCGTATTTCAGCGCCAGCTCACAGCCCTTGCGGATGTCCGCTTCCGTCAGGAAGGGCTGCAGGGTGGAGTGATCCAGCATCTTGGCGATATCATGGGGCGTGATGGACATATGATGTTCCTCCTACATTATATAGATCGGTGGGTACCGTTCTTTTGCAATGGTATAGTTCGCCGTGCGAGCCAAAAACCCTGCTTGCAAGTTTTCCTTCCCCTTTCCGCCCGCGAAAAAATCGCCCCGAACCCTTGATTTTCCGCGAAAAAAGGCTTGCATTCAGCCCTGCGGTATGCTATAATACCACCGACTACGCACCTGTGTGCTGTGGTTCCTTGTGCTGTGCAAACAGTGATAAGCCACAACAAGCGCACAGGGAGGTCCACGCTGAACCCGGAAAGGGCAGCGAAATAACAAGGAGGAATACCCCAATGGCAGTCATTTCCATGAAGCAGCTGCTGGAGGCTGGCGTCCACTTCGGCCACCAGACCCGCCGCTGGAACCCCAAGATGGCCCCCTACATCTTCACCGAGCGCAACGGCATCTACATCATCGACCTGCAGAAGACCGTCCGCAAGGTCGACGAGGCGTACAACTTCATCCGTGATACCGCGATGGCAGGCAAGACCGTGCTGTTCGTCGGCACGAAGAAGCAGGCGCAGGAGTCCATCGAGTCCGAGGCGAAGCGCTGCAACATGTACTATGTCAACAACCGCTGGCTGGGCGGCATGCTGACCAACTTCAAGACCATCCAGACCCGCATCAAGCGCCTGAACGACATCGACAAGATGGAGGCCAATGGCCAGTTCGACGTGCTGCCCAAGAAGGAAGTCATCCAGCTGAAGGCCGAGCGCGAAAAGCTGGAAAACAACATCGGCGGCATCCGCGAGATGAAGAAGCTGCCCGGCGCCCTGTTCGTGGTCGATCCCCGCAAGGAGCACATCGCCGTGACCGAGGCCCGCATCCTGAACATCCCGATCGTCGCTATCGTCGACACCAACTGCGATCCCGATGAGATCGACTACGTCATCCCCGGCAACGACGACGCCATCCGCGCCGTGAAGCTGATCGCCGGCAAGATGGCCGACGCCATCCTGGAAGGCAAGCAGGGCGAGCAGTCCGCTGAGGCTGTTGAGGCGCCCGTCGAGGCGTAAGCCACTTCGATCCCGATTGATTTTAAGAAAGGGTGAATCACCATGGCGAACATTACCGCTGCCCTGGTCAAGGAACTGCGCGAGCGCACTGCCGCTGGCATGATGGACTGCAAGAAGGCCCTCATGGCCAACGATGGCGACATGGAGAAGGCCATCGACTGGCTCCGTGAGAAGGGCCTGGCTCAGGCCGCCAAGAAGGCTGGCCGTATCGCCGCTGAAGGCGCTGTCGTCCAGTATATCTGCCCCGAGTGCGGCAAGATCGGCTCCCTCGTGGAAGTCAACTGCGAGACCGACTTCGTTGCCAACACCGACAACTTCAAGAACTTCGCCAACTCCGTCGCCAAGCATGTGGCTAAGGCCAATCCTGCTGACCTGGACGAGCTGAACAAGCAGAAGTTCGTGGACGATGAGACCAAGACCATCGAAGACATGATCTCCGATGCGACCGTGGCCATCGGCGAGAAGATCTCTATCCGCCGCTTCGCCCGCTATGAGACCACCGGCCTGGTGTCCTCCTACATCCACATGGGTGGCAAGGTGGGCGTGCTGGTCGAGCTGGCCACCGAGGCTGGCGACAACGCCGCCGTGCAGGAGCTGGCCCATGACCTGTGCCTGCAGATCGCTGCTGCCAAGCCCGAGGCTGTCCGCCGCGAGGAAGTGAACTCCGAGAACCTGGAGAAGGAGAAGGAGATCTACCGCACCAAGGCGCTGGAGTCCGGCAAGCCCGAGAAGATCGTCGACAAGATCGTCGAGGGTCAGATCGAGAAGTACTACAAGGAAGTTTGCCTGCTGGAGCAGGTCTTCGTGAAGGACAGCGACAAGACCATCAAGGGTCTCGTCGCCGAGGTCGCCAAGGCTGTGGGCTCCCCCATCGACGTGGTTCGCTATGCCCGTTTCGAGCGCGGCGAAGGCATCGAGAAGCGCAAGGACGACCTGGCTGCGGAAATCGCCGCCATGGCCAAGTAATTTCAAACTTCTCATTGGGGAACTGCATGAACAGTGCGGTTCCCCATTTTTCTAAATCAGGAATGATGAAGGTTCGAAGGAGGAAACAAGAAAGTGGCTGCGTATAAGCGCATTATCCTCAAGCTGTCCGGCGAGGCGCTCAAGTCCGGCAGCGATCTGTTTGATTTTGCCAAGGTTCGCGAGACTGCGGAGATCATCCGCCGCATCACCGAGATGGGCATCGAGGTGGGTGTGGTCATCGGCGCAGGCAATATCTGGCGCGGTCGTCAGGGCCCTGCGGCGCAGATGGACGCCGTGACCGCGGACCAGATGGGCATGCTGGGCACGGTCATCAACTGCCTGTGCATGGCGGATGCCATCCGTCAGGCGGGCGTGGATGCGGTGGTGCAGTCCGCGGTGGATATGAACCGCTTCTGCGAGCCCTTCAATGCCATGGCGGCGCGCCGTCACCTGTCCGAGGGCCGCGTGGTGCTCTTTGCGGCCGGCAGCGGCAACCCCTTCTTCTCCACCGATACCGCCGTGGCGCTGCGTGCCATTGAGATGCAGGCCGACGCCATCATGATGGCCAAGAACATCGACGGCGTGTACACCGCTGATCCCAACAAGGATCCTTCCGCGACCCTCATCAAGGACATCACCTATCGCGAGGCGCTCAACCGCGGCCTGAAGGTGATGGACGCGGCTGCCTTCGCCCTGTGCGCGGAAAACGCTGTCCCCATGGTGCGCGTGTTCGGCCTGGATGATCCGGAGAACCTGGTGCGCGTCCTCCAGGGCGACGACATGGGCACGTTCGTCCATCCCTAAGGGGTCTTCGACCCTTTTTACGCGATCGGGTCGACCGGATCATTTTCAGCCGTTCGCGCGTATGGCTTCGACCCTTTTTACGCGATCGGGTCGACTGGATCATTTTCAGCCGGTCGCGCGTAAGGCGATGCCCTTGCGCGAAAAGAGGCGAAGCCTCCCCCTTGCGTTTTGGATGAAAACAAGGTACAATATAGATAGCATTTTTCCCCCATATAAGGAGGTTATGACTATGTCTTGCAAGGAAATCCTCGACCAGGCACAGGCTAAGATGGATAAGACCATCGTTGTGCTGCAGAACAATATGCAGGCCATCCGCGCCGGCCGCGCGAATCCCAAGCTGCTGGACCGCATCAGCGTGGATTACTACGGCACGCCCACGCCCCTGAACCAGATCGGCAATGTCACCGTGCCCGAAGCGCGCATGATGGTCATCAAGCCCTGGGAAAAGAGCATGCTCAAGGCCATCGAAAAGGCCATCCAGACCAGCGATCTGGGCCTGAACCCCAACAACGACGGCGAAGTGATCCGCCTGATCTTCCCCGAGCTGAACGCAGAGCGCCGTAAGGATCTGACCAAGCAGGTCAAGAAGGGCGCTGAGGACGCGAAGGTCGCCGTGCGATCCATCCGCCGCGATGCCATCGAGCAGGTCAAGAAGCTCAAGAAGGACTCCCTCATCACCGAGGACGAGCAGCACAAGGCCGAAGAAGACGCCCAGAAGCTGACCGACAAGGCGATCAAGGAGATCGACACCGTGGCCGCCGCCAAGGAAAAGGAGATCATGGAGGTCTGATTTCCATGGCAGAATGGGACTCCCTGCTGGGGCTTCCGCTGGAAAAGGCATTGGAATTGGCCCGTTCCTGGGGGACTGACCCTCGGGTGCTTGTTACCTGTGCGCCCAAACGCCGCGGCGAGGAGGGATCCGCCGAGCGCGAAGGCACCCTGCGCGTCATCCGCGCCCGGGATGGGGAACTGACCGTCAGCGCCTTCCAGGATGGAGCACCAAGGAACGAATGAACGCAGGCAGACGCGTGGGCTTCCGCGAGGGGCTGCGGGTCTGCCTTTTTTGAGGTTGCTATGTTTTTCACGAAGAAGCATCACCACGCCAAATGCGTCCGGGAGGACTTCGCCAAGCTCCCCCGCCATGTGGGCATCATTATGGATGGCAACGGCCGCTGGGCCAAGAAGCACAAGCTCAATGTGGCCATGGGGCATCGTCAGGGCGTGGAGACCCTGCGCGAGATCATCCGCCACACCGATGACCTCAAAATCGAGGCACTGACGATCTATGCCTTCTCCACGGAGAACTGGAACCGCTCCCACGAGGAGGTCTCCGCCCTCATGCAGCTCATTCTGGATTTCTTCAGATCCGAGATCGACGAGCTGGATGAGAAGAACGTGCGCATCCTCATCCTGGGCGAGAAGGACGTTTTTCCGCCGAAGCAGCGCGATGTGCTGATCGAGGCGGAGCGCCGCACGGCGGACAACACCGGCCTGACGCTGAATATCTGCCTGAACTATGGCGGACGGGCGGAGCTGGTGCGCGCGACCAAGGCCATCGTGGAGGATGTGCAGTGCGGCCGGCTCTCCCTGAGCGACGTGGATGAATCGACCATCGCCGATCACCTCTATACCGCCGGTCAGCCGGATGTGGATCTGATGATCCGCACCAGCGGCGAAATGCGCCTGTCCAATTTCCTGCTGTATCAGTGCGCCTATGCGGAATTCCTGTTCCCCAAGGTGCTCTGGCCGGATTTCACCGTACAGGATTACGACGCGGCGCTCATGGCCTATGGCGGACGCGAGCGCAGATTCGGCGGAAGGATCAGGTAAAGCTGAATTTCTGCCTCAGGGCAGGACGCCGGTTCATGCGCACTTCAACAAGAAGTGGTACAGTATCTCCGATTCGATCGATAAGGAGTGGATTTTATGAAGCAGAGAACGATCACAGCAGCCATTATGGCGGGTGTCGCCATCGCGCTGCTGGCCATCGGCGGCGTGGTGCTTGCGGCTGCCATCGTGGCCATCATCTGCTTTGCGGTGTATGAGGAATACGGCGCACTGACCAAGGCCGGGCATCATCCGGTGACCTGGCCGACCTGGACGGGCATGGCGCTGAGCGTGCCGCTGCTGGCGCTGGGCGGCTCCAAGCTGCTGATCGCCGTGGCGATCGGTGTGGCGCTGGTGACGGTGATGTGCATCGTTTTCCGCCGCGACCCCAAGCTGGAGGACATCTGCTACAGCCTGCTGCCCTTCGTGTCGCTGGTGCTGCCGGGCATGGCCATGCTGGCGCTGACGGGCATCCAGCCCAAGTCCATCCAGCTGACCTACATGGCGCTGATGATCATGATCCCCTGCGTGGGGGATATTTTCGCCCTGTATGTGGGCACGACGCTGCGCGGCCCGAAGCTCTGCCCGGCTGTCAGCCCCAACAAGACCATTTCCGGCTCCGTCGGCGGTCTGGTGGGCAGCCTGCTGGCGGCGCTGCTGGTGGGCGGCTGCGCGTGGCTGCTGGCGGTCAATTCCCGCGATATGCTGCCCTCCTGGGGGCATTATGTCCTCCTGGGTCTGATCGGCGGCGTGGCCGGTCAACTGGGCGATCTGTTTGCCTCGCTCATCAAGCGCCACTGCGGCATCAAGGATTTCTCCAACCTCTTCCCCGGCCATGGCGGCATGCTCGACCGGCTGGACAGCGTGATCTTCATGGCGGTCATCGTGTTCTGCTACCGCATGCTGATCGTGCTTTGATCGCGCATCCCGGTTCAGCATCGGCGTGCGCCATGCATATGCTATAAGGAGGCTCCCCCATGCAGACCATCTCCATCCTTGGCTCGACCGGTTCCATCGGCACCCAGGCGCTGCAGCTCGTGGCGCTCCACCCGGATCGTTTCCGCGTCGTTGCCATGACCGCCCACAGCAACAAGGCGCTCTTCTTTGAGCAGGTGCGTACCTTCCGCCCCGAAATGGCCGGCCTGACCCAGCCCATCCCGATGGAGGAGATCCCTGAGGATCTGCGCTTCTGCAAATGGGTGATGGGCAAGGAAGCCCTGCATGCCGCCGCCGCGGAAGTCCCGGCGGATATGGTGCTGGTGAGCGTGGTGGGCATTGTTGGGCTGCAGAGCGTGATGGATGCGCTGGCGGCGAACCGTCAGGTGCTGCTGGCGAACAAGGAAGCGCTGGTCACGGGCGGCCATCTGGTGATGGACGCCGCGCGGCGCATCGGCAAGCCCCTTTTGCCCGTGGACAGCGAGCACAGCGCCATCTTCCAGTGCCTGCAGGGCGCAGCGGGGAATCAGCCGGTGAAGCTGCTGCTGACGGCGTCCGGCGGCCCCTTCCGCACCTGGGAGAAGGAACGCATCGACCGCGCCACCCGGCAGGAGGCCCTCAACCATCCCAACTGGAGCATGGGCGCGAAGATCACCATCGATTCGGCCTCCATGTTCAACAAGGCGCTGGAGATCATCGAGGCGCGCTGGCTCTTCGATATGCCGCAGGAGCAGATCGAGGTCGTGGTGCATCCGCAGAGCATCGTCCACAGCGCGGTGGAATTCGCCGATGGCGCGGTCATCGCGCAGCTGGGCGTGCCGGATATGCGCGTGCCGATCCAGTACGCCATGTCCTACCCGGAGCGCCTGCCCACCGGCTCCAAGCCCCTGGACCTGTTCGCCCTGGGTCAGCTGACCTTCGAGCGTGCGGACGATAACCGCTTCCCGGCGCTGCGCATCGTCAAGGAATGCCTGCAGGCCGGCGGTGCCGCCTGTACCATCCTCAACGGCGCGAACGAGGCAGCCGTGGCGGCCTTCCTGGCGGAGAAGATCCCCTTCGGCGGCATCACCCGCCTGGTGGAAACAGCCCTCGACCGCCTCGGCGATATGCCCGCCAACACCCTGGAGGACATCTTCCACGCCGACCAGGAGGCCAGAAGGGTCGTTGCGGAGGCACTTTCAACCTGATCGTGGAAGCATTGTGGAAAAACCCCCGCAAAGGGAAAATCGGAGAACGAAAAGCATGTATGTATTGATCGGCATCCTCCTTCTGGGCATCCTCATTGCGGTGCATGAGTTCGGCCATTTCATCGCGGCGCGCATCAGCGGCATCGAGGTAATGGAATTCGCCATCGGCATGGGGCCGAAGATCATCGGCTGGACAGGCAAGTCCGGCACGAAATTCTCCCTGCGGTGCATCCCGCTGGGAGGCTTTTGTGCTTTCTACGGTGAGGACGATGTGGAGGGCAAAGCCAAGGACGATCCCCGCGCGTATAACAAGCAGAACGTGTGGAAGCGTGTCTTTACCGTTGCGATGGGCCCGATGATGAACTTCGTCCTGGCCTTTTTGGTTTCTCTGGCCTTCTACTGGAGCAGCGGCCTGCTGGAGGTCATCCCCGTGGTGGACGCGGTGGACGCCGGTGCGCCCGCAGCGGTGGCAGGCATCCTGCCGGGGGATACCCTCATCGGGGTGGACGGCGTGGACTATTCCGGCCGCCCGACGACGGACATTCAAACCGCGCTGAACAAGGCGGAAGCATCGGAAGTCACCATCCTGCGTGGCGGAGAAGAGCACACCTTCACCCTGGACAAGGTGTGGAATGCGGACAGCGGCCGCTATGTGATCGGCATTCTCTTTGATCAGCAGACCACCGCGCTGCCCTTTGATATCGCGGTAAAGGCGGCCTGGAGCTACTGCGTGCAGGCCGGCACGGCGGTGTTCGACGCCCTGGGCGGACTGATCACCGACCCGGCGGTGCGCGATCAGGTGTCCGGCCCGGTGGGGACGGTCGCCGTGGTCTCCGAGGCCGTCAGGAGCGATGGCTTCAATGCTTTCATCAGCCTGCTCGTGATGATCAGCGTCAACCTGGGCATCATGAACCTGCTGCCCATCCCCGGCCTGGACGGCAGCCGCATCGTTTTCCACCTGATCGAGGCCGTGCGCGGCAAGCCCATCAAGCCCGAACGCGAGGCCATGGTGCATCTGATCGGTATGGTGTTCCTCTTTGCGCTCATCATCTTCTTCACCTTCAAGGATATTGTTCGGCTGATCCAGTGATTGAGAATACCACGAAACTCGTTTTCAGGAACTGCTTTATACAAGCCACTGTATTAGGCTGCTTTCGCGCGTCGAAAGCGGCGGAAAGCCGCTGGGGGAAAAGCCAAAGAGCTGCTTTCCCCCCAGACCCCCTCGCAACCTGTCACTTCGTAGTAAAGGCGGCTGCATATGTTTGGCGGCTCTGGATTCAGGGGATTGCTTTGAATTGAGTGTACTATCATAGTAGACTTCTTCTCCATGGCTGAATAGGAATGCGGAAGCAATCCCCTGAATAATCGCCGCATCGTCCCTTTGTGAGGTCGCGATGCAGCCGCCTCACCCATCCCCCCCGACGCTTTTGAACATCCCTTGATCCCTATATATAATACCTTTGGCGAATGAAGCTTTTCGGAATTCACTCACCCCCGTTCCACCACAAAGGAGGCTTCCACATGCACATGACCCGCGAAGTCCATCTGGGACAGCTGACCCTGGGCGGCAACAATCCCGTCTGGGTGCAGTCCATGACCAATACCGACACCCACGACGCACAGGCGACCCTCGCCCAGATCCGCGATCTGGCGGACGCGGGCTGCGATATCGTCCGCTGCTCCGTCTATGATGAAGCCTGCGCCAAGGCCATCCGCACCATCGTGGATGGTTCCCCCGTGCCGATCGTGGCGGATATCCACTTCAACCACCGTCTGGCCATCGCTGCGGCGGAAAACGGCGTCCACAAGCTACGCATCAACCCCGGCAACATCGGCGGGGAAGCCAATGTGCGCGAGCTGGCCGCTGTGGCGAAGGCGCATCACATCCCTATCCGCATCGGCGTGAACACCGGCTCCATCGAGAAGGACATCCTCGCCAAATACGGCGGTCCCTGTGCCGAGGGGCTGGTGGAAAGCGCCCTCACCCATGCCCGCATGCTGGAGAAGGTCGGCTTTGAGGACATCGTGCTGAGCATGAAGGCTTCCGACGTCCGCCTGACCATCGACACCTATCAGCTGGCGGCGCAGCAGTGCGATTATCCCCTCCATGTCGGCGTGACGGAAGCAGGCCTGCCGGGACAGGGCACTATCAAGAGCGCCATCGGCATCGGTGCGCTTCTGGCCCAGGGCATCGGCAACACCATCCGCGTCAGCCTGACCGGTTCGCCCATCCCCGAGGGCAAGGCCGCGTGGGATATCCTGCGCGCGCTGAACCTCCGCACCCAGGGCGTTCAGCTGGTTTCCTGCCCCACCTGTGGCCGCACCTGCATCGACGTGGCAGGCATCGCCAAGCGCGTGGAGGAGGAGCTATCCGACATTCGCATCCCGCTGAAGGTGGCCGTCATGGGCTGCGTTGTCAACGGACCCGGCGAGGCGCGCGAGGCCGACGTCGGCATGGCCGGCGGCAAAAAGGGCGGCGTGCTGTTCATTAAGGGACAGGAGCCCATCAAGGTCGAGGATGACCTCGCCGGTGAGCTGATCCGCGTGGCCAGGAAGATCGCGGAGGAGAAGGCCGCACAGGCGTAACAGATCATACCAGCCATTGCCCCGCGGCGCGTTGCAAACGTGAACCATATGCTGCTGGCGAATGGAACATCCCGTGAAACAAGCCATCATTCCAGAAAGGAGACCTCCGCATGAGCTACGAAGACCTGCTCGGGCAGATCTATGCCGAATTGCCCCATCTGAAGGGGCAACTGCACGCCCCCAAGGTAGTGTATGTCCGCGCGCAGGGCAAGGTGTACATCACCTTTGAGTCCGACACGCTGGTGGAGGAAGCCTCCTTCCTGCGGATGGAGCGCATCCTCCGGCGCGTCTTCCCCCAGAAGCCGCTGGCGCTGCGCGTGGTGTCCCCCGGCCTCAAGGAGGACTTTCAGGACAATATCAGCGCCTACAAGCCCGTCCTGACCGACTTCCTCAAGCGCAATTACCCCGCGTCCGTTTCCTGGATGGATCAGATCGACTGGCGCTGCCTGGACGATCACATCACGCTGACCTTCCCCGACCCCTTCAGCATGACCTATATGGCCAAGCAGAACGTGGCCGCGCGCCTGTCCCAGGCGGTGAAGGACATCTTCTCCCTGGACATCCGGGTGGAGCTGAGCGTGGCAGGCGATCAGGAGCAGCGTCTGGAGGAATTGCGCGCGGAGAAGCAGAAGGAACAGGACATGGTCATCACGGCAGAGGAGCTGGCCGCGCGCTATGGCGGAAGCGTCAGCGCCAAGGCAGAAAAGGCCGAGAAGAAGGAGCGCAAGCCGCGGGAGAAAAAGACCGATGCGGAAC
>CAZIUA010000013.1:9428-37870 GCA_964542315.1 uncultured Faecalibacterium sp. | reverse complement strand
AAGGTGGACATCCCCTCCTACTCCGTGAAGGTGGGCGACGTCATCACCCTGCGTCAGAAGAGCACTGAGTCCGAGCTGTTCAAGGGCCTGCGTGAGGGCACCACTGCGGTGACCCCCAAGTGGCTGACCTTCGACGCTCCCAACCTGACCGGTTCCGTCGTGGCTCTGCCCGCCCGTGAGGACGTGGACTTCGAGCCCCAGATGAACATGATCGTCGAGTTCTACTCCCGTTAATGAAGGGTGTTGCGGGAGGCGGGGCGGATCACGTCCGCCCCCGCAAGAACATCCCTTCACTGCAAACCTGAGCAAGGAGGGTTTAAGAAATGGCCGTAGAAATCGAAAAGGCAAAGGTCGAATGTGTCGAGGTCGGCGACAACGGCAAGTACGGCAAGTTCGTCGTCGAGCCGCTGGAGCGTGGCTTTGGCCATACGCTGGGCAACTCCCTGCGCCGCGTCCTGCTGTCTTCCCTGCCTGGTGCTGCCGTGTCCTCTGTGCATATCGAGGGCGTGCAGCATGAGTTCTCCACCATCCCCGGTGTCACCGAGGACGTGACGGAGATCATCCTGAACCTGAAGGGTCTGGCTGTCAAGATGTACAGCGAAGGCCCCAAGAGCGTCATCGTGGACAAGATCGGCCCCGGTGAGCTGACCGCCGCTGACATCAAGGTTGATGAGGAGATCGAGATCATCAACCCCGAGATGCACATCGCCACCCTGAATGAGGATGCGCACCTGCAGATGACCCTGCGCCTGGAGCGCGGCCGCGGCTATGTCAGCGCCGATAAGAACAAGGCCCGTGACCTCACGATGCCCATCGGCGTGATCGCGATGGATTCCATCTTCACCCCCATCCATAAGGTGAATTACACCGTGGAGGACAAGCGCGTCGGCCAGTCCAACGACTACGACCGCCTGACCCTGGAGGTGTGGACCAATGGCACCCTGAAGCCTGAAGAGGCCGTCAGCGGCGCCGCCAGCATCCTGACTGAGCATCTGGCTTCCTTCGTCCGCCTGACGGACATCGTGCTCCCCGTGAGCATGGTGCAGCCCGAGGACGACAAGAAGGAAAAGGTCCTGGAGATGACCATCGAAGAGCTGGAGCTGTCCGTCCGCGCGTACAATTGCTTGAAGCGCGCCGGCATCAACAGCGTGTCCGAGCTGGTTCAGCGTAATCAGGAAGATATGATGAAAGTCCGCAACCTGGGCCGCAAGTCCCTGGAAGAGGTCGAGCAGAAGCTGCAGGAGCTGGGTCTGGCCCTGCGCCCGAATGATGAATAAGACGGGGCACAAAAAGTGCGGGGCCGCAGCGTAATGCCGCCCTTCCCCGCCGCCCACCCATGATAGGAGGAATACCCCATGGCTTTCCAGCGCAAACTGGGTCGCACGGCCTCTCAGCGCAAGGCGCTGCTGCGTGGCCTCACGACTAATCTGATCAATAACGGCAAGATCGAGACGACCGAAGCCAAGGCTAAGGAAGTCCGCCGCATCGCCGAGCACCTGATCACTCTGGCTGTCAAGGAGCACGAGAACACCGTGACCGTGACCAAGGAGTTCCACAACGACAAGGGCCAGCTGGTCCAGCAGGAGGTCGTGAACGACGCTCCCTCCAAGCTGGCTGCCCGTCGTCAGATCCTGGCTACCCTCTACAACGTGCCGCTGGCCCGCGAAGAGGACGAGCGCAAGGCTGACTACAAGGCCCGTCAGCGCGAGATCAAGTATCCCGTGGTTGAGAAGCTGTTCCGTGAGATCGCCCCTGCCTGCAAGGGCCGTAACGGCGGCTACACCCGTATGTACAAGCTGGGACCTCGTCGCGGCGACGCTGCCGAGATGGTGATCCTGGAGATCATCAAGTAAGAAGACTTCGTCCGTTTTAAGGGCTTCATCTTACTGATTGACTCGTTCTTTTGCAGGTTCCCGTTTGGGTTCAGCCTGCTTCACGTTGTTACGTTTTCTTTCGCACACATCAAAAGCAAAGCACATCTGTTTTTTCAACCGGTTCGCCCGCACAGCGAGCCGGTTTTTTTCGTTGCAACAGCATCTGCCGTGTGATATAATGGAAAAAACGCGGTCCGGAGGTGCCCCATGAAGAAGTTCATCGCGCTCCTTTTGTCCCTGATGCTGCTGTGCGCGCCCCTGTCCGGCCTCGCTCAGCCGAACCTGACAACCGAGGATGTCCTCTCCCAACTCGCGGGCAGCCTGATCTCCGCCATCCACGGGGAATCCAGCGGCGTGCGCATGACCTTCTCTGCGCCCAACGGCACATCCGCCACGGCAGCCCTGGCGAATACCGCCAACGGCTCATCCCTGCAGTACACGCTGCTCGATCAGACGGTGCTGATCGAGCAGCAGCTCACCGCGGTCATTTCCGGCAGCGACGCCATCTCCACCGACACCGCCGCGCTCCTGCTGTACATGCTCACCGGACTCTCCGATGTGCCTGCCCTGACCGCCGCAGATGTCGCTTTGCTGCAAAATGTCGGCCAGCGGCTGCTCACCGGGGTGATGACGTCCCGCTGCGTGACGTACACCATCAGCGACAACATGCTCAACCTCCACATCGATGTGGACGGCCTGCTCCGCCAGCTGGATACGCTGCTGCCCGAGGCGCTTTGCGCCAACCGCGCCGCTGCGGAATCCCTCCTGGCCCGTTTCACGCCCCTCCTTTTCGGACAGGCCCTCACGCTGGATCAGTTCACCGCCCTGTGGCAGCAGCTGGAGCTGGATCAGCTTCGCACCGGGCTGACGCTGGACGCCATGCTCTTCGAATCCGCCAATGACGTCACCCTGATCGCCTCCTGCATGGGGTGGACGCTCAAATCGACCATCAGCGATACGCGCTTCACCTTTGCGCTGACCGCCCCGGATGGCACCGAGTACGCCTTCGACACCAACGACCTGCTCACCCTGAGCAGCATCCTGTCCGCGGTGCCGACCGCCATCACGGCGGACGCCTTCACCATGACCTCGACCGTGTCCGACAACGAATACCGCCGCAACACCGTACAGACCATCGACATCCATGGTGATCTGAACCTTGTCCTGCGTGACCTGATGTCCGGCGTCGTATCCACGCTGACCAAGAATCAACTCGCTGCCGACCTCCTGCTGGACAAGTATCAGCCGTGGATCGACCTTTTCCGCCCGAAGCACTACAATGCGGACGGCGAACTTCTCCGTTCGTGGCCGATCACCGCGGACGACATCATTGACTATGCGGCGGACGCGCGCGATACCTTCGCTAACGGCGGCGCCCTCCCCTATCAGGCCAGCATCGTCTACGACAGCTCCACAGGCGCTCTGGCCATCGATGCTGATCTGGCCGGTGAGATCTTCTTTGACGCCAACGTCGCCTCCCGCAAGCGCTTGAACTCCTTTGATGCGGCCCTGCGCGTGCCATCGGAAGACGTGGTTTTGACCCTGACCAGCAGTGACTATGGCTGGACGCTCGCCAGCACGGAGGATCTCGGCGGCTTCTATGCCCTCAGCTACAGCGCGACCCCCGTGCAGAGTGCCTGGTTCCTCGACTACACGCATACCATCACCACCGACACCGACCTTTTCCGCATGACCTGGACGCATTCCCATCGTCCGAACCGCAGCAAATGGGCCACCCTCACCGACCTGTCCATCAAGGTCGGCGACCTCCAGCTGTCCGCGGACGCAACGTCCCTCCATGTCAGCTGCGGCAGGGCGTATCTGGATTACCGCATCACGAACAACAGCGTTGCGCTGAATTCGCCCTACTTCGGCGTGACCGTCACCGGGCAGGAGGATCTGCTCCAGCTGACGGGCTATTTCAGCCCGACCCTCACTTCGTCCAAGCGCTCCACGCTGACCTGCATGGTCGATAACTGCAATCAGCTGCTCACCGCGACAATTTCGCCCTACGGCGGTTCGCCCGCGCACCTGACCTACCGTCCCGGACGGCTGAGCCTCCTGTCCGACGCGCATGAGCTGGTCATCGCTGACATGCACCACACCAGCGCCACGCAGAACATCACCCAGGTGACGTATGACAATATGCCCGTGATGACCTTCGTGACCGATGTGGCGGCGGATGGCGATGCCGTCATCCGCATGTATGCCGGTGCTGACACCTCCGGCGCGTGCTGGACGCTCTCCATCGACGCGGATGCCGCGCCCATGCAGATCCCGGCCGATGCCGTCAGCGTTGATCCGGCGGCCTTCCTCCTGCGCATCCATACGATGCTTGCCCCCAGCGTCCCGGCTGAGTCCGCAGCGCCTGATGCATCGGTCGATGCCTCCGACACCCCTACAGACATCATCCCCGACCCCGCCGAATGACCTCCATACCAAATCAGAAAGGACTGTTCAAAAATGAAATGGCTGATCGCGTCCGACCTGCACGGCTCGGCGTATTACACCCGTCAGCTGCTGGAGACCTTCCAGCGCGAAAAGGCGGATCGTCTCCTCCTCCTGGGCGACCTGCTCTACCATGGTCCCCGCAACGACCTGCCGAAGGAATACGCCCCCAAGCAGATCATCGCCCTGCTCTCGGAATACAAGGAGCGCATCCTCTGCGTGCGCGGCAACTGCGAGGCCGAGGTGGATCAGATGGTGCTTCCCTTCCCCGTGCTGGCGGATTACGCCGTCATCCCCGTCGGGGATCGTCTGATGTACTGCACACACGGGCATCGCTTCAACCGCGACACGCTGCCGCCCCTGTGCAAGGGGGACATCCTGATCTACGGCCACACCCACGTCCCCCTGCTGGATGTGACCGAGGAGCGCGTCTGCCTCAACCCCGGCAGCGTTTCCATTCCCAAGGAAAACAGCTGGCATGGCTGCATGACCATGGAGGACGGCTTTTTCCGCTGGATCGACTTCGACGGCCAGCTCCGCATGTCCTGGAACATGAACGAGAATCACCCCTGACATGCCGCCGCGCACGAACGAGAACAGCAGAAAAACAGCCCTGGAATTGACATGCTTCCTCCCCGTGTGCTATAATTTTCACGAGTTCAGGGGTTCGCTCCTGAGCATCCCATCAAGGGAGATCATACGATGAACGCGATTTATGCGCTGGTTCTACTGGCTGTCCTGATTAGCCTGCTGATTAGCCTGATTATGTTCTGTCAGCCTGCTGAAAGAAAAGCTATGCATTGCCAGCACCAGCCCATGTGCTGACCGGGAAACACGAAACTCCCGGCCGCAAGCGCATCCCCCGCGTGTTCAGCAAAGCCTGCAGGTCTGACAAAAACGGATCTGCGGGCTTTCTTTATACCCATTTCCCATCGCACAGGAGGGTTTTGATTCATGCAATGCACCGGCGCAAAGATCCTGATGGAGTGCCTCCTCGAGCAGCATGTGGATACCATCTTCGGCTATCCCGGCGGCACCATCCTCAATGTGTACGACGAATTGTACAATTATGAGCGCGAAGGCAAAGTCCGCCACATCCTCACCGCCCATGAGCAGGGCGCCTGCCACGCCGCAGACGGCTATGCCCGCTCCACCGGCAAGGTCGGCGTATGTTTCGCCACCTCCGGCCCTGGCTGCACGAACCTGGTCACGGGCATCGCCACCGCCTATATGGATTCCTCCCCCATCGTGTGCATCACCTGCAACGTTGGCGCGAGCCTGCTGGGCAAGGATTCCTTCCAGGAGGTGGACATCACCGGCATCACGATGCCCATCACCAAATGCAACTACCTCGTGCGGGACGTGAACAAGCTGGCGGACACCATTCGCGAAGCCTTCGCCATCGCGCGCAGCGGCCGCCCCGGCCCCGTCCTGCTGGACATCCCCAAGAATGTCACCGCGGAAATGGCAGAATACGAACCGCTCCGCCGCTCCCTGCATGCGCAGAACGGCTCCCTCGCCGCGCTGATGGCTCGCTCCTCCCAGAATTTCCGCGCACCCGAACCCGATCACGCGGATATCGAGCATCTGGTGGATCTCATCAACGAATCCCGCAAGCCTATGGTCATCTGCGGCGGCGGTGTGGTCCGCGCCCGCGCGCATGAGGAGATCTGCAAGCTGGTCAACCTGATCGACGCCCCCGCAGCGCTGACCCTCATGGGCGCCGGCGGACTGCAGGGCCGCGACAAGCACGTCACAGGCATGATCGGCATGCACGGCTCCCAGGCCTCGAATATGGCGGTGGATGCCTGCGACCTGCTGATCGCCATCGGCTGCCGCTTCTCCGACCGCGTGGCGCTCAAGCCTTCCACCTTCGCGCGGAACGCCAAGATCGTCCAGATCGACATCGACCGCTCGGAGATCAACAAGAACGTACAGACCGACCACCATATCGTCGGCGATGCCAAGCGTGTGCTGGAACTGCTGCTGGAGCGCGTCAAGCCCGCCCGTCACGATGATTGGATGGCCTACGTCTTCTCCTTCAAGACCGAAACAGAGTATGACGAGACCGCCGATCACCTCACGCCCCAGCAGGTGCTGTCCTCCCTGGCACGCATCTGCCCGGACGATACCATCGTCGCCACCGATGTGGGCCAGCATCAGATGTGGGCCATCCAGCATTTCCACTTCGACTATCCCGGTCAGCTGCTGACCTCCGGCGGCTTCGGCACGATGGGCTTCGGCCTGGGTGCGGCCATCGGCGCACAGGTCGCCCATCCGGACAAATGCGTCCTGCATGTCACGGGCGACGGCGGCTTCCGCATGAACTGCAACGAGCTGGCCACCGAATCCTACTACAAGCTGCCCATCATCAACGTCGTGTTCAACAACGGCACCCTCGGCATGGTCCGCCAGTGGCAGACGCTGATCTACAACAAGCGCTATGCCTCCACCACGCTGGATCGCGCGCCGGATTTCGTCAAGCTGGCGGAAGCCTACGGGCTCAGCGGACGCCGCGTCACCACGGTGGAAGAGCTGGAAGCCGCCGTGCATGAAGCACTCGCATGCGGCCACGGCTACATCATCGACTGCGTCATCGACATGGACGAGAAGGTACGCCCGATGGTCGGCGGCGGCAGCCACATCACCGATTTCATGCTGAATTCGTAAGGAAAGGAGCTGACCCACTTGACAAATACCGATCGCAAGACACTGGCCGTGCTGGTGGACAATGAGGCCGGCGTCCTTTCGCGGGTGGCGCGCCTGTTCTCCGGCAAGGGCTACAACATCGAGTCCCTGGCGGTGGGCATGACCGACGACCCCGCCATTTCCCGCATCACCATTGAGATCCTCGCGGATGAAAACCAGACCCGGCTCATCGCGTCCCAGCTGCGCAAGCTCATCTGCGTCCACAGCGTCAAGACCCTCGTGCCGGAACACGCCATCCGCCGCGAGTTGGTGCTCATCAAGGTCAAGGCGGATTCCGCCGTGATCCGCAATGAGGTCATCCAGATCGCCAACATCTTCCGCGCCTCCATCATCGACGTGTCGGTCGCCTCGCTGACGCTGGCCGTCATCGGCGATGAAAGCAAGGCTGAAGCTATCCAGAACCTCCTCCGGGAGTTTGGAATCCTCGAGCTCGTCCGCACGGGCATGGTCGCCCTGGAACGCGGACAGTTCACCATCGACGAACAAACAAAAGTGAAGGGAGAATACGACTATGGCAAAAATGTATTACGAGAAGGACTGTGATCTGGGCAAACTGGACGGCAAGGTGATCGGCATCGTCGGCTATGGCTCCCAGGGACATGCACATGCGCTGAACCTGCGCGACAGCGGCTGCAATGTCATCATCGGCCTGCGCAAGGGCGGCAAGTCCTGGCCCGTGGCGGAGAAGGACGGCTTCGAGGTCATGACCGTGCCGGAGCTGACCAAGCGCGCCGACATCATCATGATCCTCATCAATGACGAAAAGCAGGCGGACATGTTCAACCAGGACATCCTCCCCTACCTGACCGAGGGCAAGGCCATCGCCTTCGCGCACGGCTTCAACATCCGCTATAAGCTCATCACGCCGCCCGCCGGTGTGGATGTGTTCATGGCCGCGCCCAAGGGCCCCGGTCACACCGTCCGCAGCCAGTATGTGGCCGGTAAGGGCGTTCCCTGCCTGGTGGCGGTGGAACAGGATGCCTCCGGCCATGCGTGGGACATCGCCCTGGCCTATATCGCGGGCATCGGCGGCGCACGCGCGGGCATCATGCAGACCACCATGAACGAGGAGACCGAGACCGACCTCTTCGGCGAACAGGCCGTGCTCTGCGGCGGCGTGGTGGAACTGATGCGCTGCGGCTTCGAGACGCTGGTGGAAGCTGGCTATCAGCCCGAAAACGCCTATTTCGAGTGCATCCACGAGATGAAGCTCATCATCGACCTGATCAACAAGGGCGGTGTGGCCGCGATGAACTACTCCATCTCCGATACGGCGGAATTCGGCGAGTACGTCTCCGGCAGCCGCGTCCTGCCCTATGAGCAGACCAAGGCCAACATGAAGGCCGTGCTCAACGACATCCAGGACGGCACCTTCGCCGGCCGCTGGATCAGCGAGAACAAGACCGGCCGCTGCTTCTTCAACAGCCGCCGCGCCATGCTGGCCAAGCACGAGATGGAGACCGTGGGCGAGCAGCTCCGTTCCCAGATGCTGTGGAAGAACGACAGCAACCTGGACAACGCCTCCAATTGATGCCATTTCACCATCCGGAAGGGGCATCCGCCCTTCCGGATGGATGTCACCGCCAGGACGGGCATGACCGCCCTGCAGTGCTTTCATAATGATTCACCTCACATCAAGGAGGAACCGCAGATGAATTCCGATCATGTGAAGAATGGCGTGGAACGCGCCCCGAACCGTTCCCTGCTCTATGCGCTGGGCTATACCGATGAGGAGATCCGCAAGCCGCTGATCGGCGTGGTCTCCTCCTATAATGAGATTGTTCCCGGACATATGCACCTGGACAAGATTGCTGAGGCCGTGAAGGCCGGCATCCGCGCCGCTGGCGGCACGCCCATCATGTTCCCGGCCATTGCCGTGTGCGACGGCATCGCCATGGGCCATGTCGGCATGAAGTATTCCCTCGTCACCCGCGACCTCATCGCCGATTCCACCGAGGCCATTGCCATTGCCCACCAGTTCGACGGCCTGGTGATGATCCCCAACTGCGACAAGAACGTTCCCGGCCTGCTCATGGCCGCGGCACGCATCAATGTGCCGACGATCTTCGTTTCCGGCGGCCCCATGCTGGCCGGACACCTCGACGATGGCCGCCGCACCTGCCTGAGCCACATGTTCGAGGCGGTGGGTGCCTTCAAGGCTGGCACGCTGGATGAGGACGGCGTCCGCAATTATGAGGAGAACGCCTGCCCCTCCTGCGGCAGCTGCTCCGGTATGTACACCGCCAATTCCATGAACTGCCTGTGCGAGGCACTGGGCATGGCACTCCCCGGCAACGGCACGATCCCCGCGCCGCTGTCCGCGCGCATCCGCCTGGCCAAGCATGCCGGCATGCAGATCATGTCCCTGGTGGAGAAGAACATCCGCCCGCGCGACATCATGACCGCCGCGGCCTTCAACAACGCCGAAACGGTCGATATGGCCCTCGGCTGCTCCACCAACACCATGCTGCACCTGCCTGCCATCGCCCATGAAGCCGGTCTGACCATCGACCTGGATCACGCCAACGCCATTTCCGCCAGGACGCCGAACCTGTGCCACCTGGCCCCGGCTGGCGATACCTTCATGGAGGATCTCGACCGCGCTGGCGGCGTTTCCGCCGTGATGAAGGAGCTGACGAAGAAGGGGCTGCTGGACACCTCCGTGCTGACCGTCACCGGCAAAACCATGGCGGAAAACCTCGAAAAGGCCGTCAACCGCGACCCGAGCATCATCCGCCCGGTGGAGAACCCCTACAGCGCCAACGGCGGCATTGCCGTGCTCAAGGGCAACCTCGCGCCGGATGGCTGCGTGGTCAAGCAGAGCGCCGTGGCCCCTGCGATGATGAAGCACGAAGGCCCTGCCCGCGTGTTTGACTCGGAGGAGGAAGCCATCGCTGCCATTTATGCCCGGAAGATCGTCCCCGGGGATGTGGTGGTCATCCGCTATGAAGGCCCCAAGGGCGGCCCCGGCATGCGCGAGATGCTCAACCCCACCTCCGCCATCTGCGGCATGGGGCTGGGCGAAAGCGTCGCCCTGCTGACGGACGGCCGCTTCTCCGGCGCAACGCGCGGCGCATCCATTGGCCACATCAGCCCGGAAGCCGCTGCGGGCGGCATGATCGCGCTGGTGGAAGAGGGCGACCTGATCGCCATCGACATCCCCGCCTGCCGCATCGAGCTGAAGGTGGACGACGCCACCCTGGCGCAGCGCCGCGAAAAGTGGGTCTGCCCTGAGCCGAAGGTCAAGACCGGTTACCTCGCCCGGTATGCCAAGCTGGTCTCCAGCGCGGACAAGGGCGCGATTCTGGAATAAGGGAGAACGCATATGGACCTGAAAGGACTGAAGATCAATTTCCTGGGCGACAGCATCACCGAAGGCCACGGCACCTCCAGCGAAGCGGCACGCTTTACCAGCCTCATCGCGGAAAAGTTCGGCGCCGTCACGCGCTGCTACGGCATCGGCGGAACGCGCATCGCCCATCAAAAGACGCCCTCCGGCAATCCCCGGCACGACCTGGACTTCCTCTCCCGCGTGGAGGAGATGTCCCCGGATGCGGATGTGGTCGTCGTTTTCGGCGGCACGAATGATTTCGGCCACGGCGATGCCCCCTTCGGCACCTTTGCCGACCGCACGGGCGATACCTTCTGCGGCGCGCTCCATGCGCTGTACACCGCCCTGCTGGAGAAGTATCCCGCTGCGGCGATCATCGTGCTGACGCCCACCCACCGCCTGGGCGAGGATGTGCCGAATATGCATGGGCATGTTCTGCGCGACTATGTGGAGGCCATCCGCCGCACCGCGGAATACTATTCCCTGCCGGTGCTGGATCTCTTCGCCGCGTCCGGCATTCAGCCGACCGTCCCCGTGATGCAGGCGACCTACATGCCCGACGGCCTTCACCCCAACGATGCAGGGCATGTCCTGCTGACAAACAAGATCGTCCGCTTTATCGACGCCCTTTGATCCGCAAAAAGCCTTTTTATGCACAGGAGGCCATGTCATGAGCCAGATCAAGATTTTTGACACCACATTGCGCGATGGCGAGCAGTCTCCCGGCTGCTCGATGAACCTGAAGGAGAAGATCGAGGTAGCCCGCTGCCTGGAACGGCTCAAGGTGGACGTGATCGAGGCCGGTTTTGCCATTTCCTCCCCCGGGGATTTCGAGAGCGTGAAGACCATCGCCGAAACGGTGAAGGACTGCACCATCGCCTCCCTGGCGCGCGCCACCGCCAAGGATATCGACTGCGCCTGGGAAGCCGTCAAGCATGCCGCCGATCCGCGCATCCACCTGTTTATCGCCACCTCCCCCCTGCACATGGAGTACAAGCTGAAGATGACCCCTGAGCAGGTGCTGGAGCGCACCGCCGCCATGGTGGCGCACGCCAGCCGCTATGTGGGCAATGTGGAATTCTCCTGCGAGGATGCGACCCGTTCCGATACGGACTTCCTCATCCGCGTGGTGGACGCGGCCATCCGCAACGGCGCGACCGTCATCAACCTGCCGGATACCGTCGGATACGCCACGCCCGCAGAGATGCGCCAGCTGATCGAGGATGTGCGCGCCGGCGTCCCGGACAGCGACAAGGTCGAGTTCTCCGTCCACTGCCACAACGACCTGGGCATGGCGACCGCCAACGCCCTGGCTGGCGTACAGGGCGGCGCGCTGCAGATCGAATGCACCATCAACGGCCTGGGCGAACGCAGCGGCAACACCGCCCTGGAAGAGGTCGTCATGGCCATGCGCACCCGTCCGGACATCTTCACCGACAAGGAGATCCGCCTGGACACCACGCAGATCTCCCGCGCATCCAAGACGGTGTATAACATCATCGGCCAGAATGCGCCGCTGAACAAGCCCATCGTCGGCGTGAATGCCTTCCGCCACGAGAGCGGCATCCACCAGCACGGCGTGCTGAGCAACAAGAAGACCTACGAGATCCTCACGCCGGAGAGCGTCGGCGTCGTCTTGGACAGCATCGTGCTGGGCAAGCATTCCGGCAAGCACGCCCTGGCCGCGCGCCTGACCGAAATGGGCTATGAGCTGAGCGACAGCGAGATGCAGCGCTGCTTTGAGGAGTTCAAGGCCCTGTGCGACAAGAAGAAATCCGTCACCAATGAGGATCTGGCCGCCCTGGTGACCCACCATTATGCCTCCACCGATTCTGATGGCGAAGGCTATCAGCTGGAGTGGTTCTCCGTCAACACGTCCAACAAGACCACCTCCACCTGCGCCATCTGCCTTGCGCTGGACGGCGAACGTCACGAGGCGACCTGCACCGGCGACGGCCCGGTGGATGCGGCCTTCGAGGCCATCAACCGCATCATCTGCCCGGCGGAGCATTCCTTCGATTCCTACCGCATCTCCAGCATCTCCCCCGGCAAGGACACCATGGGCGAGGTCACCGTGAAGCTCAGCTGCGACGGGCGCACATTCACCGGCCGCGGCCTGCACACCAACACGGTGGATGCTTCCATCCACGCCTATCTCCAGGCCATGAACAAGCTGCGTGCCTATACCGCGCAGAGAGAATGATTCCCGAAGAAAGAAGGCGATCTCCATGGGCATGACCATGACGCAGAAGATCCTCGCCGCCCACGCCGGGCTTCCCGCTGTCAAGGCGGGTGACCTGATCGAGGCCCAGCTCGACCTCGTCCTGGGCAATGATGTGACCACGCCTGTCGCGGTGGACGTCTTTGACAAAGCAGGCTTCGACCGCGTGTTTGACAAGGACAAAATCGCCATCGTGCTGGATCACTACACCCCCTGCAAGGACATCAAGTCCGCCCAGCTGTGCAAGACCGCACGGGATTTCGCCCATCGGTTTGGCATCACCCACTTTTATGACGTGGGCCAGGTGGGCATTGAGCATGCACTGCTGCCCGAAAAGGGCATCGTCGCGCCGGGTGAGGTGATCATCGGCGCGGACAGTCACACCTGCACCTACGGCGCACTGGGCGCCTTCTCCACTGGCGTCGGTTCCACCGATATGGCCGCCGGTATGGCCGCAGGCGAGAACTGGTTCAAGGTGCCAAGCGCCATTCAGGTGGTGCTGAAGGGCAAGATGAACCAGTGGGTCTCCGGCAAGGACGTCATCCTCCACCTGATCGGCCTGATCGGCGTGGACGGTGCGCTGTACAAGTCCCTCGAATTCACCGGCGACGGCGTGGCGGAACTGTCCATGGACGACCGGTTCACCATCGCCAACATGGCCATTGAGGCCGGCGCGAAGAACGGCATCTTCCCGGTGGACGAAAAGACCATCGAGTACGTCACGGGGCGTGTCAACCACGCATGGACGGCCTTTGAGGCCGATGCGGATGCGGTCTACGATCAGGTGGTGGAGATTGATCTGAGCACCCTGCGCCCCACCGTCCCCTGCCCCATCTGCCCTCCAACACCAAGCCGGTCGAGCAGGTCGCCGGCCTGCCCATCGACCAGGTGGTGATCGGCTCCTGCACGAACGGACGCATCAGCGATATGCGCATCGCGGCGGAGATCCTGCGCGGCCGCAAGGTCGCCGAGGGCGTGCGCTGCATCGTCATCCCGGCCACACAGGCCATTTCGCTGGAATGCATCCGCCTGGGATACACGCAGATCTTCATTGAGGCTGGCTGCGCGGTCAGCACGCCGACCTGCGGCCCCTGCCTGGGCGGTCACATGGGCTGCATGTGCCAGGGCGAGCGCGCCGTGGCTACCACCAACCGCAATTTCGTGGGCCGCATGGGTCATGTGCAGAGCGAGGTCATCCTGGCCTCCCCGGCTGTGGCCGCGGCCAGCGCCATCAAGGGCTGCGTCGCCAGCCCGGACGAACTCGATTAAGGAGGGTGCAGCGATGGAAACCGGCAAGGTATACAAATATGGGGACAATGTGGACACCGACGTCATCATCCCCGCGCGCTATCTGAACGCGCCCTCCCCGGACGAGCTGGCCAAGCACTGCATGGAGGATATCGACGCCTCCTTTGCCACCTCCGTCCAGCCGGGCGATATCATCGTCGGCGGCGCGAACTTTGGCTGCGGATCCTCCCGTGAGCACGCCCCCATCGCCATCCGCGCCTGCGGTGTCCGCTGCGTCATCGCGGCCAGCTTCGCGCGCATCTTCTACCGCAACGCCATCAACATCGGCTTCCCGATCCTTGAATGCCCCGCTGCGGCTGCCGCCATCCAGAATGGCGATTCGGTCTCGGTGGATTTCGCCACCGGCACCATCATCGACAACACCACCGGCGAAACCTTCCAGGCGGCGGCGCTTCCCCCCTTTATCGGGAAGATCGTCGCGCATAACGGCCTGCTGCCTTATCTGAAGGCCCGCATGGACGCGGCGAAGTAACGGCCTCATCCACCTTCCCCAGATCGACAACACACACCAAGAGGTACATCCCACGCTGCACATCTACATATTGCTCGTTCTCGGCTGGTGCGCCGTGCAGTTCCTGATGCTCAAGCGCCTCAAGGATAAGCCCTTCCGCATCGTCAGCGTGATGATTGCCATCCTCTGGGCCGCAGCAGTGCTGTTTCTGACCATCTTCAGCCGCACCCCTGTGCTGGAGACCCGCATCAAGCTGATCCCCTTTGCCGGTGAGAACACCTACGGCATTCATCAGACCATCATCGGCATGGAAGAAAACGCCATTATGTTCTTCCCCCTGGGCGGCTTGCTGCTGGGCATGTTCTTGCAGATGAAGCCCTGGCAAGCAATCGTCATCGGCACGGGCACGTCGCTCTTCCTCGAGCTGGTGCAGCTTATCACTCATCGCGGCATCACCGCCACGGAGGATCTGATCGCCAACACCATCGGCTGCGCGCTGGGCGTGCTGGTGACGCTGCTGCTCCGCCGGCTTATCAAGCGTACTTGATTCCCCATCATCACTCTATCCGTAGCTTTCCATCTCATCAGTCAGCTAACGCGGACAGCTTCCCCTCAAGGGAAAGTGGATTCCTACGAAACAGGAAGACGGATGAGGTGCTCGCCCCAACTCCAGACATCACACAAAGGGAGGGACATCCCCATGGAAAAGCATATTACACTCCTGCGCGGCGACGGCATCGGTCCGGAGATCGTGGACAGCGCCGTTCGCGTTTTGACGGCTGTGGCGGAGAAATTCGGCCACACGTTCACCTTCACGCCCTACCTTATCGGCGGCGCGGCCATCGATGCGGTCGGCGATCCCCTGCCGAAGGAGACCGTGGACGGCTGCCTCGCGGCGGATTCCGTGCTGCTGGGCGCGGTGGGCGGCCCCAAATGGGATACGCTCCCGGCCTCCCTCCGCCCTGAAAAAGGCCTGCTGGGCATCCGCTCCGCCATGGGGCTGTACACCAATCTGCGCCCGGCGAAGCTCTATCCCGCGCTGAAGGAGGAATGCCCCCTGCGCGCGGACATCGTTGCCCAGGGTTTCGACCTGATGATGGTGCGCGAGCTGACCGGCGGCATTTACTTTGGTGAGCGCGGCCGCCGCGAGGGCCAGTACGGTGCGGAAGCGTATGACACGGAAGCCTACAGCGTGATGGAGGTAGAGCGCATCGCCCGCGCCGCATTCGATGCGGCCCGCAAGCGCCGCAAGAATGTCATCTCCATCGACAAGGCGAACGTGCTGGAGACCAGCCGTCTCTGGCGCGAGACCGTCCACCGCATCGCGGAGGAATACCCGGATGTGACCGTCACGGACATGCTGGTGGACAACGCCGCCATGCAGCTCGTCCGCCGCCCGAGCCAGTTCGACGTGGTGGTGACGAGCAATATGTTCGGCGACATCCTCTCCGACGAGGCCAGCCAGATCACCGGCTCCATCGGCATGCTGCCCTCCGCGTCCCTGGGCGCGACCAAGTGCGGCCTGTATGAGCCCATCCATGGTTCCGCGCCGGATATCGCCGGTCAGGACAAGGCCAACCCCATCGCGACCATTCTCTCCGCGGCGATGATGCTGCGCTATGCCTTCGATATGACGGCAGAGGCGGACTGCATCGAGGCTGCGGTGGATCGCGCCCTGGAAGACGGCCTGCGCACGGCGGATATCGTCGGCAGCAGCGGCATCACGCCCATCGGCTGCATCGCCATGACGGATGAGATCATCCGCCGCATCTGACAAAAAAGGGGGAACCCCCATGTACCGCGAGACATCCCGGCTGCTGCTGTATTCTGATCTGGGCGAGGACGCCATCCTGACCCGCCTGGCGGACATCTTCCGCGATTGGGACGGCCTCTCCACCCCGGAGCGTGACGCACAGCGCCCGGAATTCATCCGCCGCATCTATGCCCAGGTGAAGCGCCTGCTCGACCTGGCGACGCTGTACGGCTTTGACCGCAACCTCTGGCAGGATTATCTGACTTTCCTGCTCATCACCAACGAGAACAGCTTCACCCTCACGGCGGAACGCGCCGCCCCCTGCGATGCGTCCAGCAGCAGCGTGTACCATTTCGCCAAGGCGGATTTCGCCGTCTTCAAGCGCCTGTTCGACTTCGATTTCTCCCCCATCGAGCAGGCATTGGGCATCGACTGCTTCACCGTGCTGACCCATTACGCCGCCATCCCCAAGCGCGCCCAGCTCTATTACCGCAGCGTGTCGGAGAAGGTGCAGGCGCTGAGCCTCGCCATCGACCGGGCGAAGGATGCCGATGAGGTTTTCGCGCTGGTCACGGCGCATTATCGGGAATGTGGCGTGGGCATGTTCGGGCTGAACCATGCCTTCCGCCTGGATGACAGCGGCGTGCTGGTCGCCATCAACAACATCGACCATGTGCAGCTCAGCGACCTGATCGGCTACGAGGTACAGAAGAAGACCCTGCGCGACAACACGGAGGCCTTCGTCCACGGGCGCAGCTGCAACAACATGCTCCTCTACGGCGATGCAGGCACGGGAAAGTCCACCTCCGTCAAGGCGCTGCTGAACGAATACAGCGCCGACGGCCTGCGGATGATCGAGATCTACAAGCACCAGTTCGGCCAGCTGTCGAAGGTCATCGCGCAGATCAAGAACCGCAATTACCGCTTCATGATCTTCATCGACGACCTCTCCTTTGAGGAGCACGAGGTGGAATACAAATTCCTCAAGGCCGTCATCGAGGGCGGCGTGGAGACCCGTCCGGCCAATGTGCTCATCGTCGCTACATCCAACCGGCGTCACCTGGTCAAGGAGACCTGGAAGGACAAAAACGACATGGAATTTGAAAACGACATCCACCGCAGCGACACGATGGAGGAGAAGCTCTCCCTCGCCGCGCGTTTCGGCTGCTCGGTCTGCTTCAACAGCCCGACCCGTCAGCAGTATCACGACATCGTCAAGGGCATCGCCGCGCGCCATCCCGATATGGCGCTGACGGAGGAAGAGCTCCTCCTGGAGGCCAACACATGGGAGATCCGCCACGGCGGCATTTCCGGCCGAACCGCCCAGCAATTCATCAATTATGTCGCAGGACTCACCAAATGAAGGAGGCTTTCCCCCCATGGTCACGCTCGATAAAGTCTACCATGCCGCCTATGTGCTCAAGCAGGTCGCCCGCAAGACGGATATGATCGAGGCCCCCAAGCTCTCCCAGGACTACACCATGTACCTGAAGACGGAGAACCTGCAGCTGACGGGCTCGTTCAAGCTCCGTGGCGCGTATTACAAGATCAGCCAACTCTCCCAGGCGCAGCGGGATGCAGGCATCGTGGCCTGTTCTGCGGGCAACCATGCTCAGGGCGTCGCGCTGGCGGCCACCCGCATGGGCGCGAAGTCCATCGTGTGCATGCCGGAAGGCGCGCCGATCTCCAAGGTGGAAGCCACCAAGGCACTGGGCGCGGAGGTCGTGCTGGTCAAGGGCGCATACGACGATGCCTACGCCTATGCGTGCAAGCTGCGTGACGAGACCGGCATGACCCTCATCCACCCCTTCGACGATGACGAGGTGATCGCCGGTCAGGGCACCATCGGCCTGGAAATTCTCGAGCAGCTCCCCGATGTGGATGTGGTGCTCTGCCCGGTCGGCGGCGGCGGACTGGTCTCCGGCGTGGCCTATGCGGTCAAGAGCCTGAACCCGAACGTGAAGGTCTATGGCGTGCAGGCGGAAAACGCGGCCTCCATGGCCAAATCCATCGAGCTAGGCGAGCAGATCACGCTGCCGACGGTGAAGACCTTCGCGGACGGCATCGCGGTGAAGCATCCGGGCGATGAAACCTTCCGCATGGTGCAGGAGTATGTGGACGGCATTGTGACCGTCTCGGAGGACGAGATCGCCGCGGCGATTCTTGCGCTGATGGAAAAGCAGAAGGTCGTCGCGGAAGGTGCCGGTGCTGTGGGCGTGGCCGCTGCCATGTTCCACCGCGTGCCGGATATCGCCGGGAAGAAGGTCTGCTGTGTGGTGTCCGGCGGCAACATCGATGTGAACATCCTCTCCCGCGTCATCACGCGCGGCCTGCTGACCAGCGGACGCAATGCCATGCTGACCATCGCCCTGGAGGACAAGCCGGGGCAGCTGGTGGGTGTGGCGTCCATCATCAGCGAATGCGGCGCGAACGTCGTCGGCGTGACCCATGAGCGTTCCGACGCGAACATGCCCGTGGCTTCCTGCTTCCTCAAGGTGAGCATGGAGACCCGCGATTTCGAGCAGATCAAGGAGATCCGCCAGAAGCTCACCGATGCAGGCTTCAAGATCATCAACTGACGCAGCCACATACAAAGAACCGGCCCCCTGCAGCATCATCGCAGGGAGCCGGTTTTCGTCTGTCATTTCCGCCACAGCACATATGGGCCGCTGCCGTAGCTCTGCACGTTCTGCGTCAGCTGGTTCTTCATCAGCGTGTTGAGGTACGCGATGCGCTCCTTCACGCCTGCGACGGCCTCGCTCAGGCTGATCGCGCCATTGGCGTCCGCATCGCCCGGCATGCTGGCCATGTGCGTGCCATGCCACTCGTCATAGCCGCTGGCATAGCACAGCCCGTAGGTGAAGGCGCCGAAGGACATGCCTGCGCCGTCGCGCACGGTCATGCTCTGCTGATCCTTCGCGCAGGCCGTCAGGACGATGTAGCCCTCATCCGCCAGGCTGCCATCCGCACGGGACTGCATCGCGAAGGCGCTGATGATCGCGCTATTGAACGCGGAGGGATCTTCCGCAGCCGAATCGGCGGAACGGCCTATGAGCTGTCCGCTGTAGCAGCAGTCGAGGATGACGATCTTCGTGCCGGGGATGGCATCCAGCGCATTGCTCAGGGAGTACGCGGTCAGGATGGTGTCGCGCACGCCGACCAGCGCACCCTGGGGCGTGCCGTGTCCGCCGTAATAGAAGAGGGACACATCGCCGGGCTGCGCATCGGCAAAGGTGGTGCGGATGCGGCTGACGATCTCGCCTGCGGTGACATTCAGCCCGCTGCTGATGCGGAAGGGCGTGCCGCTCATGCTGGAGAGCATCGCATTCATGGCGGCCAGGTCATTGTCGCAGCCAGCAAGCTGATTCGTTTCACCGGGATAGGTGTTGGCCACCAGCACCGCGCGGTAGACGCGTTCCGGCGCGGTGACGGTCAGCATTTCGCTCACGGCGGATGCAGCCCGGTCGCCCAGCTCGTCCTCCGCAAGGACGGTCACGGTGCATTCGCCCTCCGCCATGGGGGCGAAGCGGACGCTCGGTTCGCTGGTGATGGTCGTATGGGTTTCCTCCCCCATGGTGAACGTCCACAGGTAGCTCACCGCGCCATAGGCCCCTTCCACCGTGGTCGTCCAGGTGACATACTGCCCCGCCGGGATCTGGCTGACCTCCGCCATGGGGGCAGTGGCGTGCATGGTGGCATAGGGGGTGGCGTTCAGCCCGTCGGGGATGGTCAGATACGCCGGGACGCGCACTTCCGTCACGCCGGTGTTGGACAGGTCGAGCACCGCCAGCGTCCGGACTGGCGCGCCATTGAGCAATTTGGGGATGGTCACGCTGCCCTGCAGGGTGAAGGGCGCACGGGCGCACAGGGGAAGCGCCGCATCCGTCACGGCGTAATACACATCGCCCTCAAGGACGAGGGATTCAGCCGCATAAAAGCCGGGCAGGGCTGAGGCTGTTCCGCCTGCAGGCCCGAACACGAAGGGCACATCTGCCGCTGCCTCCGCCGCAAGGGCCGTTTCCGCGCCCTGCACATAGATGTACGACGCGGAACACCCGGCCAGCACGCGCGCACCCACATATTCCACCGTCGGCGGGATGATCAGCGCGTCCACATGCGTCCCGGCGAAGGCTTCCTCCTCCACCGCAGTGACATGATCCGGCACGGCTGTCACGGCGAAGGCGCACACGGGCAGCAGCAACAGCCAGGCCAGCAGCAGGATGATCCTCTTCATCATGCGGACACCTCCATGAAGGTCAATCGTTCGCGGGCAGATAGGGCAGCGTCAGGAAGGACATGCCGGCGGAGCTCTCCATGGCGGCGAGCTCGTTTTCCTTGTCGATGACAAGGTTCTTCAGCGCCAGGTTCTGCGCATTCTTCAGCACATAGTTCATGTCGATCTGCATCAGGTGGAGCACATGCGCCCCCAGCGGCCCGGTAATGAACTTGGGCTGATAGTCGTTGGGCTGATCCTCCGTGCTGCCGGCAGGGCGATCCACCGAGGTGGTCTGCACGGGGTAGAGGGTCATCTGCTGCCCCTTGTACTTGCCCTCGTCGTCGAAGGTAAGCACCGCACGCACCATCAGCGCCGGTGCGGCATCCTGCACCTTGGAGCCGCGCGCCATATAGGCATTGCGGTTGCCGCCGAAGCAGAAATTGCCCAGGCTGTAGAAGGCGCTGCGGTTGTCGATCACGTCCATGCCCATCACCACATGGGCGTGGTGGCAGATGACCAGATCCGCGCCGGCGCCGAAGGCCATTTTGGTGAAGACCTTCTGCGGATTGGTGCGGTGGCGGCCGTATTCCTGTCCGCCATGGAGGATGGCAATCACCGCCGCGGCCTCGCCGGATTCCTTGATGCGCTTGATCTCGTCCGCCAGGAATGCGCCGCAGCCATTGGCATTGCCCTGGAGATAGTCATCCCAGTACAGGCTGATGAGGCAGATGGTCACGCCGTCCTTCTCATAAAAGAGGAAGCGCTCGGTATCGGTGGTGTGGCGGTCATGGGTGCCGAACCATTCAATGCCCGCCCCTTCCAGCGCGGCGATGGTATCGCGCAGACCCTGCTCGCCATAGTCGTAGGTGTGGTTGTTGGCGATGGACGCCGCCTCCACGCTGGCGGCGGTGAGCACATTGACATACTCCGTCTTGCCGCGGAAGAAGTAGTTGCCGTTCTTGCCGGCCTTGAAGGGCTGCAGGCCGGTGTTATCCGTCAGGACGCCCTCCAGGTTGACGACCGTCAGGTCATCCTCGGCGAAGAAATCCGCAAAATTCGCCAGGAAATATTCCGGGCCGTTCTTTTCATACACGCTGGCGAAGGAATATGCCTCGCCCTCCAGCGCCTCCTCACCGCCCAGGGTGATATCGCCTGTGAAGGTCAGGGTGATGCTGGTATCCGCCAGGGCTGCACAGGGCAGCAGTGCCGCCAGCAGCAGGGGCAGCAGCCTTTTCATGATCCGCATTTCATTCCTCCTCAGGAAGCACATCGGTCGTGGGGACTTCCGTCCGCAGCACATAGGGGGCATCCTTCGTGCCGTTGCCACTCTCGATCACGATCTGCGCCGCATCCAGCCAGCACGCCGGACGCATGCCTTCATCCTCGGTGATGACGTTGATATAGCCCAGTTCGCCCTTGGACTTGATGCACCGCGCGCCCTGGGTGTTGCTGGAGGACTGGGTGCGCGTCCAGTAGGGGCTGTGGCTGCCGCGGTTGGCCATGTACTTGAACAGGCCATTGGCCAGGGCGTACTCCGTGCCCCAGGCCTTGCGGCTCTCGTTGGTGGCGAAGCCATACGCCGCATTCTTGAGGTCATCGGAGGACAGCAGGAAGAACACGCCGAAGCTTTCATCCGGGGTGATGAGGGACATTTCGCCGCTGGTGAAGTTCGCGGTGAATTCGCCGCAGAGGTACTGGCTCATCTCCGTCTGGGTGAAATCGCCATTGAAGCCGGGTTTGCTCTTGTTGGTGGGCTTGTTGGCGTATTCCTTGTAGTCGCCGTGGATGCGCCGTGCCTCCAGCACATATTCGGAGAGCACCAGTGCGCGACCGTCCTCCACCGCCAGCACACGCCAGAGGATCGGCAGCTTTTCGCCCTCCGCCGTCTGGGGGAAGGTGCCCATGGTCAGGTAGACATAGCCTTCTTTCTTGTCGTAGCCGCGCAGGGTCGGCGCTTCCGCCGCCGCGCAGGAGCACAGCATCGCCGCCAGCAGCAGCCAGCAGATCAGTTTCCGCATATGTTCACAGCCTTTCAGCAGATTTTCTCAATGGTATCATACCACAAAAGAGCCCTGATTGTCCACCGATGGCACAAAAGTGTTAGAAGTGTAAACGCGGGATCGAACATTTCCCCCTTTTCCTGCGTCTAATTGGATGAGGAATTGACAAACCTTGCGCAAGCCACTACAATAGATGCATCATGGGAGGTAAATAAGATGAAGAAACTGCTGGCGATGCTGATGCTGCTGGCGATGCTGATCCCCGCCGCGATGGCTGAAGACGCCCCGGTGATCATCGACCGCACCGGCAACCTGACCGAAGAATACCAATTCCCTGAGGGGACGCCCGTCCTGGAGATCGTCTTTCCCCGGGTGTATTCCTCCGACTGCGCCATCGTCCGCTTCGGCTATGACGTGATGATGATCGATGCGTCCACCGGCACGGCGGAAATGACCGGCCGCATTGAATCCGCTCTGGCCTCCATGGGCGTGGATTATATCGATATCGCCTTCAACACCCACCCCCATGACGACCACATCAACGGCTTCATCAACGTGGCTGACATCTGCCCCATCGGCCGCCTTGTGCTGACCTTCGAGGAGGACTTCAACGAGAAGATCGTCAAGGTCGTCAAGGATTTCACCGCGCGCGACATTCCCATCGAGCATATGGGCGATGGCGATGTCTTCTACCTTGGCGCGCAGGAGGACGTGACCATCCGCGTGCTGCAGCGCAATGATTCCGGCAACTGGACGGGCAACAACCGCTCCGCCATGCTGCATATCCAATACGGCGAGCGCACCATCCTCTTCACGGCGGATGTGGAGAACCATGCCCAGCGCTCCTTCGGCGAGAATCCGCCTGAGGGCGGCATCAAGGCGGATATCCTGAAATATCCGCACCATGGCCAGGTCAAGCTGCACGAGCCCTTTTTCGAGTCCATTTCGCCCCAGCTGTCCATCCTCACCGGCGCCAACAAGGTCATGGAGGGCGGCAAAAACTATCTGAACAAGAAGCATGTGCCCTACCTGTTCTCCTATTCCGGGCTGACCCGCCTGCGCACGGACGGCCATGTCTGGGTGGTGGACTACATGCACGAGAAGTATCCCGACCGTGGCACCATCAACCCTACCTACCGCTGACCGGAGGCCGCCATGCGCTATCAGTACCTGCTCATCGACAATGACAACACCCTGATGGACTTCGCCGCCGCAGAACGCAAGGCTTTGCTGGATGTGCTGCAGCACTTTTCGCTCCCGGCGGATGACGCGGTCTGCCAGACCTACCACGCCATCAACGATGCCCAATGGAAGGCGCTGGAGCGCGGCGAGACCACGCAGAGCCGGCTGCGCATCGAGCGGTTTGGCCTGCTGCTGGAGGCCCTTGGCCGCACGGAGGCCGATCCCCGCGCCATGAGCAACCGCTACAACACCGCCCTGGGCAGCCACGCGGATCTCCTGCCCGGCGCGGAGGACTTCATCCGCACCCTGCACGGGTACATGAAGATCGCGCTGGTGTCCAACGGCATCAGTGCCATCCAGCGCAGCCGCCTGGCGAAATGCCCCCTGGCGCCCCTGCTGGATGCCATCGTCATCTCCGAGGAGGTCGGCGCCGCCAAACCCGATCCGGCGTTGCTCCATATCGCCCTTGAACAGCTGGGCTGCACCGACAAGCGCCTCGCCGTCATGATGGGCGACAGCCTCACGGCGGACATCCCGGCCGCACAGCGCGCCGGTGTGGACAGCATCTTCTTTTCCCCCGCCGGAAAATCGAGCGCATCCGCCACCTATACCGCACACAGCTATCAGGACGCCCTGCGCATCCTGATGGGCTGATACGCTGACGACCGCCGGTCGCATGCTGGGCTGATCCAGGACGCACCGGTGGGATTTTTATGCGCACGCAACAATAATTCGCCTCCCTCAACGAAGAGAGAGGCGAAAGGTCATATCGAATTAGAACAGACTTGCGACAAAGAACGCAGTATAGACACCGCAAATCGCGCTGATGATACCAAGCACGATGCCAGCCGTTCCGAGGCCGGTTTTGCCACCCACCTGCTTAGCCTGCGAACGACCAACCGCAGACAGGATCAAACCTGTGATTCCCGTCAAACCATAGAAACCGAAAATGAAAAGACTCACCAGAGAAACAACAAAACCCGCGATCTGCATTCCGTTCGTCTTACCTTCCATTACTGCATATCCTCCTCAACATTGTTTTCTTCTTTCTGGGTAAAATGGTCATCCAAAGCAGCAGATAGCTTTTTCAGCATGGCTTTCTGGCTATCCGCATTTGCTGCGATCCGATCAAGGGTCACGCCGCACTGCTTGACAGTGTTTGCGTATTCAGCAAGCGCATGAGTCTGGGCATCCAATTTCGCACACTTCACGTTGGAATAGAGCGTCAGGAAGAAAAGCAGACATCCCCCCACGAAAGTGATGGATTTCATCGCGAGAACGCCACTCATATATCCCGCTTTCAATGACGCTTCCATCTGGTAATTGTATGCGTCCCCACCAACGTACTTTTCACCCCATGCGTCCGTCCAAGGGTTGTCATAATCATAACTGCTCACCCTGATGTGTTTCTCGGGCGTAGGAAACGCAATTCCGAACACAATCAGCGCAATGGCCAGTATGAATCCAATCACATGTGATGCTTTCACTTGTTTCTCCTTTTTCATGATTCGAACATTCAGGCAGCAGTTTCCTCACGCTATGGATTTTCAACCAAGCCGACTGCGCATGGTCGCAATACGGCTTGGAGCAAACAAACAGACAGAATGCGTTTCATTGGAACACCCCCTTTCCAATATGATTGGTGCATGGAGTTTTTTTCCGCCACCGATCGTGGCGTCCCCGCCTCCCGGCGAAGGGAAGCAGGGATGAGGATATGCGCCATCGTGCTGATCAGAGACCACCCAGGTCATCCGCGTCAGCCTGATAGCCCAGCTCGGCGTACATCTGCTGGACGAGCGCCTTGTTATCATTGCCCGAGTAGAGCAGCGACGGATACGCGAATTCAAACAGCAGCAGCATGCTGCCGTCCTCGCCATACCAGATGTAGGAGCGATAGCTCTTCTTGTCGTATTCGCCGTAGACCTTCGTCAGCTTTGTGAGCAGATCGCTCATCGCCGCCGTGGAATCATAGGCATCCAATTCCACATAAGCGGAGATCAGCTTGCGCGTCTGCTTGTCCAGCTTTCCATTCTTGATCCCGTAGGTGTAGGTGAGCGTCAGGTTGCCGACCGAATAGCCTGCGATGTTCTTCTTGAGTTCGGACAGCATGGAATCGCCGTAGAGCACCTTTTCGTAGTGCTGGCTCAGCTCATAGTAGGGACTGTTCCCGTCAGACAGCATGCCCAAAGCATAGCCGTAGTAATCGGCCGGTTCGGGCGACTGGGAGGAAACATAGCCCTTGCTATAGAGGATTTTGCGCGCCTCGGACGGCGACGATCCCCACGGGATGTCCTGGAACATGATGACACCGCGACCATTGTCCGTGTCAGAGGCTGCAGGGGTGCTGGTGGTGGTCGTTTTGCGGTCAGAAGCCGATGCAGTAGTCTGCGTGGTGGCAGTGATCCCCTTTGCGTTCAGGTCGATCTCAAACACATCGTTGCAGATGTCGAAATTGTAGCCCTTCAGCGCCTGGCTGACCTTGGTGTTGAAGCTGTCCGTAAAGCCGAGGGTCAGGACAGCGCTCTTGTAGTTGTTGATGATGTGCGAGGGGATCTCAAAGTAAATGTAGTAATCGACCGTGGACTGGGCGCTGACGTAGTTTTCAAAGTTGCGTCCATCGGGGCGAAGCGCGGTCACAGCGCCCTCATAAGTGTACAGGCCGTCAATGAGCACCTGCGTGTAAATATTGCGGATGTCCACTTCGCGCGTGCCGGCATTCTTGAAGGTGCCCTTCACATACAGCAGCTTGTTCCCATTCTGCGCATCGATATAGAAGTAATAGCTGGGCTCTGCGCCGATGTAGGAATAGATCCTGCTGGTGACGCTCTTGTCGCTCAGCGTCATCTTCATGGTGTCAGTCGTCAGGGTATCGCCCATGCTCTTCTTGATCCGCGTGGCGGTACCGCTGCCGGACTGCGTCCCCTTGTTGGCGCCGGATTGCTCATGCCCCGGCAGGATCTCAATCAGGATGTTCTTGTCCAGGGTGACGGTGGCCAGCTTATCGCCATTTTGGGAGATGCTGCGGGTCTTGCCGGAACCGGAGACCGTGAAGCCCATCGTGCGCAGCTGCTGGATGTACTCATCGAAGGCGTCGGTCAGATCCAGGTTGCTTGTGTAGGTATAGGACGCATTGGACGATGCGATGCCGTTGATCCGGGTCATCCCCCGATGGTGCGAGCAGTACATCGCACCGCAGAAGGTGAGTTCGGGCAGGATGGGGCATTCCTCGAAATACGTCATCACGACCTGCGAATCACCCGAGAACAGCAGATGGACATTCTCGATGGTCTGCACGGTTTCATTATTGTTCTGATTGTAGATGCAGAAGGTCAGCAGCGCCTCCTCCAGATCGCTGAAGCGCTTGATCTCCACCGCTTCATATTCGAAATAGATGTTAACCTTCGCCTTGCTGTTCGCAGCGATCTTGCCGCCGTTGCCGAGCACATAAGTGTTCAGCGACCATCCATTGCAGGTGCCGCTGAAGGTCACCTGGATCGGGAAATCATTCTTGTTCTCCACAACGCCCTGAAGGCTGATCTGGAAAACACCGTTGTCTTCAACGTCGCCGTTCAGGGTGAACTTGACACCGCCCTGATCAAAAACGACCAGCGACGAACCCTTCTCGAAGACGAGATCCGTCCCCTCGGCGGATGCACAATGGACGCTGAAAAGCAGGAGTAGCGTCAGCAAAATCAACAATCCTTTTTTCACGAGAAACCTCCTGTACGCTTTTTTCCGCCACCGATCGTGGCGTCCCCGCCTCCCGGCGAAGGGAAGCGGGGCTTTTTCGGGCTTGCTTACTTGAAATAGACCAGTTTGCCATGCTTGTCGATGATCTGCCAGGCGCCATTCAGGCACACATCGGCGCGGCCATTGCTGAAGGACGACACATCGCTGTACTTGGCCGAAATGACCATCTTGCCGGTCGTGTCGATGAAGCCCCACAGGCCGCTCGACGTCTTCACAGCGGCCAGGCCGTCAGAGAAGTCCTTGACTTCCGCGTACTGCGGTGAAACCACGTCGAGACCTTCCTTCTTAATGATACCCCATTTGTCATTTTTCTTCACCAAGGCAACACCTTGATAGTAGTTTTTGACTTCTTGGTACTGCGGTGTAACAGCTATTTTGCCCTTCTGATTGATGAAGCCCCATTTGCCATCCTTGCAGACGGGGATCAAATCATCATAGAACGTGGGCGCATAGACTTTGGGCGAGTAACTACCGCTATTAGATGCACCAAGCTGCTCCCACGTCACATCACCAACGAGCTTGCCATTGGTATCCATGAGGTCGAAGAGCCAATAATCGTTCCGACGGGTACTGCGGGCCGTATCAAGTTTCGCCACAACACACAGGCCATCGTCGGAGTAACTGCTGATAGCATCCCACTGGCAAATCGTAATCACATTGCCGCTGATATCGATCAAGCCCTGCTTGCCGTTTTGAGTGACGAGCAGACGGTCACTGGAGAATTTCTCCACCGAAGACCACTGAGGTGCCACAGTGATGTTCTTATTCAGATCAACAAGACCATAAGAGCCATGGTATTTGAACTTGACCAGACCTGCCCTGATCGTGTCAAACGATGCAAAATCATTGATACTCAGGCAGTAGGCCTTTTCCTCGCTGTCCATGTAATCCCCCAGGCTGGTGAAGGTCGCCAGGGCGCTCTTATACTTGCCGTTCTGGATCTGGGACAGCCCCTTTTCGTAGGTGGCCTTGTTCTGTAGGGCGGCTGCATGCGCGGCGCTGTCGCTGTAAGAACCCAGCGCGACGAAGGCATCGTAGGCTTCCAGCGTCCTGCCGTCGTTCTCCAGGGCCAGCGCGGCCTGGTAGTCGCGCTCATAGATCTTCTGCTGCACGTTTTCGGCACGCGCGGCGCTGTCGCTGTAGACGCCCAGCGCGGTGAACTGCTTCAGCGCGGATTCCAGCTGATCCGCCTGTTCAGC
>CAZIUA010000013.1:0-9328 GCA_964542315.1 uncultured Faecalibacterium sp. | reverse complement strand
GGTGAACTGCTTCAGCGCGGATTCCAGCTGATCCGCCTGTTCAGCCTCGTCCGCCTTCTGATAGTCACGGGCATAGATCTTCTGCTGCACGTTTTCGGCACGCGCGGCGCTGTCGCTGTAGGCGCCCAGCGCGGTGAACTGCTTCAGCGCGGATTCCAGCTGATCCGCCTGTTCAGCCTCGTCCGCCAGGCGATAGTCACGGGCGAGGATCTTCGCCGGGTAGCCCGCAAGGCGCTCGCCGCTGTCCTTGAACAGCGAAATGCCATCCAGCAGGAGCAGCGCGTCCTCATAGCTTTCCGCGGTCTCCAGCTCGAGGGCTGCATAATAGACCGCCAGCAGCTTGCTGTCATAGAAATCGCCCAGGCTGGCGAAATTCTGAACCGCCTCGGCGTAGCGGCCGTTCGCGGCAGCGTCGAGGGCATTCTGGTACATCGTGTGGCGGTCAGCATCGGAAATGGTGTTTTCGGCGACCGTGGTGTTGGCGGGGTCTTCGGCCGGCGTCCTGGACGTGCAGCCGGTGAGGCACACCAATGTCAGGGTGATACAGGCCAGGATCACGATCAGTTTCTTCATGTGCTTCCGTTCTCCTTACTCAATCATATTGGGGATACCTGCGCGGATCGCCGTTCGGGCGTCCTTGCTGATCCATATCATAGCAAAAACAGGGGGAAAAGTCACGTTCATATCATGAACATCGATGCTCATATCGTGAACATCGGCGTTTTTTCCCTCAAAACGCAAAAAAAATCGCCCCTTTCGAGGCGATTTCGGCGCAAAATGCTGAGGCCGAATGTGTCAGTCCGCCGGATGCTTTTCGGCATCGGCCCTGGCGGACAGTTCCGCGATCACGGTGGTATTCTCGATCAGCTCGCCAAAGCCGTAGGTGAACATGGCGGCGATCCAGGATAGGAGCGCACCCGCGATCATGACGATGAAACCGTACAAAGCCACAGCGCCTTCGCCGCTGAACGCGCCCACGCCGATCAGGATGATCCCGCAGATGACCGAGATCCCAATGCCCGCCGCACAGAGCACGGTCGCCAGTGTCTTGAGCTTTCCACCGATATTGCTGAACAACATGCATTCTCCTTTGTGCTTATTTGTGCTGATGCTTGTAGGCAGCCAGGTAGGGGGGCCTTTGGCATCGACCCTGGCGACGGATGCAAAATGCGGCATGACGCCCACGCCATCCACGCTGGCGAATGCAGGCAGGATGATCGCGAAGGGCTGAAACAGACCGATGGTGACCGCACTGACCGCACCGACCTGCATGAGGAGCCACCACGTCCCTGCGCCTGCCGTGAGCGCGGCGAGGATGATCACCAGCGCAGGCAGGAACATGCGTCCCTTGGCGACCAGCGGTCCGGTGATACATGCGAGGATGCTGCCGATCAGCATGCCCAAGCCGGCCATGCGTAGCCACTGGCTCGCAATGGCGCAGACTTCGGGGGAAAGTTGCTGCATCCAGATGAGCTGACCGCCCAGCAGGACGAAGAGCGCGCCCGCCACCAGCTCAATGCCAGCGATCGCCCATGGCAGGATGCGCGCCTTTGCCGGACGGCTCTTGACAAGGCACAGGCCGATGACCGCCGCACAGAGCACGACATGAACGACCGTCACGATCCGCCGGGCGGACATGACGCCGAGCAGGAAAAACTCGCCCATCATCGCACCACAGGCGGCAACTACGTACCCCCCCCCAGGCCGATAAAGGCCAATCCTCCCACGACGGCCGAAATGATCCCGCGTTTGGTATTCATCGCAGGGTCCCCCTGTTGGCTCACTTTTCCGCCTCGAACTTTTCGAAGATCTGCATATCCCACTTGCTGCGCAGGCTGTTCATCGCGTCCTGGGAGCGCACCGTCCACGCGGCGAACCAGGGCTTCATCAGGCGGAGCATGTGGATGGGCAGGCTATGCCACTTGACGGATTCGGCGCTGAAGGCGATGAAATCCGGACGGCCCAGCACATTCTGCAGCATGGACGCCATGAAGAGATTCCGCATGAATTCGCGGACATTGCGTCCCTTGCCGGCGGCATCATAGGCCAGCTGGCCGCGGATGACCTCCGGCGCGTTCAGGCGGAACCACTTCACCGCCTGCGGATCGAAGCTCTCCATGCACCAGGGGCCTTCGTAGCGCTTCATCCGCTCATGCACGGCCTGACCCAGCGCGGCATGATTGCCGTCCTCGGTCTTCAGCTCCACGATCATGGGGATGCGTCCGCCAACGGCCTCCAGCACCTCGTCATAGGTCGGGATGGGTTCGCCATTGGGCAGCTTGCACGCGCGGACTTCCGCCAGGGTGCTCCGGGCGATGCGGATATCCTGGCCGGTCATGCGCTTCAGGCTGTCGTCATGGTGGACGACCAGCGCGCCATCCTTCGTGCGGTGGACATCCAGCTCAATGCCATAGCCCTTTTCCACCGCCGCGTGGAAGGCGGCCAGGCTGTTTTCGGGGCGATGGTCTTCGCCGGGCTCATTGGTGGTCCACAGGCCGCGGTGGGCATAGTCCACACCGAGCAGGTCGGGAATATCGCGCCGGGGCAGGTTGGGGCGGATCAGGTCGGCGTAGATCAGCAGGAGCAAGAGCAGGACGATCACGATGGTCATAGGGATTCCCTCCATTTTTTCAGGCCTTGCGGCCATATCATTCGTCATTCATCCGGGCGAACACCATGCGTCCGGCGCTGGTCTGCAGCACGCTGGTGACGGTCACCGCGATGGTCCGCCCGATAAAGGCGCTGCCGTTCTCCACCACCAGCATGGTGCCATCCTCCAGATAGCCCACGCCCTGATGCGCCTCGCGGCCTTCCTTGGTCACGCGGACGGTCAGCACATCGCCCGCGACGGTGGTTGTGCGCAGGGCGGTGGCCAGGTCGTTCAGGTTCACGGCGGTCAGCCCGGCGACGCGCGCCGCCTTGTGCATGGTGGCATCCGCCGTGATGAACATGGCATTCCTGTCGCGGGCGAGGGTCATGAGGGCCACATCCGGCTCGATGGGGGCAGGCCCTTCGGTAGCGATGATCTCCAGGGGCATGCCGGGTTCGCCCTGCAGCACCTTGGCTGTCTCCAGCCCGCGCTGACCGCGAAGGCGCCTGGCCGTGTCGGCGGATTCAGCCATATCCTGCAATTCGCGCAGGACGAAATCCGCGGTGACGAGCTGCCCTTCCAGCAATCCCGTGCGCGCGATGCCCACGATGCGCCCGTCCGACAGGGCGGAGGCATCCAGCATCTTCATGCCGGGCTGGTCCGCAGGCTTGCGAAGGCGCCCATGCCCGATGAGGCTGAGCATATCATCCGCCCGGTGGCTGCCGATGGTCAGCCCGAGCACGCCCAGCCCCACATACAGCGTTGCGGACACCGCCATAGTGAACATGGAATCCCCCAGGAAGCGCAGGATCTGCGTCAGCAGGGACGCGACCAGCAGGCTGCCCATCAGCCAGATGCCCATGGACACCAGCTGCGCCGTGGTGACGGTCTCCAGGCGCCGCTCCAGGTCGGAGGCCGAATTGATCCACCAGGTGACGAATCGGGGGCCGATCAGGTGCGCCGTGAGCACGCCCAGGCCGCTCATGCCGACATAAAGGACGATCAGCATCAGCAGCGACAGCTGCTCACTGGAGGTCATATCATGCACCTGCACACAGAGGAAGGCCAGCACCGTGCCAGCGCCGGTGCAAACCAGATAAAGCAGGATGCGGAGCAGATTCTTCAGGTGTTTTGACTTCATATGGTTCTTCTCCCGTGTTTTGCTCAGAACAGGACGCTGATGGCCTGCATCACCGTGTCCACACCGATAAATTTCACGCCCTCAGGGGTGGACATGCGGCGCATGTTCTCCCGCGGAAGCACGATGGTCGTGAAGCCCAGGCGATGGCACTCGGCGACGCGGCGCTCGCACTGGGAGATCGCGCGCACCTCCCCCGCCAGGCCGACCTCCCCCATGACCGCCACATCCGCGCCGATGGGCAGATCCTTCAGCGAGGACACCACCGCCATGCACAGTGCCAGATCCGCCGCCGGCTCGGACAATTCCAGGCCGCCCGCGACATTGATGTACACATCCTGATTGTAGGTCTTCTGATTGGCACGCTTTTCCAGCACGGCCAGCAGCAGCGCCACGCGGGAGGCATCCGCACCGCCGACCGTCCTGCGGGGATTGCCGAAATAGCTCTGGCTGGCCAGCGCCTGCACATCGCACAGCAGCGGACGCGACCCTTCCAGCCCGCAGAACACCACCGAACCGCTGGCGCCCTTGGCCCGGCGGCTGAGCAGCTGTTCGGACGGATTGGTGACCACCTGCATGCCCTTTTCGGTCATCTGGAACACGCCCAGCTCATTCACCGAGCCGAAGCGGTTCTTCACCGCGCGCAGCAGGCGGTATTCCTGCATCTTGTCGCCCTCGAAATACAGCACCACGTCCACCATGTGCTCCAGCATGCGCGGACCGGCGATCGCGCCGTCCTTGGTCACATGGCCCACCAGGAAGATGGACGTGCCGGTCTCCTTGCACAGGCGCATGATCAGGCTGGTGCATTCGCGCACCTGGCTGACCGAACCCGGCGCGGACGCCATTTCCGGACGATACATCGTCTGCACGGAGTCCACCACCGCCACATCCGGCTGGAGCTGATTGAGCTTCTCCTCCACCGCGTCCAGCGCGTTTTCCGCCAGGACATACAGGTTTTCCTCGCGGATGCCCAGGCGGTTGGCGCGCAGCTTGATCTGCTTGGCGCTCTCCTCGCCGGAAATATACAGCACGCGCTTGCCATCCCGCGCCAGATTCGCGCATACCTGCAGCAGCAACGTTGACTTGCCCACGCCCGGATCACCGCCGATGAGCATAAGCGCCCCTTCGACGATGCCGCCGCCCAGCACGCGATCCAGCTCGCTGATGCCGGTGGGCGTGCGGATGGTCACATCCTCCGGGATGTCCCTGAGGAGCATGGCGGATGCGCCGGTGCCGGGGCGCTGCTTGGCAGGCTTTTTCGCGCTGGCGGATTTCGCCGCACTGTCGTAGAAGCCCTCTTCCATCGTGTTCCATGCGCCGCAGCCCGGACATTTCCCCGTCCATTTCGCGGTCTCAAAGCCGCACGCGGTGCAGGCGAATAGCGTCTTTTCCTTGGCCATACAGGCCCTCCCCATTCTCTGTTCGGATTTGTATACCATTGATTATAGCACAGTTCACGCCCAAAGGAAAGCCCTTTCCGCGCCCCGGATACCTTGCATTCCGCACTTGTCTGTGCTATCATATTGGCATCCCGGACATGGAGGTTCATGTATGAAGATTTCCAAGCGCGATGCGCTGATGTGGTTCAACTTTTTTGCCCAGCTGGATGAGGACGAGGCGCTGATGCCCCATCAGCAGGAGATCGCCCTGGCGACGCTCTGCCAGATCGAGCGCGCGGTGGAAGCGCGCATTGCGGCGCTGCGTGCGCAGATCCCGGATCTGCAGACCATCGAGGGCCGCACGTATTTTGTCGGCGATGCGCAGAAATTCTCCCGCGGCTGCCGTTCCTGCCTGACCGGCACCGGCCTGAGCGCCATCCGCAAGACCAACAAGTGCAATATCAACTGCCGCTTCTGCTATAACTACGGCGCGCTGGACTGTCAGCCGCCCATCGGCGAGGGCATGTGGGAGATCGGCGGCACGAAATTCCGCGAGGAGGACATCGACCTCCTGCTCTCCATCCAGAAGAAGCCCACCGGCGTGAGCTATGTGTATCTGGAACCCTTCATGGAGATCGAGAAGTACTACGGCATCATCCGCCGCTTCCACGAGGCCGGCGTGCATCAGCATATGTACACCAACGGCACCCTCTGCACGGAGGAGAACCTTCGCGCGCTGGGCGAAGCGGGTCTGGACGAGCTGCGCTTCAACCTCGGCGGAACGAACTGCGCGGACAAGGTCATCGCGAACATGAAGATCGCGGCGAAATACATCCCGACCATCGCCATCGAGACCCCCATGACGCCGGATTTCTACCGCGAATTCCAGCAGAAGAAGGACGCCATCCTCGGCACCGGCATCGCCTTCATGAACTGCGCGGAAGTCCACCTGAACCCCAACAACATCGACAACTACGCCGGTGAACCCATGTACATGACGCGCCACGGCTACCTCTCCCCCCTCTGGAGCCACGAGCTGACCTGCCAGCTGATGCGCCAGTGCGTGGAGGAGGGCTGGGGCATCGTCATCCACGACTGCTGCAACATGACCAAATTCGCCCGCGACCTGAACGCCAAGGCGCATGAGGGCGGCTGGTTCGGCGCGAGCGATTATCACAGCGAATTCGACGGCATCCCCTATGCCGCCTTCCTGCCCACGCTGGAGGACGAGGACTTCCACTTCGTCGAGGAGGAGGAGCTGCCCAAGGGGTATCGGCCGGGGGACATCGTGCTGTAACGCGGACGCCTCCCCCATGCCCCACGCACAAGGACCGCCCCACCCGGAGCGGTTCCCTTAAAAGCCTTGATACCATGGACAAAAGGCTTTTTCTCCGATAAATGTAAGGCTTTCAGGCAATTCTACATAGCGCAAACTTGACGTCTCACCAAAGGCGTGTGCTCCAATAGATTTAACGCCTTCCTCAATAATAAGTTTGTAATTGCTACATCCAGCGAATGCATAACTTCCGATGCTTTTTACATTTCCGGGAATTGTTTTGTCCTTTATTGATGTTCTGGTTTCGTTTACAGGTTGTATGTTATACTGTCCCTGCAAAGTATGTACCACTTTTTCGATGTACCACTTTTACCAGTTTTTCGCCCTTCACAGAGGCGAGCAGAAGTGGAATGTACCACTGATGTACCACCACAATCAAAAAAGGGAACCGCCCCACCCGGAGCGATTCCCTTAAAAGTCTTGTGATATAAGGATTTCTTACTTACCGAAGTAGCGCTTGAGCAGACCCTCGAACGCCTTGCCATGACGGGCTTCGTCGCGGGCCATAGCGTCGCCCCTGCGGGTCGCCGCTGTACGATAATCACGCGAAAACGCAGTCATATCAACACATCTGCCATACATCAGACTAACATCTTTCATACATCTTTTTTCATCCTTTTCACATCTCCAAATCATCTTTCGTACAGGTTTTAGTACAGTTTTGGAGGCAAGAGTATGGCAAAACCGAATGATGTGGGTGTTTATCGCAAGGACAATGGCGTGTGGGAGTACCGATTCGTTACCACCGTCAATGGTCAGCAGATACAACGCAAGAAGTGTACTGATGCAAACGGCAACAAGCTCATGACCAAGAGTGCGGCAATCGCGGCCAGACACGCGGCGATTCAGGCTGCACGGGATGAGATTGCACCGAAGAAGAAGCCCCGCAACCGCACAGTCAAGGCAGTCTATGACGAATACTGCAAGAGCGGTCGCAGAGACAGAGCGTATCAGACCATCAGAAAGCAGGATAGTATTTGGAAGAATCATCTCGCCGCCCGCTTCGGCAAGCGACTGGTGGATGGTATATCCAGTGCGGAAATTGTGGATTATCTCTCTGAACTGTGCCATCTGGAAGGCTATTCGTATCGGTATGTGGAATCTTTTTTGAAGATGTTCTACCTGATTTTCGGTCAGGCATATTCCCGCAATTTTCTGGATGTCGATACCTATAATAAACTCTGCATCAATAAGGACACGAAAATCCGAATGCCCAAGCTGCGGCGGGACGATGACATGGACATCATTGTATTCACGGCGGAAGAACTGGAAAAGCTGGACAAGAATTTCGTGGGCAAGTATACCGAAACAGCTTATCTCCTCGGGCGGTACTGCGGTCTGCGTGTGAATGAATGCTTCGGCCTCAAATGGAGCAATGTGGATTTGGAGAATGGAACCATCACCATTGACAGGCAGATGCAGTATCAGGAGGGCTTGATAAAACTGATTGCACCGAAAACCCGCAATTCAAGGCGAACCCTTCACATGAATGATGTGCTTTGGGAACACATGAAGAAGCGGGCGGCGGAGCGTGAAACGGAAGAACGCGAATATGCAGACCTTCGCTTTCAGAATCGCCGCTGGATAACTGATATAGATGGCAAACTGATACCCTCCACCGATATGGTCAACTGTATCTACAATGGCAGACTGCAAACACCTCACTCTCTGAAATACGCATCAAGAGAGATTCATGACAAGCTGAAAATCGACTTCAATTATCATTTCCTCCGCCACACCTACGGAACGATGCTCGCAGAAATGAATACGCCCACGCATCTGCTGTGCAATCAGATGGGACACGGAAACATCCATGTAACGCAGCGTTATTATCTGGCGATTTCACAGGGCGGTGTTGACATCCTGCGGAACAAACTGAATCAACTGTAACGAAAATCGACTGCCGAACCACACGCGGCAGTCGATTTTATCATTCATACGCATTTCTAACTTTATCAATATAAGCCTTGAACTTCTCTACCTCATCATCAGGCCATGTCAGTTTCGCTCTCTTGCCGAAGCCCAAGAGCCAACCATAGAACTGATCGCTGATTTCGACATTCGCAGTCACCTTGAAGTGTCTGTCATCCACCTTGCTGTACTGCACATCCTTTGTGCCGAACCTCTCAACGGCAGTATCAAGCAAGAGGTTGATGAACTGGATGGTCACTCGCTTCTGTGTGCCTCCATACATGCCGAACACCCTCTGGGCGTAGGTTCGCACATCCATCTTTGCGAACTCGTCATCACCTTCTCTTGGTTCGCCAGTCAGAGTGACATTCTTCATCCTATCCACTCTGTAAGTCCGCATTTTCTGCTTTTCATTCACATAAGCCAGCAGATAATAGTTGCCATCGCTGATAAGGAGCTGGTAGGGGCTGACAACATACTGTTCGCCCCTTCGTCTCTCAACCTGTTGGCTCATGTCGCCAATGGTGTGTTTGAGATATTTGAAACTGATTTTTTCTGGCTTGTGGCTCTTGCCATCCAGTCTCCTGCTCATCGCATCATTGATGGTCGCAATGCTGTTCATGACACCCTTGTTGTCGGTCTTCACTCTGTCAGTCAGGAAGACATTGTGCTTGATTCGTTCCGCCTGATGTTCGCTGACAAAATCGCAGACCACATCCACCAGTCTGTCAGCTTGTCCCTTGGTTACAAACTTTGCGGAATAGACGCACTCAGCCAAGAGGCGAATATCGTTCAGATCGAAATGACGCTGACGAACATAGAAGCCTTTGCGGTGCGGGTCATAGACCACAAGTTTTTCGTTGCCGTCCTCGTCTTTCTCCAGCATTTCTCTGGCTTCTTCCAGAGTGCAATCATTCTCCATCATGAGGTAAATGAGGTTGATTTCCTTGATGTCTTCATAGATGGATCTT
>CAZIUA010000012.1:0-42711 GCA_964542315.1 uncultured Faecalibacterium sp. | reverse complement strand
CGTCCTGCGGAGCTTCATTCTCTGTCAGCAGAAGAAAACTGCCTGACCTCGAATGCCCGGTCACTTCGTTCCGTCAAGGTGGCTACACCCCCTTGCACCGCTAAAGCGGTTATCCCCTGTGGACTTGCCGTCCGCAAACGGTTTTGAAAACCATTCGCCGTCAGAAAGTGTGCATAATAATATGAAAATCCGACCTATGATTGGAATCACAGGTCGGATTAACTGTTTTATGGCCACCCAGCTATGATCCGGGGCGGGTTTTTGAGTAATGCACTTCTGCAAAGCCAACGCTGCAGGCAGCCGAGGCCTTTTTTGCCCCTCGCCCATATCCGCAGCATATTCCGCGTCAGAGCGAAAGCAGCAGCGTCAGCCGGGACAGATCATCGCAGCCGAGCTCGCGCAGCAGCGGCCCTGCGAAACGGTCGAATTCGGTGTGATCCACCAGCCGGAAGGCCGCCGCAGCCACGTCCACTGCGCGGTCTTCGTCGCCGCCCTCCCCCAGATTCCCCAGCAGCAGGCACCGCAGCAGCATATAGACCGCGCACAGCGAAAGGTACTCATCGCCCAGTGAAACGGGGCGATCCTGGAAGGGGAACTGCACGAAGAACATGTGGTTTACCAGCAGCTGCTCAAGCCAGACCTCCCAGTTGGGCAGCAGCGCTTCGAAGCGCGCCACAGACGCCTCATAATGCGTGAAGGGCTCGCCTGAATGGAAATACGCCAGCGCTGCATCGCTGAAGGCGCGGATGGAGCTGCTGTCCTGCTCCAGGGTGACGAGCATGTGCTCCATGGTGGAAAGCCCGGAGAGCAATTCCGCCCCACCGGGGATGATCGTCTTCGGCGGATCGAGCACCTCGCGGCCCGTCAGCAGGGCATCGACACGGGCATCATCGCGGGCGGACAGCGCATCGTCCACCGCGTGCAGCGCCGTCCCCAGCAGGAGCATCCGCTGCGGCAGGGACATCCCGCGCTTTTGCACCTGCGCGATCAGCCACAGGCGGATCTCCTGTTCGCGCCCGGCGGTGTGGAAAAAGTGCCTGCGCGGCGGTGCGTCCGGCAACCCGAAATCCCGCTGGATCGTGATGAACGACATCGGTTCGGCGCGATGGAGCAGCATCTCGATCACCTTTTCGCAGCTGTTCGCGCAGGAGCATTCGCGATCCTGCCCGTTGCGCACGCCGCGCGGATACAGCCGGCAGACCGCGGCCAGCACGCCGTCGCCGCATTCGGCATGCAGGGCACAGCGGCCATCGGGCAGATGCAGCGGACACGCGCCGTCATACCGGGGGAGGATCTGCGCATAGGCCTCCTCGGTGGGGCGCGGCGCAAGGTGAAGCGCGCAATCCAGCTTGCGGCGCAGCTCGGGGGAGCAATCCACGCTCAGCAGGTGGAAATAATCCTTCATGGTGACGGAGATCGGCCAGCCTTCGCAGCAGGGGCGGCGGCATGCGCCCATCTTGCACACGAAGGCAGGAAAGTAGTCGGGGACGAGATAAGTGCCTTCCATTCGCATTCCTTCTATTCATCGGAGTGTGCGGTCATCCCATGAATCCTGTGGGATTGCCGTATTTTTTGCGCAAAACAGTATACAACTTTTTCACACGCCCTTCAAGATGGTATGCTGCATTTTTTCGGTGGAAAATGCACTTTTCACCCCAGCGCCACATCCAGGATCATCATCAGGGTGAATCCGGCCATGGTGGCGAGGGTCATCAGGGCGGGACGCCTGCTGCGCTGGCTCTCCGGCACCAACTCGGCGATGACGACCAGCACCATCGCGCCGGCCGCGAAGGAAAGCGCATACGGCAGCAGCGCCCGGACGCGCACCGCCAGCAGGCAGCCCAGCACGGCTGCGATGGGTTCTACCGCACCGCTGAGCTGTCCGAAGAAGAATGCACGGCCACGGCTGAGCCCTTCGCGGCGCAGGGGCAGGCTGACTGCGGCGCCCTCGGGGAAATTCTGCAGGGCGATGCCGATGGCGAGCATCCATGCGGCGGTCAGGGCGGACGCCGTCGGCATGGCGGACAGCGCGCCGAAACTCACGCCGATGGCCAGCCCTTCGGGGATGTTATGCAGGGTGATGGAGGAGACCAGCAGGATGCAGCGTCTGCGGCTGTCCGCCGAGGCGGGATCAGCCGGTGCGCACCGGGCCATGATGTGATCCGCCAGGAGGAGGAAGCATCCGCCGCCCAGAAACCCGGTGGACGCCGTCAGCCACGGCGCATGCCCCACTTCCTCCGCCAGGGAGAGGCTCGGCGCGAGCAGCGAAAAGTACGACGAGGCCAGCATCACGCCTGCACCGAAGGCCAGCAGCGCATCCATCACCAGCGGATGCTTCCGCCGCGTGAACAGCACCAGCCCCGCGCCGCAGGCCGTCACCAGCCAGGTCAGCAGCGTCGCCAGAAAGGATTGCGACACAGGGGACAATGTCAACAGTTCGCCCAAGGCAAACCGCCTCACCTTCATTTCGGGATGGCACAGCGTATGCGCGGCGGCAAAGAGTTGTGAAAAAATGTTGGAAACCTGCATCAGGGCGGCAGGAATCAGCCCGGTTGGTGAAGAATAGTTTAGATTGCTGTTTTGGGAGCGTCTGCATCCGGAGGTGGATCACAGGCGCTCTCATTCTGGTGTATATGAAGAAAGAGTGATGAAATGATACAGATCCCTTACACCCTGCGCACGCTGGCGGGCGAAGAAGAGACCCGCATGGGTGAGCGGCTCTTTCGTGCGGGCCGGGTTAAGATCGCGGAACAGAGCGCGAAGCTGCTGCGCTGCCAGGTGGCGGAAGACGGGCGTTATGAGGTCAGCATCACGGCGGATGCCGCCAATGCGGCCAGCCAGCGCTGCACCTGCCAGACCTGCCAGGAGACCGGCGCGTGCCGCCATATTATCGCGGCGATGCTGGCCTGTCAGGAGGCCGGCGCGATGGATGAGATGATCCGCCGCCGGGCTGCGGCATCTGGGCCGAAGCTGATGTCCGCCATGGACCGCACCCTCCCCGAGGACGGGACGCTCCGCCTGGGCGTTCGGCTCATTGTGGAACCTATCCGCGCGGAGGAAGCCCAGCAGACTGATTTGCCCTGCCGGCTGAAGGTGGTGCTGCTCATCGGCGAGGAAAGGCTGTATGTGGTCAAGTCCATTCCGCAGCTGCTGGAGGCCATCGACAGCGGCACGCCCATCGAATACGGCAAGGGCTTCACCTTCCACCCGGAATGGATGCGCTTTGGCCGGGCGGAGAACCGGATCCTGGACATCCTGCGCGCTATGTGGATGGCGCAGAAGGCAGGCGGCGCGGCGCTTCGCGGTGTGGAACAGCGCGAGATGCTCCTACCGGACACCTTCGCTGAGGCTATCCTGGATGAACTGCACGCTCTGCCCTTCTCCATCAAGGACGGGGAGAGCAATCACGCCGTCAAGCGCGTGATCCAGAGCCGCATCCCGCTGCATTTCCGCGTGTCCAGCGACCTGCGCGGGCTGTCCGTCGTGGGACGCTTCCCCAAGGAATTCCGGCCGCTGACCGCCTCCTGCTCCTATGCGCTGGTGGGCGATAAGGTCGTCCATGTGGAGGAGAACCAGCGCGCGGTGCTGCGTGTGCTCTATCATGAGCAGCTCGCCGGCGGCAGTCAGTGCCAGTTCGACTACCCCCTGCGCGAGGCTGCCCGCGTCATCGGCGAATTGGTGCCCTTCCTGCAGATGACGGCGGTCGTGGAGATCGCCGAGGAGCTCCAGCGCCAGCTCATCCGCCTGCCGCTGAAGGCGCGCGTGTATCTGGACCGCGCGGCGAATGCCCGGGACGTGGTGGCGCGCGTGACCTTCCGCTATGGCGAGCGCGAGATCGATCCCTTTGACGAGGCGCCCCTGCCTGAGAGCATCTCCCGCACGGAGAAGCTCCTCCTGCGCGATGCCGCGGCGGAGCGTCAGGTGCTGGACAACCTGGGCGCATCCGGCTTCACGTCCAGCAAGGGCTATGTGTACCTGGCCGGACAGGATGCCATCTTCGATTTCGTCAGCGAAGGCGTGGCGAAGCTGCAGGCCGTCAGCGAGGTGTATCTGTCCAACGAATTCAAGCGCCTCACGCCGCGCAAGCCTGCCTATCGCGGCAAGATGCGCATGAACGGCACCGCGCTGGAGCTGAAATTCGAGGAGAATGGCGAACCGGCGCAGGAGATCTACGCCATCATGGAGGCGCTGGCGCGTCACCGGCGTTATTTCCGCCTGAAGGACGGCTCCTTCCTGGATCTGTCCGCGATGGACGAATGGCGTCCCCTGGCGGAGAGCATCTACGAGGTTGCCGCGGCGGAAGGCATCGACTACATGAACGGCACCGAGGATACGATCCAGCTGCAGGCGTATCGGGCCTGCTATATGGAGAGCCTGCTGCGGAACATGAACGTCCCCATGGAGGTGGATGAGAGCGTCACCCGGACGGTGCATGATCTGCTCGATCCCTCCGATGCACCGGTCAGCCTGCCCGTCGGGCTGACGCTGCGCCCCTATCAGCAGCGCGGCGTGCAGTGGATGCAGACGCTGGATCGCCTCCGCCTGGGCGGCGTCCTGGCGGATGACATGGGCCTTGGCAAGACGGTGCAGGTCATTGCGCTGCTCTTGTCCGCGCGCGACCCGGAAAAGACCGTCGGCGCGATCCAGCCGGCCCTCGTCGTCGCCCCGACCACCCTGACCTACAACTGGCTGAGCGAACTGGAGCGCTTCGCCCCCGACCTGTCCGTCATGGTCATGGCCGGCACCGCCGCCCAGCGCGCCAGCCAGATCCGCCATGTGAAGGAAGTCGGCGATGTGGATGTGCTCATCACGTCCTATCCGCTCATCCGTCAGGATATCCAGCTGCTCAGTGAGATCGACTTCCGCTTTGCCATCCTGGATGAGGCGCAGCACATCAAGAACGCGGGCAGCAAGGCCGCCATCGCTGTGCGGCAGATCCATGCGCAGACCCGCTTCGCCCTGACCGGTACGCCCCTGGAGAATGGCGTGGGCGAACTGTGGAGCATCTTCAACTTCGTCCTGCCGGGCTATCTGCTGTCCTACGGCGCATTCATGCGGCGGTATCAGGATGGCAGCGATGCCGAGGAGCTCCGCAGCCGCATCAGCCCCTTCCTCATGCGCCGCCTGAAGAAGGACGTGCTGACCGAGCTGCCGGACAAGATCGAAACCGTCATGACCGCGCAAATGAGCCCCGAACAGAGCAAGGTCTATCAGGCCACCATGCTGCGCCTGCGCGACCGCGTGGATACCATCGTCAAGGAGAAGGGCTTCGAGCGCGGCCGCACGGAGGTGCTGGCAGCTATCACCCAGCTGCGTGAGATCTGCTGCCATCCGGCGCTGGTGCTGGATGATTACACCGGCACATCCGGCAAGCTGGATCTGCTGCTGGAGATCCTGCCCGAGGCCATCGCCAAGGGACGCCGCGTGCTGCTGTTCAGCGCGTTCACCAGCATGCTCAAGATCCTTCGGCGCGAGCTGGAAAACAGCGGCTATGTCTGCATGTATCTGGATGGCGACACCCCTGCGCCCCGCCGCGTGGAGATGTGCGAGCAGTTCAATGCCGGCTCCGAGGGGGCGCAGATCTTCCTCATCTCCCTCAAGGCTGGCGGCACCGGCCTGAACCTCACCGGTGCGGATATGGTCATCCACTACGACCCGTGGTGGAACCCCGCCGCGGAGGAACAGGCCACCGACCGTGCCTACCGCATCGGCCAGACGAAGAAGGTGGAGGTCATCCGCCTGGTGACCCATGCCTCCATCGAGGAGCAGGTCGTCGCGCTCGGCCAGCGCAAGAAGGCCCTCTTCGAGCAGCTGATCAAGCCCGGCGAGAGCCGCGTCAGCAACCTCAGCGCGCAGGAGATCATGTCCCTCTTCCGCTAAAACACAGGAGCTGTATGCCCGATCATTCGGCATGCGGCTCCTTTTTGCGTGATGAAGGCTTGAAATTTCGCCGAATGTACCGCAGGACTTGCGAAAAGAGGACATTTTGTGATACAATGCAAGAGTGAACCTATGTCATTCGTTATATGAATGACCGCAAGTGGATTTTCCGGCGAAATACCGCCGATCGAGCCGAAAGGATGACATGATGCAAACGCCTCAGCGAACCCCCCGCGTCCGCCGCGCCCAGGAAGCGCCTCAGCAGGCGGATAAGCCGGCCGTCGTCAAGCGCCGGAAGAAACGCCGCCGGATCGGCAATGTGCTGGCGATGGTGACCTTCGCCGCCGTGGCTGCGCTGCTGGTCGCCATTTGCCCCAAGGAGCCCATCCGCCACGCCTATTATACCATCGCCACCAATGACAACCAGGTGACCGCCAGCGGGATGTCCGGCGGCGTGTATGAAGGCCTGGTCCTGAGCGAGGTGATGGCCTCCAACAAGAGCGCCGTGCCGGATGAAAAGGGCAAATACCCTGACTGGGTGGAAATCTGGAACAGCAGCGACCGCGAGATCGACCTGCATAACGTCGGCCTGAGCGATGACCCGCTGTCCATCAGCTTCCTCTTCCCCAAGATGACCATCGCCCCTGGTGAGCGTATCCTCGTCTATTGCGACAAGACCAACCAGGCCACCGCAGGCAAGCCTCTGCATGCCAAGTTCGGCCTGTCCTCCAATGGCGAGACCATCACCCTCTATGATCCCAACGCCTATGTGATCGACTCGGTCAAGACGCCCATCATGTCCTCCAATGAGAGCTATGCGCGCCTGGAGGACGGCACCTGGGCCCTGACCACGGAATACAGCCCCGGATATGCCAACACCACCGAAGGCTACCTGGCCTACCGCAATGCCACCATGGTGGTGGATGGCGCGCTGATCATCAACGAGATCTGCCCCGATCCTCTGACCGGCTACCGCGATGAGGATGGCGACCTCTGCGACTGGATCGAGCTGTACAACACCACGGGCACGACCATTTCGCTGGCGAATTACGCCCTGTCCAACAATGAGGGCAAGCCGCTGAAGTGGCGCTTCCCGGAAGGGGCCTGCGTGGCGCCCTACGGCTACTACATCGTGTATTGCTCCGGCAAGGACATCGACAATGGGCCTGCGGGCGTTCCGCATACCAATTTCAAGATCTCCGCCGAGCATGATACCATCGTCCTGTCCGACAGCCGCGGCCGCCTGGTGGATCGCGTCACGCTGGACAACATCCCCGAGGATGCCTCCTATGCCCGCGATGAGGACGGTACCTTCTCCGTGCATGTGAGGACCACACCGCAGCTGCCCAACACCTCCTCCGGCGAAAACCAGATGGATGTGTATCTGCGCGCCCTGAACAAGACGGGCGTGTATATCACGGAGGTCATGACCTCCAATGATTCCACCAAGACCACCGAAGGCGCGGACTTTGTAGATTGGATCGAGATCTACAATTCCTCCGCCGCCACGGTGGATCTCTCCGGGTACGGCCTGAGCGATAACATCGGCCGTGCCCGGAAATGGCAGTTTCCCGATGGGACGATCATCATGCCGGGTGAATATAAGATCATCTGGTGCGATGGCAATACGGAAGCGAACACGGCTGCGGAGCCGCATGCCTCCTTCAGCCTGAGTCGGAGCGGCGGATATTCCGTCACGCTGTCCGACCCGACAGGAAAGATCCTGGACAAGCTCGTGCTGCCTGAGGTGCCAACAGATGTGTCCTACGGCCGCACAACGGGACGTGAGGGCTTTTTTTATTATGACGCGCCCACGCCCGGCAGCCAGAATGGTTCCGGCTTTCTGGGCTATGCGGACCGGCCGGAGCTGACCGTCCAGGGCGGCATGTACAAGCAGGGGCTGCAGGTTGGCTTCACCATCCCCGAGGGTACGACGGTCTACTACACCACCGATGGCTCCGATCCGACGATCACCGGAGGCACCGCCTATGCCGGACAGACCATTGAGCTGAACAAGACCACCGTGCTGCGCGCCCGTGCATTCCCGATCAACACCTACTACCACGCCAGCGACGTGGTCAGCGCGACCTACTTCATCAATGTGTATCATGATGTGCCGGTGGTGTCCGTCATCGTTGATCCGGATCTGCTGTGGAATGAGGAATACGGCATGCTGGCGGATGGCGACATCATCAAGACCAAGCCGGGCGAGCTGCCGTTCAAGAATTCCACCTACCGCAAAGTGAAGGAAAACAACGGCTATTATGAGGGATTCTTCGAGTACTACAGCCTGGATGGTACGCAGGTGATCAGCCAGGGCGTGGACATCAAGACCGCTGGCGACTTCTCCCTCGACCTGCCGCAGAAGTCCCTCAAGATGCGCGCCAAGGGCAAATACGGCGCGACCACCTTCGCCGCCGCCCTCTTTGAGGATCGCCCCTTCACGGAGTATAAGTCCCTCACCCTGCGTAACTGCGGTAACGATGGCGTCTGGACGCGCGTGGTGGACGGCTTCCAGTCCCGGCTGATGGACGCTTACGGCACGACTGTCATCCACCAGGCGTGGCAGCCCGTGGCCGTGTACATCAACGGCATCTACTGGGGACATATGGATCTGCGCGAGCGTGTGGATCGCTACTTCGTCGCCCAGCATGAGGGCCTCGGCCTCGACCAGGCGGACGATATGGATCTGCTTGTGGCCAATGGCTCGGTGGAGTATGGCTCCAACAAGGAGTGGAAGGCCATGATCACGCGGCTCAAGGCCAGTGATCCTGCCAACAACTCCGAAGACCGCGCTTATCTGGATGCCAATGTCGATGTGGACAATCTGCTGGAATACATGGCGCTGGAAATGTTCTTCGGCAACTCCGATATTGGTAACACCCGCTTCTACCGCATCCATGGCACCGATCCGGAGACCGGCGAGCCGTACAAGTGGAAGTGGATCATCTACGACATGGACTACGGCCTGTACAGGTACAGCTTCAACAGCCCGCGCAGCTACACCAAGTCGACCGGCATGGGCGAAAAGAACATCAACAACACCTGTTTCGTGACCGCGCTGAAGGTGCCGGAATATCAGGATCTCTTCCTGCGCAAGCTGGGCGATATCTTCCAGACCTTCACCACGGAGTACATGACCGAAATGCTGGATAAGTGCGTGGCGGAGCTGCATCCGGAATCCGAGCTGAAGCTCCACTTCGCGCGTTGGGCGGAATACCATGATCAGATGGTCATCAGCGAGTGGCCCACCAAGTATTCCTCCGCCTACGCCTATTGGGAACAGCGCGTCAGCCGTCTGAAGAACGTGCTGAAGGTGCGCCCGAACAAGCTCTGGACGATGGTCCAGGAGCAGTTCAAACTCACCGATGCCCAAATGATCGAGTATTTCGGCGAACAGCCGGAACTGCCGCCGGATGCGCTGCTGTAAGGCGCGGCGAAATCTTGCAGAATCATTGAGAATGCTGTATAATGTATAGACGCGCTTTGCGCCCGACCTACGCACAACAAGGAGGATCCCCCTGTGAATACATCTAACCTGACCACGAAAACCAGCAGCACCCTGTCCGCCTTCTTCGCGGAGCAGTTTGCCAACCTGACCCCCTGGACGGTCATCATGGGCCTGATCTTCGGCCTGGTGGTCGGCCTCATCATCGCCTTTGTGTATAAGCGCTGCTATCGCGGCGTGCTCTACAGCCCCAACTTCGCCCTCACGCTGATTATGCTGACCCTCATCACCACGCCCGTGGTCATGTGCATCGGCTCCAACATCGCCCTGTCGATGGGCATGGTGGGCGCGCTGTCCATCGTCCGCTTCCGTACCGCGGTGAAGGATCCCCTCGATACCGCCTACATGTTCTGGGCGCTGACGATGGGTATCCTCCTGGGCGCGCAGCAGTACATCATTGCGCTGGTGGTGGCGCTGGGCATCTCCGCCATCCTCTTCGCGCTGACCTTCCTGCATTTCTCCAACCCCAACGGCTATCTGCTCGTTCTCCACTACGATGAGGACGCGGAGTATGACATCAACCAGCAGCTCCGCCGCAGCGTGAAGCATCGCCGTCTGCGCTCCAAGACCGTGACCCGTTCCGGCGCGGAGATGACCTACGAAGTCCGCCTGGACAACAAGCAGGATCTCGTTGCGCTTATGCTCGGCATCGAGGGCGTCCACGACGCGACCCTCGTGGCTTGCCAGACCGAAGCAGGCGCTTAAGGGACTCTGTCCCTTAAGGATCCCTGCCAAAGGGTCATCGACCCTCTGGACACCCGTTCCGCGTTGGGGCAGGCATCTTTTGCCACGCAGTCCCCGCGAGGAAATTGCAGGAACGAGTCCGAAGGGGTTCAGGGGCGACCGGAAAGCCCCCGAGGACATCATAGCGCGGGTGGATTGAAATACACCTGCTGAGAACCCACCACAGATTTACAATTAGCAATGCTCCAAGAAGGGAGGCCTGATCCATGCCGGCCAATATTCCGCTTCGGCATGAGCTGAAGTTCTTCATCAGCGAAACGCAGTACCAGGTGCTGTCGCGCCAGCTGGATCGCGTCCTCTGGCGTGATCCCAACGGCGACGAAAACAACGAATACCACATCCGCAGCCTGTATTTCGATACCATCTTCGACGATGCGTATTACGATAAGCTCGATGGTGTGCAGAACCGCAATAAGTACCGTATCCGCATCTATAATTTTTCGGATCGCCTGATCAAGCTGGAGTGCAAGACCAAGGTGGGCAGCCTGATCTCAAAGCGCAGCCTGACCATCCCGCGAGACCTGGCGGATCAGATCATCGCTGGCGACACCACGGATCTGGAGAAGACCCGCAGCGGTCTGCTCAGTGATGTGTACCGCGAGATGACCTGCGGCCTGCTGCGCCCGGTGGTTATCGTGGACTATGTCCGCGAGGCCTACATCCACCCGGCGGAAGAGGTGCGCATCACCTTCGATAAGCAGCTGCACACCGGCCTGAACAGCAAGGATATGTTCAACCCCCATGTGCCCACCATCTCCCCCTTTGACAACAATGAGATGATCCTGGAGGTCAAGTACAACCGGGTCATGCCGCCCTATATCCGTGATCTGCTGTGCACCTGCTGCCCTAATGCGGTGCAGAGTGCCATCAGTAAGTACACCTGGTGCAGGCGCTTTGAAGACAAGGAAGCATAAACATCATTCAGGCTGCGATGATTCGCGGCCTTTTTTGTCCCCCGATGTGCATAGAATAGAAAGGCAGATGCGGGCGTTCACAAAAAAATTGCTTGCTACACACCGCAAAATATAGTAGAATAGAAGGACAGGAGGCGTACAATGACTCTGACAGAAAAACTGACAACGCTGGAGACGGTTCTGCGCGAAGAAGCGCCCGATCTCCCGCTGATCAAAGGCGAGCCGATGGCACGCTATACGACCCTGCACCTGGGCGGCCCGGCGGATCTGCTGGTCTGCCCGGAAAAACCTGAACAGCTTCAGCGGCTGCTCCGCCTGACCCATGAAATGGACATCCCCACTGTGGTCATGGGCAATGGCAGCAATCTGCTGGTCAGGGATGGCGGCATCCGCGGACTGGTGATCCGCCTGTGCCGCAGCATGCAGCATATCCAGGTGGACGGCGAATGCATCCGCGCGGAGGCTGGCGTCATGATGGGCGCATTGTCCATGGCGGCGGCGGAGGCGAATCTGGGCGGCCTGGCGTTTGCCAGCGGCATCCCTGGCACGGTGGGCGGCGGCGTGTACATGAACGCCGGGGCCTACGGCGGCGAAATGAGCCAGGTCGTGTCGCTGGTGGAGGGCTTCGACCGCACGGGCGAGGCATTCCGCTATACGGGGGAGGAGATGGCCTTCCGCCACCGCTATTCCCGGCTGATGGACGAGGACAAGATCATCACCCGTGTGACGTTCCGCCTGCATCACGCGCGCCGGGAGGACGTCCTGGCGGATATGGTGGACTTCAACACCCGCCGCGCAGAGAAGCAGCCCCTGACGCAGTACAGCGCAGGCAGCACCTTCAAGCGGCCTGCGAATGGCTTTGCTGCGGCGATGATCGACGAATGCGGCCTGAAGGGCTATGCCGTCGGCGGCGCGCAGGTGAGCGAGAAACACGCAGGCTTCTGCGTCAACAAGGGCGGCACGGCGGCGGATTTCCTGGCGCTGATGGCCCATGTGCAGGGCGCGGTGCAGGAAAAATTCGGCGTACAGCTGGAGCCGGAAGTGCAGATCCTCGGCGAGGACGCACCGGCTGTGCAGGCATAAACGGCGTCTGGGCGGTTTGATCCGTCCGGAAGGAGGTACATATGAGGTTCCTGTTGGTAACAGGGCTGAGCGGCGCAGGAAAAACGTCCGTCAACCGCTATCTGGAGGATATGGGTGCATTCTGCGTGGATAATCTTCCGCCGAACATGATGTCCGCGCTGATGGAGGCCTCCGAGCAATCCAGCATGCGCAATCCGATGGTGGTCATGTCGGTGGACGTCCGCAGCAATATTTTCTTCGATGCAAAGGCCGTCAGCGACCTGCTGCGGGAGAGTCGCAGCCATGGCTACACCGTGGAGAGCCTCTATCTGGAGGCGAGCGACGATGTGCTGGTCAGCCGGTATAAGGAGACCCGACGGGAGCATCCGCTGGCGGCGGACGGCATGTCCCTGCCCGAAGCCATCGCACGGGAGCGCGAAATCATGCAGCCCCTGCGCGAAACGGCGGATTACATCATCGATACCACCGCGCTCAAGACGCGCGAGCTGAAAAAGCGGCTGTCCGCCATCATCGGTGGGGAGAATCAGTCCGCCGCGATGCGTGTGGAGATCAGCTCCTTCGGCTTCAAGCGCGGATTGCCGTGTCAGGCCGATCTGGTGTATGATGTGCGCTTCCTGCCCAATCCCTTCTATATCCCGGTGCTGGGGAGCCATACCGGCCTGGACGAGGACGTGAAGTCCTTTGTGCTGGAGAACCCGGTCACGCAGGAATTCCTGGCGAAGCTGGAGGACATGATGGCCTTCCTGCTGCCCCATTATCAGGATGAGGGGAAGCATCGCCTGTCCATCGCCATCGGCTGTACGGGTGGTGCGCACCGCAGCGTGGCGATCGCCGGTGCGCTGGGCGCCTTCCTGCAGGAGAAAGGATACCCGGTGACGGTCACCCATCGCGACCTGGCCCTGGAGCAGGCGCAGTGGAAGACCCGCCAGGAGGCAGAGTAAATGTCGTTTTCATCCAATGTCAAGGACGAATTGTGCCGTCTTCCCCTGGGGAAGAACTGCTGCATGCTGTCCGAGCTGACGGCGCTGTACCGCACCAGCGGCAGCCTGTCCTTCCATGGCCTGGGGCGCGTTCAGGTGCAGTACCGCACGGAAAACGCCGCGCTGGCCAGGCGGATCTTCCGCCTCCTGCGTGCCAGGCTCAATATCACCCCGCGCCTGCATTATGTCCAGCATGCGCGCCTGGGCGGACAGCGTACCTGCGTGCTGACGGTCGGCGATGCGGACAGCCAGAAGCTCATGCTCGCCCTCAACATGACCGAGCAGGACGAAGAAGGCAACATCCGCTACCGCCGGACGACAGTGCGCCATCCCATGACGCGCCAGTGCTGCCGCAAGGCCTATCTGCGCGCGGCCTTTCTGGGTTCGGGCACGATGACCAATCCGGAAAAGGAATACCATTTCGAGATCACAGCGGGCGATCAGAGCCTCGTGCGCGAACTGAGCCGCCTGCTGGAGAAATGCGGACTGCCTGTCAACACCTATCAGCGCAAGGGCAGCACAGTGGTGTACCTGAAGAGCGCACAGCAGATCAGCGACGTCATGGCGCTGATGGGCGCATCCAACAGCGTCTTCGCGATGGAGGATATCCGCATCCGCAAGCAGGCGCGCGGCGCGGCCAACCGTGCCATCAACTGCGACGAGCATAACTTCCAGCGCATGCTTGATGCGGCGGACACGCAGGTGGAGGGCATCCGCCGGTATGTCATCGCAAAGGGTCTGCGCTCGCTGCCGCCGGCGCTGCAGGAGATCGCGCAGAAGCGGCTGGACAATGCCGACCTCTCCCTGGCAGAGCTGGGGCAGCAGTTTGAGCCGCCCCTGTCCAAATCCGCGGTGAACCACCGCATGCGCCGCCTGATGGAGATCGTGCGCCAGCATGAGGAACAAATGATCCAGGAATACCGTGAGTCACAGGAGGAAGAAAAATGATCCGTAAGGCGATTGCCTTTCCCGACAATGTGCCGCTGACCCGCGCCATGGCGGCGGAAGTGGTCCAGCTGGCCAGCAGCTTTGAATCCCGCGTGATGATCCAGCGTGATCAGAAGATCGTGAATGCCAAGTCCATGCTGGGCCTTTTGTCCCTGGGCGTGGATGATCAGGCACGCATGGTGATGATCGCGGAAGGCCCTGATGAAGAGGCCGCTGCGGACGCCCTGCTGAAGCTCCTCGCCTGATATCGCAAGGGGCGGACTGGCCTCCGGGCAGGGGGCTTGTTTGCTGACGCCTGATATCCGCCGCGCACCGGAAAAAATGAATTATGCGCATCATAAAAGCCTCCTGCTGCGGTATGACAGCAGGAGGCTTCGTTGTGCTTAAGTGGGATCCGGATCGTGCAGGGGGATGAATTCAAACCAGAATGTCGTGCCGTGGGCGTCGGGGGACTGCGCATCGTTCGCGCTCTTCAGGACGCTGTCCACGCCGTAGTTCGCCCCGTGCTTCTCCAGGATGCTCTGCACGATGGACAGGCCCAGTCCGCTGCCGATGACGGCGCGACGGTGGCTCTCCTTCGCGCGGTAATAGCGGTTCCAGATCAGTGGCAGCTCTTCTGCCGGGATGCCCTGTCCGCTGTCCTGCACGGAGATGCGCACCCGGTCGCCGGTGACGGTCTGCGTCAGTGTGACGATCCTGTCCTCGCCCGTGTAGGTCAGCGCGTTGCCGATCAGGTTGTAGACCACCTGGCCGAGGCGCTTTTCGTCCGCGTGGATAAAAACATGGCGATCCGGCGCGAAAATCAGTCGATAGCCGTCCTTTTCGGTCATGCGGGCGACACGCTGGACGATGGCCTCCACCGCGTCCGTCAGGTCGAAGTCGGTCAGTTCCAGCTGGGTGCTGCCGGTCTGCAGGCGCGAAAAGTCCAGCAATTCGGATACAAGGCTGGTCAGGCGGTTCGTTTCGTCAATGATGATCTGCAGGTTCTCCGGCGACGCTTCGCCCGGGATGTCCCGCATGACCTCCGCATAGCCGCCGATCATCGTCAGCGGCGTGCGCAGATCATGGCTGATGTTGGCGATCAATTCATGCTGGAAGTGCTCCACCTGGCTCAATTCATGGGCGGCGAGGGTCAGTGTGCGGTTGAGCTCGGCCACCTCGCGGTATTCGCTGCCGTGCACAGGCGGATCATACTGTCCGCGCGCCAGGCTCCGGGCGGCCTCGTTCGTCTCGATGATGGGACGCGACAACCGCCGGGAGATCATCCACGCGATGACCACCGCGCCGCATAGCACCAGCACCGTGATGACCGTCAGCTGGGTGCGCAGGGTCTCCACTGTGGCATCCACCGGGGTGATGATGGTGTTCAGCAGCAGGTAGACGGTGCTGCCGTCCGCCTGGGTGAGCTTGCGCGCGCACAGCAGCGCCTGACGCTGCTCGCTCTCCAGCGAAGGGACGCGTCCGCGGAAATTATGCACGTTGACGGGCATGTCGAACAGGGGCGCGACGTTGAACAGCTCGGTCAGGATGCTGCCGTCCTGGGGCGCCATGGAGCACCAGAAGGCCAGATCCTGCTTGGACATGCGGTGCAGCAGGCAATTGCGGATATCCTCGCTGGTGAGAATGGTCTTGCCGTATTCATCCAGCAGGAGAATGCACACATCGTTGCGGCTGGCCAGGTGATCGACCAGGCTGGACAATTCGGCATTGTCCAGGTTGTCCGCGACGGCATTGGTGGCCTGGTGGATCTGGCGCGTCTTGTTCCAGCGGTAGAAATCATCCAGCCAGACGATCTGAAACAGCCACAGCAGCGCAAGCAGCAACGCCACAAAAGCCATCAGGTATCCCATGACCCGATGGCGGATGCCGCGCCTGTTCAGACTGGCCTTGTCGATGCGCTCAGCGCCTGTTTCCGTGCTCTTCATCTGCTTATTCCTTCTCGAACCGGTATCCGACGCCGCGCAGGGTCGTGATCCGGCTGGCGTAGTCGCCCAGGCTCTTGCGCAGGAGCTTGATATGCGTGTCCAGCGTGCGGTCATCGCCGTAGAAATCGTATCCCCACACCTCGGAGATCAGGCGCTCGCGCGTCAGGGCGATGCCGCGGTTGCGCACCATGTAGAACAGCAGCTCATACTCCTTGGGGGACAGGCTGAGCACCGTATCGCCGATGGACACGCGCCTCGCGGTGAAATCCACCGTCAGCTGACCGATCTGGACGATCTCGGGCGCGTCGGACGCGCCGCCGGTGGTGCGCTTGAGGATGGCCGCGATGCGCATCATCAATTCGCGCGGGGAGAAGGGCTTCACCACATAGTCGTCCACACCCAGCTCGAAGCCGCGCAGGCGGTCATATTCTTCGCCGCGGGCGGTCAGCATGATCACCGGCACGTCGGAATCCTTGCGGATCTCGCGCACCGCGCTGTAGCCATCCAGCTCGGGCATCATCACGTCCATCACCACCAGGTCTATCTTGCCGTCGCGGCACATGGTGACGGCCTCCATCCCATTGGCGGCCTCGCTGACCTGATACCCCTCGAAAATGGCGTATTTGCGGATCAGCCCGCGAATGTTGACCTCGTCGTCCACGATCAGAATATGCATGCGTTGTCCTCCTGTTCACAGCCCGGTCATGACCAGTATACGGCAATTCCGGGCGCATTGCAAGTTTTATCGGGCGGGCAGGTGCAGGAGCATCTCCTTGCCGTTGCGGCGGATACGCACGGACAGTTCCTGCTGCGCCGCGTCGATCATCTCGTCCAGCTGGGTGACGCAGTCCAGCGCGATGCCGTCTGCGCGGATCAGATAATCCCCGGGGCAGAAATTCGCCTTTTCCGCAGGGCTGTCCTGCGTGACAGCCAGGACGTAGAGCCCCTTTTCCTTTTCCAGCAGCATCAGCCCCAGGGATGCGCTGGAGCCGCCGGGACGGGGCGCGTCCTCCGCGCGGAAAAAGTGGAATACCCCTGCCGCCAGCACGGCCACCGCCAGCGCCAGCACCAGCGTTCGGATCGCCTTCCGCACAGCACGCACCTCCTTCCAACTCGCTCTTATCATAACCGCCCTGTGTGATGGTCAGGTGAAATCATATTGATTCTCCACTGAAATTGCGGTATACTGACTGGGTAAGGCGAAATTTCGCCAGGGAGGCCACCACATGACGACAACTTCACGCCGCCCCATTGCGGGGAATACCAACACCGCGCTGCTCAAGCTCATCGCGCTGATTTTTATGTTCATCGACCATGCGGGCAAGATGTGCTTCCCCGGCGTGATGGAGATGCGCCTGCTGGGCCGGATCGCCTTCCCGCTGTATTGCTGGTGCATGGTGGTCGGCGCATGTCATACGCGCTCCTTCCCCAAATATCTCATGCGCATCGGCCTCATCGGCCTGATCTCCCAGCCGCTGTATATGGTCGCGCTGGATCATTCGCTGGGGGATGTCAACATCTTCCTGACGCTTTTCCTAGCGCTGACGGGACTATGGGGGATCCGCGCAAAAAAGTGGGGGAGCCACCTCTGGGGGCCCGTCCTGGCGCTGGTGCTGGCGGTGCTGCTGGATGCGGATTACGGCTGGAAGGGCGTGCTGCTGGTGTTCCTGCTGTATGCCGTGCGGGATTCGCGGCGCGGTCTGGCGGCGGTGATGGCTGCCTTCTGCCTGTATTGGGGGTCGTCCTCGTCCGTTGTCACGTCCGTATGCGGGATCAGCCTGATGTCCCTGACGCGCGGACGCCTTGCGCCCCTCTTCAGCCCCATGCTGCGCCTGCAGGGCATGGCCATCCTCGCGCTGCCGTTCATGCTCATCCCTATGCGGCGGACACCGCGTTTGCCCCGCTGGACGGGCTATGTGCTCTATCCGGCGCATTTGATCCTGCTGATCCTGTTGGAGGCCGCCATGGGCGTGGACATCCACTGGGAGCAGATCACCGATGTATTCCAACAGCTGATCGCACTGTTTTAACGGAGGAAGCTCATGCTTGAACCCCGCGTCCGTCTGGCCATCAACACGATGACCGTGACCCTGGTCCGCCTGCTGGCGGAAAACGAACCGAGTATTTATCTGTACGGCTCCATCACGGCGGAGGATTTCCATCCCGGCTGGAGCGACATTGACCTGCTGGTGCTCACCGCGAACCCCATCCGCCCCGAACAGGCGGAGGAACTGGTGACGCTGCGCCAGACGCTGTTGGCTTGCGACCACGACACGCCACAGTACCGCCTGTTTGAGGGCGGTATGCTCGATCTGCGCGCCTTCCTGGGGGACGAGGCGACCACCGTGGTCTACTGGGGCACAACGGGCGAGCAGATCCGCGCGCACCATGCTTTTTCGCCCTTCGACCGGGCATCCCTTCTGCAAAACGGGCAGCTCCTGTGGGGCAAGGACGTCCGTCGGCACATTGAGCGTCCGACCTTCGGCGACATCCACGCGGCGATCGCTCAGCATCTGCAGACCATTCAGGCGCATGGCAAGGGCGATCGCAGCATTTACGCCTTTGGCTGGCTGCTGGACATCGCCCGGTGCATGTACACACTGGTCAACGGCAAGCTGACCACCAAGACAGCCGCGGCGCAATGGGCGCTGGATGAGCAGCTCTGTCCCTGCCCGGAGGAACTGTCCATGGCGCTGATGGTGCGCCGGCAGCCGGAGGTCATCCGGGACGAATCCGTGCTCGACTATGCCGAAAACCTGACCGAGGCCATCCAGAAATACGCCCTGCTGCTGGGGCAGGCGCTGAAGATGCATCAGCAGGGCTGAAAAGGGGAGGGGAGTCCGCATGGAGGAAATGATCACTGAAGCGCTGCGCTATCTGGGCGTCCGCCAAGCGGATGAAGCCCTCCTCGCTGAGCTTTCCGCCCTGAAGGATGCGGTCAGCAGCCGCGTCGCGCCGCGCTTCGTCTGGCGCATTTGGACGCTGGACGATCAGCCTGCGCTGGATGTGCGCTCGTCCGCCATGGGCTGCAAAATGCTTGCGGAATGCACGCAGGCGGCGGTGCTGGTCTGCACGCTGGGCGCGGCCTTCGATCTGGAGGTGCGGCGGCTTTCCGCGCGGGACATGCGCCGTGCAGCCCTGCTGGACGCCCTTGGCAGCGCATGGGTCGAATCCGTTTGCGATGCGGCGGAGGATGAGATCCGCGCGCGCTTTCCCGGCCTGTACCTGACCGATCGCTTTTCCCCCGGCTACGGCGATCTGCCGCTGACCTTCCAGCCTGCGCTGACGGATCATGCCGGGGCGCGGCGCATCGGCGTGACGCTGACCGATTCCCTGCTGATGAATCCGCAAAAGAGCGTCACGGCCATCGTAGGTCTGGCGCAGACGCCTCAGCCGGCCCGTGTGCGGGGATGTGCCTATTGCACCCTGCAGGCCAGCTGTCAATTTAGAAAGAATGGAAGCAACTGCCATGTTTGATACGAAGAAGCTGATTTTCCTCGACGGCGCCATGGGCACCCAACTCCAGCAGGCCGGTCTGAAGCCCGGTGAGCTGCCTGAATTGGTCGCCCTGCATGATCCCGACCTGCTGACCGGCATCCACCGCCGGTATATCGACGCAGGCACGGAGATCGTCTACGCCAACACCTTCGGCGCGAACCGCCGCAAGCTTGCCGCCCATGGCGTGACGGTGGAGGACATCGTCCTCGCGGCTGTCGCGGCGGCGAAAAGGGCCTGCACCGGCACCAATGCGAAGGTCGCCCTGGATATCGGCCCCCTGGGTGAGCTGCTCGAGCCGCTGGGGACGCTGCCCTTTGAACATGCGGTGGAGATGTTCGCTGAACTGGTTCGCGCGGGCGTGAAAGCCGGGGCGGATTGCATCGCCATCGAGACCATGACCGACCTGCAGGAGGCGCGCGCGGCCCTGATCGCGGCGAAGGAGAACAGCACGCTGCCCGTTCTCGTCACCATGAGCTTTGACGAGAACGGGCGCACCTTCACCGGCTGCACGGCGGAGGCCATGGCGGCGACCCTCACCGGCCTGGGCGCGGATGCCATCGGTGTGAATTGCTCCCTCGGCCCGGCGCAGCTGCTGCCCGTCCTGCGCGAGATCTGCCGCAACACCCATCTGCCCGTGGTCGCCAAGCCCAACGCAGGCTTGCCCGATCCGGTGGACGGGCATTACGACCTGTCCCCGGCGGACTTTGCCGAGGCCATGGCGCAGGCGGTCGAGGCAGGCGTGTCCGTCATCGGCGGATGCTGCGGCACCAGTCCGGACTACATCAGCGCGCTGCATGACCGTCTGGCGGCCGCCGTGCCCGGTTCGCGCGAGGTGCGCCGCGTCAGCCGCGTCTGCACCGCCACAAAGACCGTTGAGATCAGCGGTGTGCGCGTCATCGGCGAACGCATCAACCCCACCGGCAAAAAGCGCTTCCAGCAGGCGCTGCTGGCGGAGGATCTGGACTACATCGTGGATGTGGCCATCCAGCAGGAGGATGCGGGCGCGGACATCCTGGATGTGAATGTGGGCTATCCCGGCGTGGATGAGGTGCGCATGCTGCCCCTTGTGGTGCGCAAGCTCCAGGAGGCCACGGCGCTGCCCCTCCAGCTGGATTCTTCCAACCCTGCTGCGCTGGAGGCCGGTCTGCGCGTTTGCTGCGGCAAGGCGGCGGTCAACTCCGTCAATGGCGACGCATCCGTGCTGGCCAGGGTGCTGCCCATCGTGAAGAAATACGGTGCGGCGGTGGTCGGCCTGACGCTGGACGAGGGCGGACTCCCCACCACCGCGCAGCAGCGTGTGGACATCGCCAGCCGCATCCTGCATGCGGCGCAGCAGGAGGGCATCCCCGCACAGGACGTGTGGATCGACTGCCTGACGCTGACCGTTTCCGCCCAGCAGGATCAGGCGGAAGCGACGCTGGAGGCTGTCCGCCGTGTGACGCAGGAGCTGAACCTGCGCACGGTGCTGGGTGTCTCCAACATTTCCTTTGGCCTGCCGAATCGTCCGCTGATTGCGCAGACTTTCCTCATCTGCGCGCTGTCCGCCGGATTGACGCTGCCCATCATCAATCCCAACCAAAAGGACATGATGGATGCCATCGCGGCCTTCCGCGTGCTGAACGGCGAAGACAACGGCTGCCGGGATTATGTGGCGCGCTTTGCCGATGCCGCCGCGCCGATGGTTCCGGCTGTAAGCACGTCTTCGACGGCCATGACGCTGACGGAGGCCATCGTCCGCGGCCTGAAGGGCGATGCAGCCCGTCTGGCGCGGGAGAAACTGAAGTGCCAGACCGGGCTGGAGATCGTCGAACGCTGCCTGATCCCTGCGCTGGACAAGGTCGGCGCGGATTACGAAAGCGGCAAGGCCTTCCTGCCCCAGCTGCTCAGCGCGGCGCAGGCGGCACAGTCTGTTTTCGGCGTCATCCAGGCTGGCATGGGGAGCGATCCCGCTGCCATGAAGAAGGAAAAGGTGATCGTCGCCACCGTCAAGGGCGATATCCACGACATCGGTAAGAACATCGTCCGGACGGTCATGGCCAATTACGGCTATGAGCTGATCGACCTGGGACGCGATGTGCCGCCGGAAACCATCGTGGACACGGTGCTCAGGGAGCAGGTGCGTCTGGTGGGGCTGTCCGCGCTGATGACAACGACTCTTCCCGCCATGGAGGAGACCGTCCGCCAGCTGCAAAACCTGCCGGAGCCGCCCTCCATCATGTTGGGCGGTGCGGTGGTCACGGCGGAATACGCCGACGGCCTGCATTGCCATTACGCCAAGGACGCCAAGGCCGCGGTGGAGATCGCCCGCAAGGTGTTTGAATAAGTCTACGAGGTGACGTCATGCCCATCAAGATTCCCAACGATCTGCCTGCGTCCGCCAAGCTGCGGAGCGAGAACATATTCGTCATGGCGGATGATCGCGCCGTGACGCAGGATATCCGTCCACTGCGCATCCTCCTGCTGAATCTCATGCCCACCAAGATCGCCACGGAGACCCAGCTGGCGCGCCTGCTGGGCAACACGCCCCTGCAGGTGGAGCTGGAGCTGCTGATGGTGGAGAGCCACGTCAGCAAGAACACCTCGGCGGAGCATATGCTGGCCTTCTACAAGACCTTCGACCAGGTGAAGGAGGCCACCTATGACGGCATGGTCATCACCGGCGCGCCCGTGGAGCAGCTCCCCTTTGAAGAGGTGGACTACTGGCCGGAATTGTGCGAGATCTTCGAGTGGACAAAGACCCATGTGACCTCCACCCTGCACATCTGCTGGGGCGCGCAGGCCGGCCTGTACTATCACTGGGGCATCCCGAAGAAGACGCTGCCCCGCAAGCTCTCCGGCGTGTATCGCCATCGCGTCGTGCATCAGGGCAGCATCCTGTTCCGCGGCTTTGACGATACCTTCATGGTGCCGCAAAGCCGCTACACCACGGTGGAGCGCGCGGACATCACAGGCCGCCCGGAGCTCAAGATCCTCGCCGAATCCGACGAGGCCGGTGTATATGCCATTTCCACCCACGGCGGACGACAGATCTTCATCACCGGCCATTCGGAATACGACACGGACACGCTCCGCAACGAATACCTGCGCGACAAAAATGCCGGCCTGGATCCGGATGTGCCGGTCAACTACTTCCCCCATGACGACGATGCGCTGGAGCCGGTCTGCACCTGGCGATCCAGCGCGAATCTGCTCTATTGCAACTGGCTGAACTACTTCGTCTATCAGGCCACGCCCTATGACCTGACCAAGGTCGGCCTGGTGCTGATGGAGGACAGGATGTGACCATGGTTCCATGCCTGATCCGTGCTTCACTTCCGCACCGGCTGATGCGAAAAAATCAGCCGAAGTACAATCAACCCTTGCAATGACAGGGGCGAATAGTGTACAATATTTGTCTGAAACGATTACTCCCAGGAGGCGAAATACATGTTTTCGATTGTGAAAAAGCGCGTGCTGAATCCCACTGTCACGCTGATGGAGATAGAGGCTCCGCTGGTGGCGCGCAAGGCGCTGCCCGGACAGTTCATCATCTTCCGCATCGATGAGGAGGGCGAACGCATCCCCCTCACCATCGCCGGGTATGACCGCGAGCGCGGTACCGTGACGATCATCTTCCAGAAGGTCGGCTATACCACCGAGAAGCTCGATACGCTCAATGAGGGCGATGCCCTGCTGGACTTTGTCGGCCCCCTGGGCGAGCCGTCCCACACCGAGGGCGTGAAGCGTGCGGCCGTCATCGGCGGCGGTCTGGGCGTGGCCATTGCCTATCCCCAGGCCAAGGCCCTGCATGAGGCTGGCTGTCAGGTGGATCTGATCGTCGGCTTCCGCAATGAGTCGCTGATCATCCTTCAGGATGAGCTGAATGCCGCCTGCTCCGAGCTGACCGTCATGACGGATGACGGCTCCAACGGGCATCAGGGTTTTGTCACCCAGGCGCTGCAGGCCAAGCTGGAGGCGGGCGAAAAGTATGACGAGGTCATCGCCATCGGCCCGCTGCCCATGATGCGCGCCGTGTGCGACCTGACCAAGCCCTATGGCGTGAAGACCATCGTGTCCATGAATCCTATCATGATCGACGGCACGGGCATGTGCGGCGGCTGCCGCGTCACTGTGGGCGGACAGACGAAGTTTGCCTGCGTGGACGGCCCTGATTTCGACGGTCATCTCATCGACTGGGACGAAGCCATCGCCCGCAGCCGCATGTTCCGCACGGAGGAAGCCCACGCGAAGGAAAAGTTGAACCATGTCTGCCGCCGGGAACAAATGGCGGACGCGGCGATGAAGGGAGGCAACTGACATGCCGAACATGAGCCTGACCAAGCACCCCATGCCGGAGCAGGAACCTGCCGTCCGTGCGGTCAACTTCAAGGAGGTGGCCCTGGGCTATTCCCGTGAGGTCGCCATGGAGGAGGCGGATCGCTGCCTGCACTGCAAGCACGCGCCCTGCGTCACCGGATGCCCGGTGAATGTCCCCATTCCGGATTTCATCGCCAAGATCAAGGAGGGCGACTTCCAGGCGGCGTATGAGATCATCCGCACGCAGAACGGTCTGCCGGCCATCTGCGGCCGCGTCTGCCCCCAGGAGAGCCAGTGCGAGAGCAAGTGCGTCCGGGGCATCAAGGGCGAACCTGTCGGCATCGGCCGTCTGGAACGCTTCGCCGCGGACTGGGCGATGACCGAGGGCCATGTGTCCGCCGAGACCGCCCCGAAGAATGGCCGTCGCGCTGCTGTGGTCGGCTCCGGCCCTGCTGGTCTGACCTGTGCCGCTGACCTTGCCCGCGCTGGCTGGGATGTGACGGTCTACGAGGCGCTCCATACCCCTGGCGGCGTGCTGATGTATGGCATTCCGGAATTCCGCCTGCCCAAGGCGCTGGTGCAGAAGGAGATCGACAACATCCGCGCGCTGGGTGTGCATTTCGTCACCAATGCGGTGGTTGGACGCGCCCTGACGGTGGATGAGCTGCTCCAGGATGAGGGCTTTGACGCGGTGTTCGTCGGCTCCGGTGCAGGCCTGCCGAATTTCCAGCGCATTCCCGGCGAAAGCCTCTGCGGCGTGTACAGCGCCAATGAATTCCTCACCCGCATCAACCTGATGAAGGCGTATACCTTCCCCCAGGCGGACACCCCCATCAAGGTGGGCAGCCGCGTGGCGGTGATCGGAGGCGGCAATGTGGCGATGGACGCGGCGCGCTGCGCCAAGCGTCTGGGCGCGGATGTGTCCATTGTGTACCGCCGCTCCGAAAAGGAAATGCCTGCCCGTGCGGAGGAAGTCCACCATGCCAAGGAGGAAGGCGTTCACTTCCTCATGCTGACCAATCCCAAGGAGATCAAGGGCGACGAGAACGGCTTTGTGTCCGCGATGACCTGTGTGAAGATGGAACTGGGCGAGCCGGATGTCAAGGGCCGCCGCCGTCCTGTGGCGGTGGAGGGCAGCGAATTCGACCTGCCAGTGGAGACGGTCATCGTGGCCATCGGCAACAGCCCCAATCCCCTCATCAAAAAGACCACGCCCGACCTCCCCACGGAGAGCTGGGGCGGCATCGTTGCGGACGAAATGGGCCGCAGCGGCAAGCTGCATGTCTATGCCGGCGGTGACGCCGTGACGGGTGCGGCGACGGTCATCCTGGCGATGGGCGCCGGCAAGAAGGCGGCCAAGGCCATGATCGAGGATCATCCGGGGGAATGATCCGGCGAATGAGCACATCACGGGGGGACGGATGAACTGTCCCCCGTTTTTGCATTGAATGTAAAAAAGTGCGGCAGCTCTTGCAATTCCTGCGGGGAGAGGCTACAATAGACCTGTATCGGATCATGTTCACGCGAGGTAGTTTATGAAATACAGATGGTTGCCCCTTGTCCTGATCGTCAGCCTGCTGATGGGCGCTGCCCTGGCGGACACCACCGAGGAAGATACGACCGAGCAGGTGGTGGTGGATAATCAGGTACTCACCTACGGGATGAGCGGTGAGGAAGTCCAGGCGCTCCAGCAGAAGCTGGCTGCGCTGGGCTATTACGACGGCGAGATCAGCGGCTCCTATGGCGATCTGACCAAGGCCGCGGTGAAGGCGTTCCAGGCGGATCATGCCCTTCTTCAGACCGGCGAGGCCGATATCGAGACCCAGGAGCTCATCTTCTCCACGCAGTATCGTCCGCTGCGGCTGGGCTCGGTGGGCGAGGATGTCCGCCTGCTTCAGGTGCGGCTGACGGCACTGGGCTATTACAGCGGAAAGATCTCCGGCACCTATCTGCCTGCGACGCAGGAGGCGGTGCTGCTGTTCCAGCAGATCTCCGGCGAGGAAGCCACCGGCGTGGCGGATGAGGAGACGCAGCTCCTCCTCTATGCGGAGGATGCGCTGACCTACGAGCAGGGACAGGCGCAGCTGCCTGCGGAAACGCCCGCGCCGGTGATCGAATCTGCCATCACGATGGATGAGGCGGTGATCGCCTACACTCCCGCGCCGACCGTGGCGTTCACCAAGCAGCTGAAATACGAATCCAAGGGCGAGCTGGTCAAGGAAGTTCAGCGCCGCCTGACGGAGCTGGGCTATTACGAGGGGAATATCTCCGGCAATTTCCTGGGGCATACGCGCAATGCGGTGAAGGCGCTGCAGAAGCAGAACGCCCTGGATGTGGACGGCATCATCGGCGAGGCGACCTGGAACGTCCTCTTTAACGATCCGGACGTCCGCGGCCCTCAGGATACGCCCAAGCCCACCCCCGAACCGACCCCCGTGCCCTATGCCATCACCGTCGATGTGAACAACCAGGTCACCACGGTCTACGGGCTGGATGACAAGGGCGAATACACCGTCATCGTCCGGCAGATGCTCTGCTCCACCGGCCTGAAGGCCACCCCCAGCGATGTGGGCGAGTGGGTGCTCAACGGACGCACCGCGCGCTGGTGCTACTTCCCCACATGGGGCAGCCACGCGCAGTATTGGACGCGCATCAACAGCTCCATCGCCTTCCACAGCGTCATCTACAATTCGGTGGACACGATGGATCTGTCCGTCAAGAGCTATAACAAGCTCGGTCAGCGTGCGTCCCATGGCTGCATCCGCCTGACCGTCGCGGATGCCAAGTGGATCTACAACAACTGCGGCGCAGGCGTGGTGGTGACCATCACGGAGGACCTTCCGTCCGATCCGGAGCTGCGCAATGCCCTCAAGCTCCCGGGCCTGAACAAGAACAATATGCTGCCCTATGTGACGGCCACGCCCACGGCAGCCCCGGAATATGTTTCCGGCACGCTGCCCTATGAGCTCAAGACGCTCAAAAAGAATTCCAAGGGCGAGGATGTGTACTGGCTGCAGTCGAAACTCAAGGAGCTGGGCTACTATTCCGGCCATATCGGCGGTGTGTATCTGGACGGCACGGTCAAGGCGGTCAAGGCGTTCCAGAAGGATCATGGCATCAGCCAGACCGGTACGGCAGATGTGGCGACCCTGCGCGCCATCTACGCGGAGGAACTGGCCACACCGGCACCCACCGCGACCATGACCCCTGCGCCGACCTTCACCCTCGAACCTTTGCCTACGCCCACCCCTGCACCGGCGGAAGGCCAGACCTGAACGAAAACATCCCCCTGTTGGCCTCAGTACATGTCTGAGGGGACAGGGGGATGCTTGCACATCGCGAATGCGGATCGATAAAGGAGCGGAAACCATGTTTGCACTGAGAAAGTATACGCCGCCGGACTTCACCCGGGCGGAATTCGTCCAGGCCCCCGATGCCCGTTTCATCCAGGCGGAGAAGGACGGCGCGGCCCCGGAGAACTTCCACGCCATGAGCATCTACCCGGAGTATATCAAGGTCGATGGCCGATGGCTGCTGGCGGAGGAGAGCCGGATGGACTGCGTGGCGGTGCTGGAAAATGGCCGGATCGCCGTGCGGGAATTCCGCCTGCTGAAAAAGGGCGATCCGGTGTTAGTGGGGCGGACGGAACGCTGCGAGGAGGGCATTTACCTCCATGCGGATGGGTTCGGCGAGGAAAGCACGGCCTCGGAGGCCTTCTCCTTCCGCCGGAACCGTAGCCGCGAGACCGCCTATTCCCAGGACTACACTGAGCTGTATGACCTGCTGCGCCACGATCGGGAGCATGGCAAGATCGTGTGGGTGCTGGGGCCTGCGTTCACCTTTGACCGGGATGCGCGGGAGGCCATGAGCCGCCTGATCGGCGCGGGCTATGTCCATGCGCTGCTGGCCGGGAATGCGCTGGCCACCCATGACCTGGAGGCTGCCTACCTCGGCACCGCGCTGGGTCAGGACATCTACACCCATGTGTCCCAGCCCAATGGGCATTACAACCATTTGGAGACCATCAACCAGGTGCGCCGCCATGGCAGCATCGGTGAATTCATCCGTGCGGAGGGCATTGACAACGGCATCATCTACAGCTGTGAAAAGCACGGCGTGCCGTATGTGCTCTGCGGTTCCATCCGCGACGATGGGCCGCTTCCGCCGGTGTACGCCGATGTGTATGCCGCGCAGGATGCCATGCGCGATCAGATCCGCGGTGCGACCACGGTGATCTGCATGGCCACGATGCTCCACACCATCGCCACCGGCAACATGACGCCTTCCTACCGCGTTATGGCGGATGGCACGGTACGCCAGGTGTACTTCTACTGTGTGGATGTGAGCGAATTTGCCATCAACAAGCTGGCGGATCGGGGGAGCCTCAGCGCGCGCGGCATCGTGACCAATGTGCAGGACTTCGTGGTCCTGCTGCAGAAGGCACTGGTGGAGGACTGACCAGCGTCCGAAAAAGGGATCCCGGAAGCAGGACGCTTCCGGGATCCCTTTTGTTCATATGGGGGCTCAAATGCCGTTGATGCGGAACCAGCAGAAGGAGGAGCAGGCTTCCACATCCCAGATGGTGATCTTGTAGCCATCGGGCAGCTCGAACCAGGCATAATCCTTGTTGCTGTCCGTGCCGTGGTGGGGCGCATCCTCCGGCGCAACGCCGATGATGGACACCGCCACGCCGCCGTCGGTCAGGTTCACATCGCGGTAGTAGCTGTCATCCTGGTGCTCATCCAGGAACTGCTGCATGCGCGCGCCGTAATCCGGATTGGGGCCGCAATGGATGACGAGGGTGTAGTCCAGATAGTCCGCCAGCTCGGGCGCGGTCTCCGCGGTGAAGCCGAACTCGCGCAGGGTGCCGATGAACATCATCACATGGCGGGAACCGGCCTTGCCCACCAGCAGATCGCCGACCTGAAGGGTCGCGGCCAATTCGCCGAAGGGCGGCATTTCCTTGCCCTTGCGGTGGCTGTAGACATGGTTCTTCTCCGCATACTTGGCATACTGGTTGACCATGGCGCTCAGGCTGTCATGACGGGGCCAGCCGGCTTCGGCATAGATCCAGCGGGTATAGCCGGAGCAGTCGAAACCGTAGAGGTAATACTTGCCCTTGTCGTAGAAGCGGGTCTGCTCGTAGATCTTGCGCTTGGCATACAGCCCGTCGCCGCGGGAGAAGACGCGCATTTCGCCGTTCACCAGGTCTTCGGAGTTGCCGCCGAAGAAATAGGGCAGGCCGTACTTGAAGTGCGGCACCACGTTCGCACCGGTGATCTCATTGTAAGCCGCCAGGAAGGGATTGCCCTCCTCCAGCATGGAGAAGGCCGCATCCAGCACGTCGGAGCGCTCGACCAGCGCGGTCTGCGCTGCATCCTCCTCTGCCATGGCGGACAGGCTGCCCAGCGCCAGCACTGCCAGCAGCAGGAGCATCAGCCGTTTGATCATATTCACAGTTCATCTTTCCTTTCATGGGGAGATACGCTCCATTATAGCATGCCGGGCAGGGGAAAGGCAAGCCCATTTGTAAATTCAGACGCGGCAGGGGAGAAAAGGTATGCCCGAAATGGGCAGGAAAATGCCTTCTTAGCCTATTGACTTATTTAATAGGAAGGTTTACAATGGTCGCCGGTCAAATTCGCCGGTTTTTGCCCTTTTTCAGGCATGATCGGTGTGCCTATGCATTCCGGGTGGAATGCCAAGAATCGCCGCTGCGCTGCGGGATGCGGATGCATGCTCCGGCGCGGCCAGAGGTATGGAGGAGTTGTATGTACTTTCTGCTCTTTGGATTCTGGGTGCTGCTCAACGGCAAGTGGACGACGGAGATCGCCATCGTGGGCGCGATCGTCTGTGCGGCGCTGTATGCCTTCATTGTGGCGTTCATGGGCTATTCGCCGAAGAAGGAATGGAAGCTGGCCAAGCGCCTGCCCCGCATCGTGGGCTATTTCTTCTATCTGGTGAAGGAAGTGTTCGTCGCGGCGTATCAGACGATGAAGCTGATCTGGTCGCCCCGTGAAGAGGTCGCGCCGCGTGTGACGTCCTTCCACACCCGCCTGCACAGCGATGCGGGCAAGGTCGTGCTGGCCAATTCCATCACCATGACGCCCGGCACCATCACTGTGGATGTGCGGGATGACCTGTTCCTGATCCACTGCCTGGACGAGAGCTTCGACGTGGGCCAGGAGGGCTTCGAGATGGAGGACCGCATCGCCCGCCTCGAAGGCAAGAAGCAGACCGTAAAGGAGGCCGCCGGCAATGAGTAATGTCTATGATTTCGTCTATACCGTCGCCCTGGCGGTGATCGGCCTGCTGATCCTGGCGTGTCTGGTGCGCGCCATCCGCGGCCCGCGCATCGCCGACCGCGTCATCGCCGTGAACATGATGGGCACGCTGATCGTCATCACCATCTGCGTGCTGTCCTTCGTGATGAATGAGGGCTACCTGGTGGATATCGCGATGATCTACACCATGCTGTCCTTCCTGGCGGTGGTGCTGCTGACCAAGGTGTATATGGGTATTTATCGTGAGAAGCGCCGCCAGGAGGCGCTGAAGAAGGAGGCGGAGAACCATGATTGATGTCATTCGCCTGATCGCCTGCATCATCCTGACCGGTCTGGGCCTGTGCTGCCTGGTGTCCGGCGTGGTGGGCGTGTATCGCTTCAAGTATGCGCTCAGCCGCATCCATGCCGCGGCCCTGCTGGACACGGTGGGCATCCTGATGATGCTCCTGGGCGTGATCTGCGCCACCGGCGGGAGCGTCACCAGCATCAAGCTGCTGGTGGTGGTCGGCTTCCTGTGGCTGACCAGCCCGGTCTCCTCCCACCTGATCGGCCGGATGGAGATCACCATCAATGACGAGCTGGAAAAGGACATGACCGTGATCGACCGCGAAACGGTGGAGCACGAGAAGGAAGCCGACATTCCCGCTACCGAGGAGGCAAACTGATATGGATTTTCTCGGAATCATCCTGCTGATCTTCATCATCACCTGTGCCATTTCCGTCTCCCTGACGAAGAACCTGCTCACCGCCCTGGTCATCTTCATGGGCCAGAGCCTGGCAATGTCCATCATCTGGGTGCTGCTGGAATCCCCCGACCTGGCCATCACTGAGGCCGCTGTCGGCGCGGGCATCACCAGCCTGCTGCTGTTCGTGACGCTGAAGAAGATCCACGCCATCGACGTGCAGAAGAGCACCGCAGAAGGAAAGGAGGCGTCCGACCGTGGCGAAGATCAAGCCTGATTATGAATCCAGCCTGTACGCGCGGTTCCAGCGCTGGCTGAAGAGCGGCTCCACCCGTCTGGACGACGAAATGACCCATACCCTGGATGATCAGGCCGCCCCGACCAGCCTGGAAGCCCAGCAGCTGGCGCAGGAGCGAGAGCAGCGCTACGAAGAGCGCCGCGCCGCGATGGCCAACCAGGAAAAGAGCCTCTACACCCATGTGCATGCCTGGATGCAGACCAAGGGCAAGGGCATCACCAACTGGGTCTACCGCATCGCGGCAGTGGTGATCTGCGTGGTCATCATCGCGCTGCTGGTGTCCACCGCGGCGGAGCTTCCGCCCTATGGTTCCCCGGATAACCCCGCCAACAACGAGGTCAGCCGCCGATATATCGAGAACGGCCTGCAGGAGACCGGTGCGGTCAACATCGTTGCCGGCATGATCCTGGACTACCGTGCCTTCGATACGCTGGGTGAATCCAACGTGCTGTTTATCGCCGCCTGCACGGTGCTGATCCTGCTGCGCGTCACCCCCAGCCACGACGGCAAGCCCTCCACCTCTCAGCTGGAGGCGGAATGCGATGACCGCATGTTCGAGCCGAAGAACGACATGATCCTCCAGGCGCAGGCCACCTTCCTCGTGCCGCTGATCCTGCTCTACGGCGTATATGTCATCATGAACGGCCATATCTCCCCCGGCGGCGGCTTCTCCGGCGGCGCGATCATGGGCGCAGGCCTCATCCTGTACCTGAACGCCTTCGGCTTCAAGAAGACCGAGCGTTTCTTCACCTTCAAGACCTTCTCCATCATCAGCGTGATGTCGCTGTCCTTCTATGCCGTGTCGAAGGCGTATTCCTTCTTCACCGGCGCCAACGGCCTGCATTCCATCATCACCACCGGCACGCCCGGCATGCTGTTCTCCGCGGGACTGATCCCCTACCTGAACATCGCGGTCGGCCTGGTGGTCTGCTGCACGATGTATGCCTTCTATACCCTGTTCAGAAAGGGGGACCTGTAAGATGTCGATCCTGCACAACTATGTGGAAATGGCAGCCATGGTGCTTTTCGGCGTCGGCTTCACCACGCTCCTCCTGCACAAGAACATGATCAAGAAGATCATCGGCTTCTCCATCATGGATAGCTCCATCTTCCTGTTCCTGGCCGCCAAGGGCTATATCGAGGGGCGCCGCGCCCCCATCGTGGAGAACGGCATCCAGGCCATGGAGGCCTACATCAACCCCATCCCCGCCGGTCTGGTGCTGACGGGCATCGTCGTGTCCGTGTCTGTGACGGCCGTCATGCTCGCCCTGACCGTCCGCCTGTATCGCCGCTATCATTCCCTGGATATTGACGAGATCACCCAGCTCTGCCGCGAGGAAGATGAGCCGGACGTGATCGTGATCGGCAATGTGCCTGTCACCCCTGAGGACGGAAAGGAGGGCAAGTGATGACGATGCAGCTTTGGCAGTCGATCCCCTTCGCCTGCATCCTCCTGCCGCTGGGCTCTGCCGCTGTCACCAGCGTGATGAAGCCCCGTGCTGCCCGCATCTGGGCGACCTCCATCATCAGCATCGTGACGCTGCTCAGCGCGGCGATGACGCTGATCTACCTCAACAGCGCGGAGACCTACACCTACATGATGGGTCACTTCCCGGCGCCCTGGGGCAACGAGATCCGCGTCGGCACGCTGGAGGCGCTGACGGCGCTGGTGTTCTCCCTGGTGATGCTCCTGTCCCTGATGGGCGGCATGAAGAAGCTGGATGAGCACCTGCCCCGTCAGAATCAGAGCCTGTACTGCGTGGTGCTCCTGCTGATGACCGCCGCGCTGATGGCGCAGGTCTACACCAACGATATCTTCACGGCCTATGTGTTCCTGGAGATCATGACGCTGGCCGCCTGTGCGCTGATTGCGGTGCGTAAGCGCGGCCGCACGCTGGTGGCCGCCACCCGCTACATGATCATGAACCTGATCGGCTCCGGCCTGTTCCTGCTGGGCATCATCCTGCTGTATGACATCAGCGGTCATCTGCTGATGGAAAACATCGGCGAGGCGGTAAAGCGCATTGCCGAGACCGGCGAATACGCCCAGCCCCTGCGCGTGGTGGTGGCGCTGATTGCCGTCGGCCTGGCCATCAAGTCTGCCCTGTTCCCCTTCCACACCTGGGTGCCGGATGCCTATGCCTATTCCACCCCCACCTCCGCGGCGGTGCTGTCCAGCCTGGTCAGCAAGGGATATATCTTCCTGCTTATCAAGATCATGTACCGCGTCATCGGCCTGGATGTGATCGTCAAGACCGGCATCAATGACGTGCTGTTCGTCTTTGCGCTGGTGGGCATGGTGATGGGTTCCATCTCCGCCATCCGCCAGAATGACATCCGCCGCATGGTGGCCTTCTCCTCCGTGGCGCAGATCGGCTACATCTACATGGGCATCGGCCTTGGCACAGAAGCCGGCATGATGGCCGCGATGTTCCACCTGTTCAGCCACACGCTGTGCAAGAGCATGCTCTTCCTGGCCTCGGGCGGCCTGGCGGACGCCAGCGGCAACTCGAAGCTCTTCCGCGACCTGCGCGGCGCGGGCTATCGCAGCCCCATCGCGGGTATCGCCTTCACCATCGGCGCGCTGAGCATGGTCGGCTTCCCCTTCCTGGGCGGCTTTGTGGCCAAGTTCAACTTTGCCATGGCCGCGATGGAAGCCGGCAGCGTGCGTGCGGTGTTGGTGCTGGTGGTGCTGGCTATTTCCACCAGCCTCAACACGGTTTATTTCCTGCGCACGGTCATCACCCTGTACCGCAAGCCCCTTGCAACGGCCAGCTACCCGGTGGAAAAGGGTCAGCGCGGCGTGCTGTTCAATGTGTCGCTGGTATGCTTCGCGGTGGTGAACGTGCTGCTGGGACTTTGCTCCCAGACGGTTGTGAACGCCATTATCCATGGCCTGACCACATTTGGTTGATAGGAGGAACGAAGGATGTCCATCCTGCTGCTTTTCCCGGTACTGCTGCCGCTGCTGGCCGGTGCCGCTGTCTGCTTTTTCCCTCAGTTTGAGGATGCGAAGCTCCGCCGCACGGTGACCATCGCCGTCCTCGTGGCGACGCTGGCGCTGCTTGTCCCCGTGCTCCTCAGCGGCGAAATGACGCTGACCCTCTTCACCCTCTCCGCTGATCTGCCCATCTTCCTCCATGCGGACACGATGGGCCTGATCTTCGCCTGCCTGATGGCCTTCGTCTGGGCGACGGTGGGGATCTACTCATTCCCCTACATGGCGCATGAGGGCGGCGAGAAGCGCTTCTACGCGCTGTATCTTTGCACCCTGGGCGCGCTGATGGGCCTGTGCTTTGCGGGCAGCATCATCACCTTCTACATGTTCTTCGAGGGCATGACCCTTCTGACCATGCCGATGGTGATGCATTCCGGCAAGAAGGAAGCCGTCTCCGCGGGCATCAAGTACCTGATCTACTCCATCCTGGGCGCGAGCCTGGTGCTGCTGGGCGTGTTCGTGCTGGCCCCCTATGTGAAGGACTTCTCCTTCTCGGCGGGCGGCGCGCTGGACATGGAGAAGGTCGCCGGGCATGAGGGCTTCGTGCTGGCCTTCGCCTTCCTGATGCTGGTGGGCTTCAGCGCCAAGGCGGGTCTGTTCCCGCTGCATGGCTGGCTGCCCACGGCGCACCCCGCGGCGCCCTCTCCTGCGTCCGCCGTGCTGTCCGGTGTGATCACCAAGGCCGGTGTGCTGGGCGTCATCCGCCTGATCTACTGCTATCTCGGCGTGGATTTCCTCGCCGGTACCTGGGTGCAGACGGCCTATATGTGCCTGACCCTGCTGACGATCTTCACCGGCTCGCTGCTGGCCTATCATGAGGGCCACCTCAAGAAGCGTCTGGCCTGGTCCTCCGTCAGCCAGGTGAGCTACATCCTCTTCGGCCTGTCCACCATGAACCCCATCGGCCTGGCGGGCGCCGTGCTGCATGCCATCGCCCACAGTCTGGCCAAGGATACCCTGTTCATGTCCGCCGGTGCGATCATCATGAAGACTGAAAAGACGCAGGTCGCCGATCTGCGCGGCATCGGCAAGAAGATGCCCGTCACCCTGGCCTGCTTCACCGTGGCCAGCCTGAGCCTGGTGGGCATCCCGCCGTGCATGGGCTTCATCAGCAAGTGGTATCTGGCTCAGGGCTCCCTGGCCGCGAGCGGTGTTTCCGCTGCGCTGAATGTCATCGGCCCGGTAGTGCTGCTCATCTCCGCGCTGCTGACCGCTGGCTACCTGTTCCCCGTGGTGATCCGCGGCTTCATCACCGGCCATGACGAAACCGCCGAGGCCGTGCAGAAGGATGACGCGCCCCTGATGATGCTCATCCCCCTGCTGGTGCTGGTGGCGCTGAGCGTCGTGATCGGTATGTTCCCTGGCGCGCTGATCGACCTGCTGACCAAGGTCGGCACGGCCCTGATGTAAGGAGGGCACACGATGCTGATTTTGCTGACGCTGCTCGTTCCCCTGCTGGGCGGCGCACTGATGAGCGTGATCCGCTTCCCGTCCGGGAAGGCGCGGGCGATCTATGTGGAGTCCGTCGTCTGCCTGACGAGCCTGATGGTGCTCTCCCTGCTCCTGACCCGTTCGGAAGAGCCGTTCATCCTCTACCACCTGATCGACCAGCTGCCCCTGGCCTTCCGCCTGGATGGCCCTGCATGCGTGTTCGCCGGTCTGGTGGCCGTGCTCTGGCCCATTGCGAGCCTCTACGCCTTTGAGTACCTCAAGCATGAGGAACGCGAGAACACCTTCCTGTCCTGGTACACCATGACCTATGCGGTGACGCTGGCCGTGGCCTTCTCCGCGAACCTCTTCACCCTCTATGTCTTCTATGAATGCCTGACCCTGGTGACGCTGCCCCTGGTCATCCACAAGAAGGACACCATGTCCATCCGTGCGGGCCGCAAGTACCTGGTCTACTCCATCACCGGCGCGGCGCTGGCCTTCATCGCCCTGGTGTGCATCGGCTTCTATTCCGGCACGACGGATTTCGTGCTGGGCGGCGTGCTGAATCTGGAGAAAATCGCCGGTCACGAAACGCTGCTGCTGGTGGCGTTCCTGCTGGCCTTTATCGGTTTCGGCACCAAGGCGGCGGTGTTCCCCATGCATGCGTGGCTGCCTGCGGCCTCCGTGGCGCCCACGCCCGTGACGGCGCTGCTGCACGCGGTGGCGGTGGTCAACACCGGCGCATTCGCCGTGCTGCGTGTGACGTATTACTCCTTCGGCACGTCTTTCCTGTCCGGCACCTGGGTGCAGACGGTTGCGCTGCTCATTGCCTGCGTGACGATCGTATTTGGTTCCGCCATGGCCGTGAAGGAGCAGCACCTCAAGCGCCGTCTGGCCTGGTCCACCATTTCCAACCTGAGCTACATGCTCATGGGCGTGGCGCTGATGTCCCCTGCGGGCATGGTCGGCAGCCTGACCCACATGGTCATGCACGGTGTGACCAAGATCACCCTGTTCTACTGCGTCGGCGCGATCCTGGTCCGCACGGGCAAGGAATATGTGCAGGACGTGCGCGGCTATGCCAAGCTGATGCCCGTGACCTGCGCGGCCTACGTGGTGGCAGGCATGTCCCTGGTGGGTACGCCGCCGCTGGCTGGCTTCGTCAGCAAGTATAATCTGCTGACGGCTGCGGCCGGTGCAGGCACGCTGGGCGTCATCGCCATCGCGGCGCTGATCGTGTCCGCCATCCTGACGGCGATCTACCTCTTCACCGTCATCGGCCCGATGTATTTCCGCCCGCTGAACGCGGACATGGCCCATCTGGCGGACTTCAACCGTGACCCGAGCTGGCAGATGATCCTGCCCTTCGTGCTGCTGATGGCCGCAGTGATCGGCCTTGGCCTGTGGGGCGGCCCGCTGGTGAGCTTCCTGCGGGATGTGGCCGCCGGTGTGACATTCTGATGAAAGGAGGACGCGAAACATGTTTCTCATTCCCGTTGTGATCCTCCTGCCCATGGTGATGGCTATTTGCAGCGCGTGCGTGAGCAAGCGCAGCGCCTTCCTGCGGGACGCGCTCTTTGTCGGCACGGGCATTGCGACCTTTGCGCTGTGCGTGCTGCTGGCCCTCCAGGGTGAGACGGAATTGACGATCCCCGGTGTGTGCGGCTTCGGCCTGACCTTCCAGGTGGATGGTTTCCGCGCCATTTACGGCTGCATCGCGGCCTTCATGTGGATGATGAGCGGCGTCTTCTCGCCGGAATACTTCAGCCATCATGGCGAAAACCGCGGCCGCTACAGCCTCTTTAACCTCCTGACCCTCGGCGCGACCCTGGGTGTGTTCTACTCCGCTGACCTGTACACGACCTTCATCTTCTTCGAGATGATGTCCATCACCAGCTTCGTGATGGTCGCGCATGAGGAGACCACCGGCGCCATGAAGGCCGCCTACACCTATCTGGCGGTGGCGGTCATCGGCGGCATGACGACGCTGATGGGCCTGTTCCTGCTCTACAAGCAGCTGGGCACCCTCGCCTTTGACGCGATGCAGACCGCCCGTGCTGCTGGCAATGTGGATCTGACTGCGGCCTCCTGGCTGGTGGTGGTGGGCTTCGCCGCCAAGGCTGGCCTGTATCCGCTGCATATCTGGCTGCCCAAGGCGCATCCGGTGGCTCCTGCGCCTGCCTCTGCGCTCCTGTCCGGCATCCTGACCAAGAGCGGCGTCTTCGGCCTGATCGTGGTCTGCTCCCGGCTGATGGCGGGGGATGCGGCCTTCGGCAACCTGCTGATGATCCTCGCCTGCGTGACGATGTTCCTGGGCGCACTGCTGGCGCTGTTCAGCGTGGATCTCAAGCGCACGCTGGCCTGCTCCTCCATGAGCCAGATCGGCTTCATTACCGTCGGCCTTGCGACCATGGTGCTCCTGGGCGAGCATGGCTCCCTGGCGGCCTATGGCACGGTGATGCACATGGCGAACCACTCGCTGATCAAGCTGGTGCTGTTCATGGCGGCCGGCGTGGTGTACATGAACACACACAGCCTCGATCTGAACGAGATCCGCGGTTATGGCCGGAAGAAGATCGTGCTGCACATTTGCTTCCTGCTGGGCGCGCTGTCCATCGCGTGCATTCCGCCCATCGGCTCGGGCTACAACTCGAAGTCCCTGCTGCATGAGGGCCTGCTGGAGCTCGTGGCTCATCAGCAGGAGCACGGCGGCGTGTGGCTGCCCTACAAGGCGACGGAGATCCTCTTCCTGATCTCCGGCGGCCTGACCGTGGCCTACATGGTCAAGCTGTACATCTGCATCTTCTGGCAGAAGAATCCGACCCGTCAGGCGGAATATGACGCCGCCGGCCGCTCGATGAACCCCGTGTCCGCCATTGCACTGGTCGGCTCGGCCATCGTGCTGCCCTTCCTGGGCGCGATGCCTGCGACCTTCCTCAGGCCCCTGGGCGAGGGCAGCGCGGCCTTCTTTGGCCAGCACGCGGTCGCCCACAGCATCGAATACTTCAGCCTGGAGAACCTCTCCGGCGCGGCGACCTCCATCATCATCGGCGCGGTGGCGTATCTGCTGATCGTCCGCCCCCTGCTGATGCAGAAGAACGCGGACGGCGTGCGCGAGTATGTCAACCGCTGGCCTGCCCGCCTTGACCTGGAGGACGGCCTCTACCGCCCCGTGCTAAACGGCGTGCTGGGCTTCCTGGGCAAGGTGCTGGGCTTTGTGGCACACATCCCGGACAGCCCCTTCACCCTGGCCTTCATCCCGCGCGCGGTGACTGCCATCGTCCGCGGTGTGGCGGAATTGCCCGAGCGCCTGGTCATCTTCCTGCGCAAGACGGTCTTCACCGTCACCCATGGGCATCAGAAGCCCCCGGTGGGCAACCGCTTCACCTACACCCTGGGTCGGGCGATGAATGCCGTGGCGCGCATGCTGAATCGCATCATGCACAGCGAGCATCCCTTCCGCACCGACTTCGAGTATGTGCTGGATGCCTCCTGGTCGGAGCTGCGCAAGACCACCAGCGGCTTCACCGTCAGCGTCAGCTTTGGCCTGCTGCTGGCCTGCATCGGCATGTATCTGACCTTCATGTATCTGCTGCACTAAGGTGCGGCTGGAGCCTTCCCGCAAGGGGAAGGCTCCTATTTTTTGTCAAATGCGGATCTTGCAAGGGGTTCGGCGGCGTTTTCTTCATGAAAGCATAACGAACTATATTTTGTGTTTCTCTGTCATGAATATGACGCGAAAATTTAATATTTGCTCAAACGCAGGAAACACAAGGGGTTGAGGAGCGTGGCGCTGAAATCTACCAAATATGCCATTGCCAAGGGGCACTCTGCGTGCTATTATGTGAATCGCACTGCAAAATCACACATACAAGATATAGTTTCAGAAACCTGGTCATACTACAATTTGTGCGGTCATCATCCCCAGATGAGGCCGCTTTCACTACGCAGGAGGGGGACACAAATGAGCATCCGCAACATTCGTAAGCGCGATGGGCGCGAGGTGGCGTTCGATCCGCAGAAGATCGAGCAGGCCATTTTCGCCGCGTTCAAGGCATCCGGCAGCGCCAAGGGACATGAGACCAGCGAGCTGCTGGCCCAGCAGGTCGTCCACGAGATGGAGAACGACGAGAACATCTCCGCCACCCCCACCGTGGAGCAGGTGCAGGACACCGTCGAGCGCGTGCTGATCGAGAAGGGCTTCGTGCGCAGCGCGAAGGCCTACATCCTCTACCGTGCCGAGCGCAACCGCATCCGCCAGATGAACACCCGGCTGATGCGCACCTTTGAGGACATCGTCTTCAAGGACGCTATCGACTCCGACATCAAGCGCGAGAACGCCAACATCAACGGCGACACCGCCATGGGCTCCATGCTGAAGTTCGGTTCCGAGGGCGCGAAGCAGTTCTACGAGACCTATGTGATGGATCCCCGCTTTGCCGAGGCACACCGCGAGGGCGATATCCATATCCACGATATGGACTTCTACACCCTGACCACCACCTGCTGCCAGATCGAGCTCAAGAGCCTGTTCAAGGGCGGCTTCTCCACCGGCCACGGCTACCTGCGCGAGCCCCAGGACATCACCTCCTACGCCGCGCTGGCGTGCATCGCCATCCAGGCCAACCAGAACGATCAGCACGGCGGCCAGGCCATCGTGGACTTCGACTACGGCATGGCGCCCGGCGTGAAGAAGACCTTCATCAAGCGGTATCGCCTGAACCTGGCGCGCGCGCTGGAGCTGCTGCGTGGTGACGCTGAGGCGGATGCTCATGCCGCGGACATCATTGCCGCGCTGAAGGAGAAGGATCTGGCGCCGACCCTGCAGGAGCAGGAGACGAACCGCGCCGCCCTGAAGGAGGCGCTCCAGGGCCTGGAAATGGACGCTGAGACCGCCGATCGCATCATGGACTTCGCCCAGCGCCGCTCCGAGCAGGAGACCGACAAGGCCACCTATCAGGCCATGGAGGCGCTGATCCACAACCTGAACACCATGAACTCCCGCGCCGGCGCACAGGTGCCTTTCTCCTCCATCAACTACGGCACGGATGTGACGCCTGAAGGCCGCATTGTCATGAAGAACGTCCTCCTGGCCACCGAGGCCGGTCTGGGCGGCGGCGAAACGCCGATCTTCCCCATCCAGATCTTCCGCGTGAAGGAAGGCATCAACTTCAACCCCGAAGACCCCAACTACGACCTGTACCGTCTGGCCATCCGCACCAGCGCCAAGCGCCTGTTCCCCAATTTCTCCTTTGTCGATGCGCCCTTCAACATCAAGTATTACAAGCCCGGCCACCCCGAGACGGAGATCGCCTACATGGGCTGCCGTACCCGCGTGATGGGCAACGAATACGACAAGACACGCGAGATCGCCCCCCGTCGCGGCAACCTGTCCTTCACCTCCATCAACCTGCCCCGCATCGCCATCAAGTCCGGCGGCGATATCACCTGGTTCTTTGAGGAGCTGGAGCGCAAGATGCAGCTGGTGGTCGATCAGCTGGATGAGCGTTTCGCCATCATCAGCAAGAAGAAGGTCAAGAACTTCCCCTTCCTCATGGGCGAGGGCGTGTGGATCGACTCCGAGAAGCTTGACTGGGAGGACACCGTGGGCGAAGTGCTCAAGCACGGCACGCTGACCATCGGCTTCATCGGCCTGGCGGAATGCCTGAAGGCCCTGCGTGGCGCCCATCACGGCGAATCCGAGGAGAGCCAGAACCTGGGCGTCGAGATCATCAGCGCTATGCGCGCCTTCACCGACCGCATGAGCCGTGAGCGTGGCCTGAACTACTCCCTCATTGCCACCCCGGCGGAAGGCCTCAGCGGCCGCTTCATCCGCATGGACCGTGAGCGCTTCGGCGTCATCCCCGGCGTGACTGAGCGGGAATACTACACCAACTCCTTCCATGTGCCGGTGTATTACCCCTGCTCTGCCTTCCACAAGCTGTCCATCGAGGCACCCTATCACGCGCTGACCAACGGCGGCCACATCTCCTATGTGGAGATGGATGGCGATCCGCTGCAGAATCTGGATGCCTTCGAGAAAATCGTCCGCTTCATGCATGACAGCGGCATCGGCTATGGCTCCATCAACCACCCGGTCGACCGCGACCCCGAATGCGGCTTCAACGGCATTATCGGTGACACCTGCCCCCACTGCGGCCGCACGGAGGCTGATGGCCACCGCTTCGAGCGCATCCGCCGCATCACCGGCTACCTCGTCGGCACGCTGGATCGCTTCAACAACGCCAAGCGCGCCGAAGAACGCGACCGCGTCAAGCACGGTGTGAAGTAAAACCGCATCATCGTTAGCAAAATGCCCCGCGTGTCCGAGCGATGCGCGGGGTTTATCCACAATTTGCGCACAAAAAAAGGCTTGCTCCTCGCTGTTAACGGGGAACAAGCCTTTTTGCATTGCGTCAGACGTCCATTTCGCCGTCCTCTGCAGGCACCATGATCGGTTCGGCATGGTGGGGCAGATGGAGGCGGGTGAGGATGCGTTCGACGCGCTCACGGGTGAAATACCAGTTGACGAAGAGCGCGCACGCCACGCCGACACCGGTATCGATCATGCGGAGGATGGAATACTCCAGGTAAATGCTCGGATCCTTCTGGAACATGACGATGCACAGCACCACGCCGCCCGGCTGGATGCCGCCCGGCCACTTGAACAGCTGGCAGCAGGTGATGAGCATGACGATGCCCACGAAGAGGAAGAAGAGCTGCCAGGGCGTGCGGATGCCAGTGGGGACGAACACGAGGTACATCCGGTAGAGCAGGATGCCGATGAAGCCGCCGATGACGGTGCCGAAGAAGCGGTTGCCGCCATTGAGCTTAGACATGGACATATCGCTGCCCAGGCCGAAGATGGCCCCGATGCACGCGAAGGACGGGTCACCGCCCAGGATGAGGTAGGGGAGGGCGCATAGCGTCGCAGCGGCAGCGGTCTTGATGCTGCGCTGGCCCACATGGAACGGGCTGTGTGAGATCCGGATGGAATTCGAGTCATTCATCGGAAAGACGCCACCTCTTATGTGATCTGAAGCGCATATGCGCGGGGAAAAATCAAACGAAACTGCCCGACACGTTCACACGGAACACATCGGGCAGCAAATTGCTGTATCAGCGAATCGGCAAGACCGAGTCAGGTGACTCTTACGCCTTGGCGATCTCCACCAGACGGGCGAAGGCGGCAGGATCATTCACAGCCAGGTCAGCCAGCATCTTGCGGTTGACGGTGATGT
>CAZIUA010000011.1:0-42888 GCA_964542315.1 uncultured Faecalibacterium sp. | reverse complement strand
CGCTGCCGGTTCCCTCTTGAGGAAGTCGCTAGACTTCCTTTTTTTGTGGTTTTGGGTTTGCTATTTGCGCTCCCATGTGCTACAATGTCCACATCCAGTTCACAAGTGTGAGATATCATTATCATGTAAGGCAGGTGTTCCCGATGCAGCTTTGCCCCATGACGGCGCTTTATCTCCTGCGAGGTGATCAAGTCCTGCTGCTCTACCGCATTGGCTCGAGCGTCATCAGCGACAGCTATACGGGCGCGGCAGGCGGCCATATGGAGGCTGATGAGTACCGTTCGCCGCGTGCGTGCGTCCTGCGTGAATTGAGTGAGGAGACCGGACTGATGGAGACGGATCTGACTGATCTTCGCCTGCGCTATATCACCCTGCGCAACAAAAATGGCGAGATCCGCGAGAACTATTACTACTTTGCCCGGTTGAATGATGATGTTTCCGTGCAGGATAGCAACGCAGGCCGCCTCGAATGGCATGCGCTTTCGGCACTGGACGGTCTGCCCATGCCGGTGACGGCACGCCATGTCATCGATCATTACCTGGCCGCCGGGCGTTTCGATGACAAGCTGTACGGCGGGATCACCTCGGGTGGTCGCAATGTTTTCAATGAATTGGATGATTTCTGATGGAGGACACGCATGTTTTGGTATGATTGGACGTATTTGCTGGTGATCCCGGGCCTGATCCTGGGTATATGGGCGCAGTGCAAGGTGAAGAGCGCCTATGCAAAGTACAGCCGTGTTTCCACGCGGAAGGGACGGTCTGCGGCGTCCGTCGTGAATGACGCCCTGCACCGCCAGGGAAACTACAATGTCCGCATCGGTGTGGTCAATGGCGAGCTGACCGATCACTATGATCCTTCCCGCGAAACGCTGAACCTCTCCAGCGGCGTGTATTCCAGCGATTCCGTGGCTGCGCTGGGCATTGCGGCCCATGAGGCCGGCCATGCCATGCAGAAATTCGATGGTTATCTGCCGCTGAAACTCCGCACGGCCATCGTTCCTGCGGTCAATTTCTGCTCCGGCTTGTCTTCGCCACTGTTTTGCCTGGGCCTGATCTTCTCCTGGGAGCCGCTGACGACGCTCGGCATTCTCCTGTTCGCCGCATCCACCGTGTTCGCGCTGGTGACGCTGCCCGTGGAGTTCAATGCCAGCCGCCGCGCTGTGGCGATGCTGACCGACGGCGGTTACATCAGTGGCGATGAGGAGCGCGGCGTCCGTAGCGTGCTGACGGCGGCTGCGCTGACCTACGTTGCTGCGGCTGTGACGAGCCTGCTGTCCCTGCTCCGCCTTGTGACGATCGCCAACCGCCGCAGGGACTGATCGTTTTTTGCTAAGTCAAAGGGAGGACGCGCTGTCCTCCCTTTTGTGATGTCGATTATTACGCTGTTCCGCCCCTCATCCGCGCATCTGCCGCTGGATCGCCTCAACGACCTCACGCAGGCGCATATGTTCGCAGTCGATGGTGATGTCCGCCCATCGCTCGTAGAGGGGACACCGTTCGTTGTAGAGGTCACGCAGGGTCCAGCCGGGGCGGATGGTCACGCCGCGCGCATGCAGGTCGCCCAGACGCTCCGTGATCGTCTTGCAGCTGAGCTTCAGGTACACCACCGTGCCGAGCTCTTTCAGGTGGCGCATGGCGTCCTCCCCGTACACAACGCTGCCGCCGGTGGCAATGACGCTGTTGCGCACATCCAGTTCGGCGTTGATGCGGTTCTCGATCGCGCGGAAGCCATCGTCGCCGTGCTGTTCGATGATCTGCGCCAGCTTCATGCCCATGTCGCGCTGGATGACCAGGTCGGAATCCACAAAGTCCATATTGGCGGCCTTGGCCAGCACGACACCGACGGTGGATTTGCCGCAGCCGGGCATGCCGATGAGGATGATGTTCATGCGAAAGCGCCTCCCTGCCTTGATGCACCTATTATAGCGGAAATGCGTCGCCAATGCAATTGGTCATCCGCGTCCAGAACGCGGAAAAAACAATACGCAGCATAGAAAAAGCCCGCTCTCCGGCCGGGACCGGGGAACGGGCGAATGCCCATCAGGTGGAATTACTCAGTGACCTGCTTGGTGAAGAAGAAATCCATGGTCAGGCCGGACTCCTCAACGCTGCTGACGATGCGGCCGTCCTCGAGCATGGTGAAGGCCATCAGCTCGACGGGGGTGTTGGTCGTCTCGTCGGTGACGAAGGCGGTCAGCACGGTGCCGGTGCCTTCCACTTCAGCGACGGTGTAGGTGATGTCGTAGGTCTCGATGTTGCCATCGTCGCCGGTGGTGCCCATCAGGCCATTGCCCTCGCTCATCACGAACGCCATATAGACGCCCATGTCTTCAGCGGTCAGCTCCATGCCCATCAGGCTGCAGGTGGTCAGCAGCCACTGACCTTCGAACGCGGTGGGATCCACATTGGCCATGGCGGCACCGGCGCCCGCAGCGTCGTCGATCGCGGGAGCAGCGCCCTCACGGGTGAACAGCATCTGCTCTTCGCCGTTGGCCATGCTCAGCACGCCGTCTGCATAGGTGCAGAGCATAGCTTCCGTGCCGTCGTCGATCAGGAGACCGTTCTCGGTGACTTCCCAGGTCATGGTTTCGCTTTCGCCCATCATGGTGATGGTCGCGCTGCCGTCCTCAGCCAGGACGAGGGTCGTGCTGTCCAGACCGACGAGCGCCAGCATGGACGGGCCCATCTGAATGCCGCTGGCCATCGCACCGGTCAGCATCCAGGTGCCGACGTAGTTCACATCCTCGGCGAAGGCGACGCAGCTCAGCAGCATCATTGCCGCCAGCAGCAGGGAGAGAAACTTCTTCATTGTTTGTATCCTCCTTCGAAGCATAGGCCGCAGAAGCGGCTTCTTCACCCATTATACACGAAGATGCGCCTGCACGCAAGCACCGCGGCAGATTTTACATGTCTGCATTTTCCAGCAGGACATAGGTCGTGGGCAGGGCGGATGCCGCCGAACACGCTGTGAGTGCATGATCCGCATACAGCATCGACACCGGGAGGGAGATGGCCGAATCGAACAGGCGGAAGTACGCCATGCTTGCGGCGCGCTCCTGCAGATGCGTCGGCACATGTTCGCACAGCAGCGCCCTGTTCTTTTGCAGGATGGTCAGTGCGAGGGCTTCGATCTCCTGCACGGCGGGCTCCATGAGGCCGATCACCGCATCGAACTGCGCCTTGGTGTATACGGGGCAATTCACGCGCAGACCACCCTCCGTGCGCAGGACATAGCCCTTCCTGATCAGCTCAGCCGCGGTGGCCTCATCGTTCTCGGAGAGGCTGGTGGCCGTGCTGCGTGCGATGGACAAAAAGACATTCATGTACGCAGGGTGGGGGTAGAAAGCGTGATGCACCATGGGGCCATTGATGGGGAAGTCCATGCACTGGATGACATCATTGCGGGCATCCGCCATGTGGGATGTGCCGAAGACGAAATCCTCGTTGCCCACCGCGCCGTCCGCCACGGCCCAGCACAGGCTGGGGATGCCCCACTTGTCGAGAGGAAGCTCGGGGGCATTTTGCTGGCTGACTCTCTTGATGATGGCTTGGTCGAGCAGGATCGCGGTCATCTGCCAGGCGAGGGAAGCGCTGTCCATGTCGCAGCCGGTGAAGCCCAATGCGCGAACTGCATCGGTCTTGTCATTCAGGCAGCGCTTGACGCAATCGGCGATGGCACGCGCCTCCGGGGCGATCTGCTGGGCAGCCTCCTTGGCGAAATCGGCGGTGAACATCACCATGTCCGTGCGGTATTTGCCGCCCTTGCAGGCCAGCAGGCCGATCTCGGCCAGCGCAGCGATATCACCTTCCATATAGGGGAGCCCCACGCCGATTTCCAGCGCGATCTGCTCCGGCGTGAGCGCCTCATAATAGCAGGCAAAGAGGATGTTCTGACGGATGAGCGAGTCCGCCGCGTTGTAGTAGTGATTCGGCCCGTTCCCCCAATAGCGCAGGGACAGGTGACGGGGCTGATAGCTCTGCATGCCGTAATTCCGTTCCATTTCCATACCCTCCTTCAGGATGATGCGCGCCTTGAACAGCAGGTATTTCACCATGCTCTGGCTGATGGAGAGCGCACGGGCGATCTCTGCCGTTTTCATGCCGCGAACATAGTAGAGGATGGCTGCCTCCCGGTATTGATGGGAGAGCAGCGTCAATTCCCGCCGCAGCAGGGCGATGTCCTCCGGGGCATCGGCGGGAAAATCCTGCTCAAAGGCGCTGTCGATCAGCTCGCATTCGCGCCGGTTGGAGCGGCGGATGGCCCATTGGCGGTACACATTGCGTGCCACACCCCACATGAAGGCATAGAAGGCCCCTTCGTCGTGGAGGTTGGGTGCGGATTCCAGCATCGCCAGGAGGACATCCTGGGCCAGGTCTTCCGCGTCCTGACGGGTGGGGGTTCGGGCGATGCACCACGCGCGCACGGCACGGGACATCTCAGCAATGCGTTCCTGATGGGTCTACGTTCCTCCCGGAAAATGCGTTTTGCGATACGACGTCGTTCGCTGATATAGTGGGGGAAAAACGAAAACGGTTAATGCGGGCATCCAATTTTTTTCGGCGGATCCGTTCGTACTGCCCCGCGCGGAAATTGTTTGATTTGGTTCCCCCCCTTAATCGCGAAAAAAGAGGCGAAGCCTCCGCGCTAAAAGGGACGAAGTCGCCGAAGTCCTCCCAGGGCGCTGCCCTGGACCTGCGAAGGGCTTTCAGCCCTCTCGACACCCATTTTTGTGATGGAGTCAAAAGAAGAAACATAGTTGGTCGCGCGTGTTTGTGGAAAGCGCTGTGCGAGCTTTGGCTCGGCTCCCTCGTGGGACAAAAGTCCCCGGTCGCCTTGCGTCGCGCAGTGTTGACTTTTCCTGCAATGTCGTGAGAGGCGGCATCATCCTGCGGATGATGCGGGAGAGTGTCGGGCTGACATACACTCGTGCAGCCTCACGCGGAAATTGTTTGTTTGTTCCGCCCCCTTAATCGCGAAAAAAGAGGCGAAGCCTCCGCGAAAAACGGGACGAAGTCCCCGAAGTCCCGTTACGAATCGTATTCGTAGTAGATCATCAGCCCGGTTTCCGCGTCATAGAACGCGGCGAGCCAGTTCCCGGACCGCACAGCGCCGACTTCCTGCAGGGCAGCCGGGAATGCACTGCCGTCCAGCACGATCGTGCGCTCGTGATCGGGGTACTTCCGCGCGAAAACATCCACATAGCAGCACCAGTCGAACACCACGTCCTCCGGCGGAAAGAGCGGCGGCACTTCATAGAACGCGCGATCCTGAAATGCGGCGTATTCCGCCTGTGTCACCGCGCAGGGAAGCCACCCTTCCTGTGTGGCAAGTTTCGCCGTGAGTGCGCTCCGTTCCTCCTCCGGCACGATGAACGCCAGGAAGGTCGTCCCGTCTCCGTTAAAGCCGCCGTGGGTCTCGATCTCGTATAGCCAGCCGCTATGGGAGACCTTCATCCGGTCGATGCGGACGCTGCCGCACTCGGGCGTTTTCTGCGCATGCCAGTGGATGAGCAGCTCCGTGTCCGGGTCGTACCAGGTCAGGGACGAACCGTCCCCATACCGCAGCTGCTCGAAGGTCACGGACGCATCCGGCAGCAGAAAGGCCGCATCCGGCGCGAAAAACTGGATCTGCCTGGCGTAATCCGCCCCGGTGTATTCGCTTTTGATCCAGCCGTCCGTGCCGTCCAGCGCGCACGCAGGCACCTCGAAGGCGGTCAGCTGGCCGTCGATGGTCAGGTCGAGCCAGGTAGTGTAGGTGTCCGCGTCCTGCACGCCCAACGCCACCAACACCTCCATGGAGACAGCGCGCATCTCGTCTTGTTCCTGCCCTGCACCGGCAAAGAGGAGTATGATGACCCCGAACATCACTAGCGGAAGGAGCACGATGCATCCCACCACGATGGCGCAGAGGGTGTTCAGCGCCCTTTTGACTTTTTTCATGGTGCGGACACTCCTTTCAGGGTACACGAAACACAGCCGCCGGCGAATGCTTTTTTTCCGGAAGTGGACAAGTGTGTATGGATTGTGGATATCAGTCCTCGGTCGATTCCGCCGACGGATCGTAAACCAGGATGTCCCCCGGCTGACAGTCCAGCGCCTTGCAGATGGCCTCCAGCGTGGACATGCGCACCGCCTTGGCGTGTCCATTTTTGAGGATGGAGAGGTTCGCCATGGTGATGCCCACCCGCGCGCTCAGCTCCGTCAGGGACATTTTGCGGCGCGCCATCATCACGTCCAGATCAACACGGATCATATGATCCCCTCCTGTTCTTCCTCCAGCGCCATGGCGTGGTTCAGCAGCCTGCACAGCATATGCGCCGCCAGTGCTACCGCCAGGAAGAATCCCGGCAGCAGCACGCGTTCGATCACCTGATAGATCCCATCGCGGCAGCCGCCGATCCATGCGGCCGCCTCTGTCACGATGGCCAGGCCGATCAGCCCGTTGCGGATGACGCGCAATGTGCGGTGGTTCGCGGCGGTGAAGGCGCTTTCGCCCGTGCGCAGCCGCAGACACATGGCGATGAAATCCCCCCAGATCAGCGCCCAGAGCAGCAGGCCGGCCACGGTCAGCGCAGCCGTGAGCGTACCGCCTGCAAAGCCCAGCGTCACACCCAGATAGGTCCCGGCGGCGATAGCGATCACCGAAGCCACCGCCAACAGGGTGAAGAGCAGCTTCAATTCGGAAAAATGCTTCTTCATGGCAGCCTCCTCAAACGGTCAGGTCGGATTCTTCCTGCATGTCCACCGCGCGGCGCATGAGCACCTGCACGGCGCGCAGCATCAGCGACAGGGTCAGCAGGGTGAAGGGGAGCAGCAGGTGCATCACGATGGGCGAAATGTCCGGCAGCCCGGCCAGCAGCACGGGCATCAGCGGTTCGCCGCACACCAGGCTGATGATCCACGCCAGGCCGAGCGCGGCCATGATGCGCCCCAGCCCGGCGACGTTTCGGGCGGAAAATGCCGAGGCATGCCGCATGCGTCCACACAGGCGGACGCCCTCGAATTCCGCATACGCCTGACAGCCGCACAGTGCAATGTCGCGGAGGATGCACAGTGGATCAGCCGTGACGATGGAGGGCAGAAAAACGAAAATCGTCAGGGGGATGGCCAGCATGCAGACGATCTGCGCCAGCAGCATCAGCGTGACGGGACGTGCAGGAGCTTTCATGGGGGAAGCCTCCCTTCAGTGGTGTCATGGCATGAGTATACCACGCAAAACACCGAAAGTCAATGCAAATATATCGAAAAACGATAATTGTGAAAGGCGAGTGCGTGGATCCTCGTGGCAAAACCGACCGCATGTCGGTGGAGGAAAGCGAAAATTAGGCGGTCCGCGCCGCAGAGACGGGTCAGTCCGCCCTGTGTCGCAACCATCGCCGGGGCGGAAAAGCGGCGGGTCTGCGATGATGAAGGCAAAACCGACCGTGCGTCGGTCGCGAAATGCACAAAAAAACGGGCTGTCCGCGCTGTGATGGCGGGATCAGCCTATTTGTCATATCGGTTTACAGCTCCAGGCAGGGGAAGAGCAGCGTCTGCTCCAGCAGCTCCGCACCGAAGGAGCGCACCAGGCGGACCTGCGGTTGGCTGGCGCTCATGATGCGCGCGCGCACCTCGCCAACGCCCTCCTGCCCGACGATGCTCAGCGCCCGCTTGAGCAGGTGCTTGGCCAGGCCGCGGCGCTGGAATTCCGGCACGATGTAGATACCAGCGAGCTCAGCGGCATCGCTGCGGCCGGCAATGATGCATTCGCCCACCAGATTCTGCCCGTAGAGGATGCCCCACACATGGAAGACGGGGCTCATCTGCAGGCTCTGCAGGTGCTGCTGGGTGATGTGGCCCAGACCGTTGAGGCGCAGGCGTTCCACCAGCGCGGTCATCTCCTGGGGGGTATTGAGCGGCAGGGGGATGATGGAGCAGTTGAACAGCTCCGCGCCGACATCCTCCGGGATGCGCAGGCGGACCATATCCTCGCTGTTGCCCATGGTCAGCCCGTTGTGCTCCAGGAAGGAGAGCTTGCGCGCGTCGCCGGGGGTGACGGAGGTATACAGGCGTGCCGGGACGCCGGGATTCTGCTCGCGCAGCTGACGCGCACGCGCCACCAGCGCACCGAAGAGCAGATATTCCGCCTCGGGCGTGCAATCCATGGTGAAGAAGATGTTCACCGGCTTATCCGGGTACACACTGGGCTGAAACTGATACATCACATAGCCGTAGCCATGCTGCACGCCCAGATCGTTCACAGCGACGAAGACATCCTCCGTGGGGAGGTTCATAAAGGGTTCCTGCGGATGGGTGACCTGCATATGTTGCTTCCTTTCTATTGGAATCCGCGTTTGCGGATGTCGAAGGCGATATGAAACCATTATCAATTATACCCACTTTTGGCGGATTGTCAACAGACCAGAAGCATCATCCCCAAAGCGATCACAAAAGAAAATGCGCCGTGCAGCCCTTGCCAGAGCAGCTGATGCACGGGGGACAGCATCCCTGCCGGATAGAAGGAGCGGTTTTGCAGGAGGATGGCCAGTCCGCCGAAGCCGGCCGCCCCGGCGATCAGCGCGGTCCGCAGGGGCAGAGGGAGGGGGAGCGCCGCGATCTTCGCCGTGCCGGTGGTGACCTCCAGCAGGGTGAGGACGGGCAGCGACCATGCGGCAGGCAGCGCCTCTTCCGCCAGGGCGGACAGCACGCGCAGCATCGCCATCGTACCGCAGACGAAAAGCATCGTGCGTGCGGCCTGATCGACGGCCTCCCCGAAGGACCGCGGCGGATGTTCCCCGGCGGAAGCCAGCGCGGCAGGCGCATCGGGGGTGAAGCGTCCTGCGAGCAGGCCGGTGAGCCATCCGCCCAGCAGGACGCTGCCCAGCGCCGTGATCCCTGCGGAGAAGGAATGCAGCCATCCGCCCACTGTCCCCAGCAGGAACATGGGACTCATGGTCGCGCAGGAAAGCGCCAGCCGCACCTGTGTCCGCCGCGAAAGCCCGTCGCAGCCCGTCAGGAGCCTTGCGCCCATGGGCGATCCGCCGCCCCAGCCAAGGAGCATCAGCAGGGTGGGGGAAGGCCGCTTCACCCGGCTGACAAGCAGGAGGGAGAGCACCATATACGGGAAAAGGCACGGCAGCACCGCGGTCACGAACAGGCGGCATGCATCGGACGCCGCCGCCATCACCGTGGCGGAGCGCAGGAGCAGCAAAAGCATCAGCAGCGCAAGCAGAACGGACATGGCTCCTCCTTTCGGGGCTTTCCTTTGCCCGGAAAATGTGGTATACTACCATCAGACTATTCACCATGGAGGTTCGCTCATGCAGAAGGACACCTTCCTTATCGTTGACGGCAACAGCCTGATGCATCGCGCCTTTCACGCCCTGCCCCTGATGGACGCAGACGGCGTTTATACCAATGCGATCTACGGCTTCCTGAACATGCTGCTCAAGGTCATCAAGGAGGAGGACGTGCGCTATATCGCCGTCTGCTTTGATGAGCACGGCCCGACCTTCCGCCATACGGCCTATGCGGATTACAAGGCCGGACGCTCCGCCACCCCGGAGGAGCTCCGACAGCAGTTCCGCACCATCCGCGAGCTCCTCACCGAGATCGGCGTGAAGTGGTTCACCCTCATGGGCTGGGAGGCGGATGATCTGCTTGGCACGCTCTCCCTGCGCGCCGAGGCGGACGATGTGCGCCCGCTTCTGCTCACCGGCGACCGCGATGCCCTCCAGCTGGTGGATGGCGTGACGGAATTGATGTTCACCCGCAAGGGCATCTCCGAGACCACCCTGTTCACCCCGGCCAAGGTGCATGAGGAATATGGCTTCGCGCCCGAACAGGTGACGGACTGGAAGGGCCTGGCCGGCGACAGCAGCGACAATATCCCCGGCATCCCCGGCGTGGGCGACAAGACCGCTGTGAAGCTGCTGCAGAAGTACGGCACGCTGGAGAACATCCTCGCCAATGCGGACAAGGAGAAGGGCAAGCTCCGCGAGCGCCTGGAGACCTGGCCGGAACAGGCGCGCATGTGCAAGGAGCTGGCAACCATCCGCCGGGATGCGCCGGTGGACTTCCGTCTGGCGGACTGCCGTCTGCCGGACTTGACCCAGGCCGTCCCCGCACTGAAGAAGCTGCGGCTGAATGCGCTGGTCAAGCGGATCGCATCTGACGCCAGCGGTGCACAGCCTGTGGAAAACGCCGCGCCGGTGGAGAAAGCACAGCCGACCCTGCTGCCCTTTGGGGAGGCCGCGGTCATCGAGGAGGCCGCTGCCCTTTCGGCGTGGCTGCAAGCCCTGACCGATGCCGACTGGCCGGTGGCGCTGCACATGGGCGATGTGTCGATGTCCATCGCCGCGCAGGATGGCGCCTGCTGCGAGATCCGCCTGGGCGGCGATCTGCTCATGCCCGGTCTGGAACCGGCAGAGGTGCTTTCGCTCCTTGCACCGGTGCTGTGCGAGCATCCGGCCATCGTGCATGACGGCAAGCGCCTGTGGCATCAGCTGGACCGCCTGGAGCTGCCCCTGCCGGAGAAATTCGCGTGGGACACCATGCTGGGCGCATACCTGATCAATCCGCAGGAGAAGAGCTACACCTTTGCGGCGCTGCGGGGGGAATTGCCGGAGGATGCGCGGGGCGTGCTGTCCCTGGCGCGCTGGCAGCATCAGAAGATCGATGCGGACAAGATGCTCCACCTGATGCAGGATGTGGAGATGCCCCTGTCCCGCGTGCTCTTCCGGATGGAGCAGATCGGCTTCACCGTGGATTCTGCCTTCCTGCGCAGCCTGGGCGACCGCTATATCACCCAGATCGAGGAGAGCAGGCAGGCGGTGTTCGAGGCCTGCGCCAGGAGCCTGGGCGGCAGCGTCAAGCCCTTTAACCTCAATTCCACCCAGCAGCTGGGCGATATGCTCTTTGACCAGCTGGGGCTGCCCCATGGCAAGAAGACCACGCGCGGCTATTCGACCTCCGCCGAGGTGCTGGAGAACCTGCGTGATATCGCGCCGGAGATCATCGATCCCCTCCTGCGCTACCGCACGCTGACCAAGCTGAACTCCACCTACATCGAGGGGTTGCTGCGCCTGACGGATGGCCGGGATGGCCGCAATGGGCGCGTGCATTCCACCTTTGATCAGGTCGCGACGGCCACCGGGCGCATTTCGTCCTCAGAGCCGAATCTGCAGAACATCCCCGTCCGCACAGCCGAGGGCCGCGAGATCCGCCAGGCCTTCCTGCCGCGGGAGGGCTGGGTGCTGCTGGATGCGGACTACAGCCAGATTGAACTGCGGCTGATGGCGCATTTCTCCGGCGACGAGGCCATGCTCTCCGCTTTCCGCACGGGGCAGGACGTCCATGCCCGCACCGCCAGCGAGATCTTCGACGTGCCGCTGGAGGAGGTCGATGCCACCCTCCGCAGCCGCGCAAAGGCGGTCAATTTCGGCATCATCTACGGCATCAGCGGCTTCGGGCTGAGCCGCAACACCGGCGTCAGCCAGCAGGAGGCGAAGTCCTTCATCAGCCGCTATTTCGCCAAGTATCCGGGCGTGAAGCGCTTTATGGACACCGCCGTGCAGGACGGCCAGGAGAACGGCTATGCCCTGACGCTCATGGGGCGCAGGCGCTATCTGCCGGAGCTGAGCGCATCCAACGCCATGGTGCGCGAATTCGGCAAGCGCGCCGCGATGAATACGCCCGTGCAGGGCACCGCGGCGGACATCATCAAGCTGGCCATGGTGCGCGTGGACGAGGCGCTCCGCCAGGAGGGGCTGCAGAGCCGGCTCATCCTCCAGGTGCATGACGAATTGCTGCTGGAGTGTCCGCCGGAGGAAGCAGGGCGTGCGGCGCAGATCCTGCAGGAGGCGATGGAGGGCGTCATGGCACTGTCCGTTCCGCTGTCGGCGGAAGTGCATCAGGGCGATAACTGGGCGGAAGCGAAATAAGCCATTCCCCCGATGAATTTTGCGTGACAGGCAGGAGTTTTGATGCTCCGTGTTGAAATGCAACATGACACCCCATGCATGAGATCATCAATTCATGAGATCATCAAATAGCAAGCAAAGGAGCGCATAAATATGGCTGAGATCCTGGAATTCAAGTTTGACACCCAGCTGCTCATCGAGGGCCACGACCTGGATGAGGACGTGATCTTCGACTACATCACCGAGCATTTCGAGGGCGATTGCCTCCTCGCGGTGGGCGATGATGAGCTGATCAAGATCCACTTCCACACCAACAAGCCCTGGGAGGTGCTGGAATACTGCGCGTCCCTGGGCGAGATCCACGATATCGTGGTGGAGAACATGCAGCTCCAGTCCGAGGGTCAGCACGGCTGATCTTCCCCGGCATTGAAGAAAAAATGCATCATCAGCGGCTTGCTGTCCGTCCGGCGGATGGCAGGCCGTTTTTTTGTACAGAATGGCAATTCATCCACCGGTCTTGCATGAAAGGAAGAAATCTGCTATGATATTCTTTGGGAGAACATTCCCGTCTGGAGGAAATACATGAACAAACCGATCCGCGTCCTGGTGGTGGGGATGACCGATACCGCCGGCGGCGTAGAGAATTTTCTGATGAGTTATTGCAGCCGGATCGATCCGAAACGGATCCGCTTCGACTTCCTGACCCAGTATGCCGGGGCGGCCTATGCGGACCTGCGCAACGCCCTTGGCACCACCTATTGCATGCCCCTGGAGGATCCGGTGCAGTATCACCACCAGCTGCGTGCGTTTTTTGCCGCGCATGCCAGGGAGTATGACGTCCTATGGGACAACGAGTGCCTCTTTGATGACCTGATGCCGCTGAAGCTGGCGGCGGAACACGGCATTCCGGTGCGCATCGCCCATAGCCACAATCCGCAGAATGTGGATCCCTCCCTGGCTGGCAAGAGCAAGGGCGCGCTCCACCGCATGCAGCGGCGGACGCTCTCACATTATGCCAATGTGCTCTGGGCCAGCTCCGAGGCTTCCGCCCGATGGGCCTGTCCGGCGATGGATCTGCCGGTGAGCATCATCCCCCATGCCGTCGATGCGGAGAAATTCCGCTTCCGCAGCGATGTCCGTGCGGAGGTGCGCGCCCATTACGGGCTGGAGAACTGCCTCGTGGTGGGTCAGGTGGGGCGCCTGCATTATCAGAAGAATGATGCCTTCCTGCTGGATGTGTTTGCGCGCCTGTATCAGCGCGAGCCCCGTGCAAGGCTGATGCTGGTGGGCGACGGGCCGGATCTGCTGACGCTGGAGGCCCGCGCGGTGGATCTGGGCGTGTCGGATGCGGTGCTCTTCCTGGGGCACCGGGATGATGTGCCGCGCCTGCTGCAGGCGTTCGACGTGTTCGCGATGCCCTCCCGTGTGGAAGGGCTAGGCATGGCTGCGGTGGAGGCGCAGGCGGCTGGATTGCCCTGCGTGCTGTCCACGGCCTGCCCGAAGGATGCCGCGCTGACCGACCGTGTCACGTTCCTGCCGCCGGAGGATCCGGATCTGTGGGCGGAATGCCTGCTGGACGTGCTGGAGAGCACCTCTGACCGGGGTGACCGCGATCCCATCCGCGACATCACCCGTGCAGGATACGAGCTGAGCGAGGCCGCCCAGCGCCTGACGCAGCGCATCGAGCGCCTCGTGCAGGAGCGATCCGCATTCCGGCGGCGCTTCCTCCTGGCGGACACCGCAGCAGGGGAGGACCCGTCCCGCGAGGCCTTCGCCCGCATCGCGCGGGACGCCGGTTTCGCCGTGACGAATATCACCACCCGGCCTGCGCAGACCCTCTGGCAGCGCATCTGGTCGGATGCCTGTCTGGCGGCGGCCTGGGCGAAGCTCTTCGCCAAGCTGCACCATGGGGATCTGCTCCTGGTGCAGTATCCGTGGCAGCCGGCGCGCACGGCGCATATGGCGCGCTGGGCGCTGCACATGCTGCAGTGGAAGGGCGCGAAGACCGCCGCGTACATCCATGAACTGGAGAGCGTGTGCGACCTGGAGGACGCCCATGCCCGCTGGAGCGATCAGGAGCTGCTGGCGAGCTTCGACCGGCTGATCGTCCACAATGAGCGCATGGCGAATTACCTGCGCGCGCAGGGGGCACAGGCGGAGCAAATGATCGCGGCGGATCTGCCGGATCACGCGGCGGAAGGCGCGATGCCCATGCGCACCATGGGGGACGGGCTGTGCGTCCTGGATGCGGAAATGACGGTGCCTGGCATCGAATGCCACCCGGCCGGCGCTTTGGACGCGCCCCTTCGCGGCGCCTTCGGACTGGTGTGGCCGGGCAGGCATGTCCGCCCCGACGGCACCGATGCGACCCGTGCGATGCTGCATACACCGGCGGAGATCGGGCGGTTCCTCGCGCAGGGGATGCCCGTGGTCGTGTGGAAATGGTCCGCGGCGGCGGAGACCGTCCGTGCGCAGAAGCTGGGCATCGCGGTGGAAACCCTGGCGGATATCCCGGCGCGGCTGAATGCCCTCACCGACGCGGAATACGCCGATATGGCCCGGGCCGCCCAGGATGCCGGTGCCCTCATCCGCGAGGGCGAAATGACCCGCCGCGCGCTGGATCAGCTGAAATGAGCAGGCGGGTGGGGGAGCGGCTGCACCAGCGGTATAACCCAACAGAAGGAGGACACACCATGATCCATTACATCCCTTACGCAGATTTTCTGCGTCTCCTGACCGACACGACCGAGTTTTCCGACCTTGACTCCTACATCGCCGAGTACGGCGGTTCCGTCCCTCTTGACGATGCCCGGCAGGTCGTCCGCATGCTGGAAGCCATCTGGGCGATGGGGCATGACGGTCTGACAATCAAGAGCATCGCGGCAATCCGCGAGCGCTCCGCGCGCAGTCTCTCCCGTGATTATGGCCTGCCTACGCGCACGCTGGAGGACTGGTCTGCAAACCGTCGCACTCCTCCTGCATGGCAGCTTCCGCTGGTCGCCTACGCAGTGCTGTCCGACCATCTGTCCGACCAGATGAAGAAAAAACCCTGAATGCGCAAAAAGTGGTCAAATCCCCATTGACGCAAAGCCGATCTTCTTATATAATAAGAAAGGTTAATGAGGATTAAGTGCAACTTGACAATTACAGGGAAATGCCGCGGCGATCATCCGCGAACCGCGTCTGCATGGCGAAAATACCGGCAGCTGCCAGAATGGGAAATCTCGGTGCAAATTTCCTGATTTTGACAGCGAAAATTGCACACAAAAAGGTGTGTCCGTCCGAAAAAATGTAAGGAAAATGCAAAAACGCATTGACTCAGCATGCAGATTATGGTATTATACTAAACGTTAGATCAGGCTGATTTTACCACATGTGGTAAATTCGGCCTAACCGTTGTAGCAGAATAAACGTTTCTGATGCGGCGGAGCGTACTCTCCCCGGGGCGACCCGGGGCCTGGACCGGGAATGAAAGAGCGTGATAGGGCGAGATGAAAATCATTCGGCAGCTGGTGAGCATTTTGAGCTGCCTGCTGGTGTGCGCCGTGGTTGCAATGGCGGTGCTGCTGGTGGGCGTGCGGTTGATCGGCCTCGCGCCGTACAAGGTGCTTTCCGGCTCAATGGAACCGACCTATCCTGTCGGCTCAATGATTTACGTCCGCGGCATAGACGCGGATGAGATCAGCGTCGGCATGCCATTGACCTTCCGCACGTCGGGGGGCGTGGTCGCGACACACCGCGTGGTGGAGATCACCGAGCTGAACGGCTCCGTGGCGTACATCACGCAGGGGGACGCGAATGCGCATCCCGATCCGCCAGTGGTCTACGCGGCGGTGGTCGGTTCACCGGTGTTTTGCATCCCGCACCTGGGCTATGTCTCCACCTGGATACAGTCGGAGGCCGGCGTGATCGCAGGCGTGGCGCTGATGGCGCTGCTGCTGCTATGCGCCGTGCTGACGGAGCTGCTCCAGCGCGAGCGGACGCCCACGCGGCCCTGACATCCCCACAATCGGTACCCCAAGGCGCATGGTGCGCCAAGAATAATAAAAGAAGGAGGCATTTGCATGAAGAACTCTAAGCTCCGTCGCGTGCTGATGCTGGCCGTTTGTGCCGTGATGCTCGTGTGTCTGTCTGTCGGCGCAACCCTGGCATACCTGACGAGCCAAGATTCGGTCACGAACACCTTCACCGTCGGTAAGGTCGCGATCACGCTGGATGAGACTGACGTTGACGTGTACGGCGTCAAGGACGGCGAGAATCGCGTTAAGGCCAACACCTACAAGCTGATTCCTGGCCACTCCTACATCAAGGATCCCACCATCCATGTGGCGGCGGATTCCGAAAACTGCTGGCTGTTCGTCAAGGTTGAGAATGGCATTTCTGGCATCGAGGCTGACACCACCATCGCTGCGCAGCTGACCGCTAACGGCTGGACGGCTATTGCAGAAGGCAGCAATGTCTACTATCATGCCATTGTCGAGTCCAGCAAGAGCGTGACGGATGTGCCGGTTTTCGAGACCTTCAAGATTGCTGGCGATGCTGATGTTGCGCAGTACGAAGGTGAGACCGTGACCATCACCGCCTACGCCGTGCAGGCTGACGGCTTCGCAACCGCTGCCGCCGCTTGGGACGCCACCTTCGGCGCTTCCACCACTGTCACTGAGTAATAGGAAAGGAGAATGCACATGAGCAAGAATACTCGCAACCGCATTCTGCTGACCGCGCTGGCCGCCCTGCTGCTGGTGGTCGTCGCTGTCGGCGGCACCGTCGCTTGGCTGACTGACACGACCGATGAGATCAAGAACACCTTCACCACCGCTGGTGTTAAGATCACCCTGAAGGAGACTCCCAATCAGGCGAATGGCACCTGGTCCGCCCAGCTGATCCCCGGCAAGGAATATGCTAAGGATCCCGTCGTGACCGTGGATGACGATACCGACGTTGACATCTACCTGTTCGTCAAGTTTGAGGAGATCAACACCCCCTCTGATTACCTGACCTACACCTCTACCCTGACCGAGGAAAAGGGTTGGAAAGAGGTTGACGGCGAGACCAACGTTTGGTATCGCGAGGTCGGTGCTAACGACGAGACCAAGTCTTGGAATCTGCTGGACGGTGACAAGGTCACTGTTAAGTCTGAGCTGACCAATGACACCATGGCTGATGCTGGCAAGACTCCTGAGCTGAAGTACACCGCTTACGCCATCCAGAAGGAAGGCATGACCGATGTTGCTGATGCTTGGAGCAAGATCGGCCAATAATCCCCCCTCCCCTTGTTTACCAAATGGTAAAAAATAAAGAAAGAGGTACAAAACAATGTCTAAGCGCAAGATTGGCCTTCTGGCCCTGTCCCTCTGCCTCGTCGCCATCCTGGCTGTTGGCGGCACCCTGGCTTACCTGACTTCTACCTCCGGCGCGAAGAATACCTTCACCGTTGGCAAGGTGAGCATCACCCTGAAGGAGTACCAGCGCAATAAGGATCACACCGCGCTGGAAGATTTTAAGAACGGCAAGGTTCTGCTGCCCCTCGTTGGTTCTGCTCAGGGCGATAAGGAAACCGTTGGCGGCGTGGCTAATCTGCCCAAAGCTACCAACTATGTTGACAAGATCATGAAGATCAAAAACAATGCGACCGAGGCGTTCGTTCGTATTTACGTTGCGATTCCCGAAGTGCTGGACAACGTGACCAACGCTGGTCAGAACATCCTGCACTTCAACTGGACTCCGGAATCCGACAGCGACTGGGGCAAGGAGACTTGTGTTCTGCAGAGCGTGGACATTGAAGGCATGAAGTACAACATCTACTATCGTGACTACAAGCACGTGCTGGGTGAGGGAGATGAAACCAAGACCCCTGCCTATGTTGGCTTCTATCTGGACAGCAAGGTTGATCTCGCTCCCGACCATCTGACCATTGACGAGGATCTGGGCATTTACACCCCCTATACGATCAACGGCCAGCTGATCGACTACAACTTCAACAATGGCGTGACCATCCCCGTTATGGCCGTGGGCGTGCAGGCTGCTGGCTTCGAAAACACTGCTGAAGCGATTAACGCTGCTTTCGGCGCGAACTTCAACCCCTGGGCTAATTAATCCCCCTTCATTTCCAACAAAGGAGTAAGAAAAAATGAGCAAGCGCAAGATTATCCTGCTGGCTACCACCCTGTGCATGGTGGCCATCCTGGCTGTCGGCGGCACCATGGCTTACTTCACCGACGTTGACAAGGCTGACAACGTGTTCGTCACCGGTAATGTCAAGATCGAGCTGATCGAGAACTTCGGCGACAACGATCCTACCACCCCCGAGAAGCTGCTGCCCGCCACTGGCTCCGCTCAGGCTGGCACGCTGAAGAACGGCATTGCCAAGGAAGTGTATGTGACCAACCGCGGCACTGAGGAAGCTTACGTCCGCGTGCACATCGCCATCCCCTCCATCCTGGACAACGGCAACCCCAACTTCGATGCTGGCAAGAACACCCTGCACTTCAACTATGCTCCCGATTCCCTGGGCGCTGACAAGTGGGACTGGACCAAGAGCGGCACCGATGGCAAGTACGAGGGTGACTGGAACTACTACGAGACCGAAGTGGACGGCATCAAGTACAATGTGTACGTTGTGACCTACGGCACCGCCCTGAAGCCTGCCGACTACACTTGCGCCGCCATGGAGCAGGTCTACCTGGACAAGAACGCTTCCAACGAGGCTGTTGCTTCCTACATCAAGACGCTGGGCGAGAACTGGCACATTCTGGTCGTCGCTGAGGGCACTCAGGCCGCTGGCTTCGACAATGCCTACGACGCTCTGAACACCTCTTTCGGCGTTCCCGGCACCTACACCGTCGATTTCTCCGGCGCTGTGCCGTGCTAATCAATCCATTACACACCTAAGGAGCAAGAACAATGAGCAAGCGCAAGATCCTCCTGCTGGCTACCGCCCTGTGCATGGTGGCCATCCTGGCTGTCGGCGGCACCCTGGCTTACTTCACCGACAACGAGCAGAAGAACAACGTGTTCACTGCTGGCGGCATTGACATCGAACTCAAAGAGAACTTCGACGATGTCACCGCTTCCGAACTGATGCCCGCGACCGGTTCCGCCCAGAACGGCACTCTGGCGAACGGCGTCAAGAAGGAAGTCACCATCAAGAACCTGAAGAGCGATGCCTATGTGCGCGTGCACATCGCCATCCCCTCTCTGCTGGACAACGGCCGTCCTGACTTCGACGCCGGTGCGAACGTCCTCCACTTCAACTACGAGAAGAGCTCCATCGGCGCTGGCAAGTGGGATTGGTCCCAGAACAGCGAAGACGGCGTCTACGAGGGCAACTGGAACTTCTACAACTGCGACATCGAAGGCGTCAACTACAATGTGTATGTTGTCACCTACGACAGCGTGCTGGCGAAGGACGAGTCCACCGTGAAGGCCATCCACCAGGTCTACCTGGACAGCAAGGTCACCCAGGCTGACGTTGCCAAGATCAACAACCAGATCGGCACTCAGTGGCAGATCAAGGTGCTGGCTGAGGCTGGTCAGGCCGCTGGCTTCACCAATCCCTTCACCGCCCTGAACACCCAGTTCGGTGTTCCCGGCAGCTACAACCCCTGGACTGAGTAATTTCCACCCCCGCCACCGCGTTCGTTTGGGCGCGGTGGCACAGTGGGCTGACCGGGAAATCGGTCAGTCCCCCGTGCCCGTGCGGGGTGCGCATTTTTCCACATCCATATGGTACCTGCCATGATGATAATAGGAGGGGCGATCCGAATGAATGAGAATCGCAAACGGAACTGGAGAAGGTGGCTGCTGGGCATCGCGTTGCTGATCACCGGGCTGGCTGTCCTGGCCACTGGCACCGCGGCCTATTTCACCACCGAGGAAACCGCCAACAACGTCATCACCACCGGTGTTATCGACCTTGAACTGGTGGAGCTCACCACCGGCGACAAGCCTTGGCCCACTGAGGGCGTCAAGGATGTCATGCCCGGTATGACCGTCGATAAGCGCGTCTTCGTGCGCAACAACGGCTCCGCGCCGCTGTATGCACGCATCCGCCTGTCGCAGTCCATCACCCCGGCGGAGGGCATCAATGCCGAGCTCAATTTCGACCATATCTCCCTGGATATCAACCTCGAGCACTGGACTGAGCAGGATGGCTTCTATTATTATTACCGCGCCCTCCAGCCCGGCGAAAGCTCTGAGCCCCTCCTCACCAAGGTCGTTTTCGATCCCGCGATGGGCAATGAGTATATGGACGCCACCGTCCATGTAAACGTGCTGGCGCAGGCCGTCCAGAGCGATAACAATGGGGAGGATCCCCTCAAGGCCGACGGCTGGAGCGAAGTCACCTCTACGGTCGTCGATGCCGTCCATGATACCGTTGAAACTGAGCAGAACTAAAGGAGGGAGCAGGACATGAACCGCAGAGTGATCTCCATGCTGGCAGCTGTGTCGCTGCTGGCCACGGTCAGTGCACCCGGTGCCGTGGTGTACGCCGAGGGCGACCTCGATATGGTCGTCTCCACCGATAGCACGCTCCAGAATAAGGGCGATGGCGGATCCAGCACGCTGGATCAGATCATCAACTCCAACGCGTCCATCATGGGCGCACTGGGCAATACCAGCTGGGCTGTTCGCGCGGAATCCGTCGAGAAGACCGGCAAGTGGCGCGATGACCTCGTGGCCGTCGCCCAGACCCAGACCGGCTATGTCCAGGCCGCGGATGGCTCTACCATCTACGGCGAATGGATCGGCGCTGAGGCTGGCTCCGCTTGGGATGCCCAGTTCGTCAGCTGGGTCGCCGATAAGGCCGGCCTCACCGAGAAGCAGTTCCCCCATGGCGCGTCCTATGACGCGCTGGTCAATTCCCTGACCAAATATGGCGCCGTGAAGCAGATCAGCAAGGCCAATTACCCCAACACGGGTGATATCGCCCTGCTGGAGATCGGCGGCGTGAAGTGCGTCGGCATCATCGTGTATGTCAACGGCGGCTATGCGGCTGTTGTCCGCGGCAATGATGCAGGCGCCGTCACCCGTGATACCTACATGATCGATGGCGCTGAGTTCCAGAGCTATGCGGACATGAATGTCCTCATGGCACATGCTGGCCTCACCGTCAGCAAGGGCGATGAAGTCACCATCCCCGAGGGCGGCGTCGCTGCGTGGACGAACACCGATTCCGTCTACATGCGCGAAAAGCCCACCACCACCAGCAAGAAGATCACCATGGTCAACAAGAGCGGCACCGCGCTGCTCGTCACCTCCGCCGAAAAGCAGGAGGACGGCTATGTGTGGTACGGCGTGACCTACAAGAATCATAAGGGCTTCATCCGTGGCGATCTGGTCAAGCTGGACGTCATCGAGCAGCCCTCTGCCACCACCGCACCCGCGCCCGCGTGCGTTATTTGCGGTGCCAATGGCGAAATCGAAAACTGCCTCTACGCTGAGCTCGCCGGCAAGTCCGCCCAGGAAAGCTATGCCTTCCTGCAGAACCTGCTGGAGAACGACCGCGCTGCCTTCGACCAGTATGTGAAGTGTCACAGCGCCCATGTGGCGGCCGGCGCGCCTGCGGTCATCTGCGGCAACGGCTGCGAGCAGACCCTGACCAACCTCGCCGTTCCCGGCGCGGCGCATAGCAGGAACTGTCCGTGGCATGCGGATGGTCAGCTTGGCGTGCAAGAACGCATCGTCAACATCGAGGTCATCCAGGTGGAAAACGGCCAGTCGGTCAACATCAAATTCGAGGTCTATGGCGCGACGGCCTATCAGTGGGTCAAGATCACCGAGACGGCAACCGACACCAGCGAATGGAATGTCGAAAACACCAATGCTGATCCGTCCGTCCTGACGGTCAAGGTTGACTCCACAGAAAAGCAGCTTCACAGCTACTACTGCATCGCCACCCTGGCGGACGGCTCGACCGTCACCAGCAAGATCACCAGGATCGTCGTGGCTGAAGCGCCCATCGTGGCCGAAGCCATCCTCGGCGAGGAGGTCAAGTTCACCTACACCGTCAATAACGCCACGGCCTACCAGTGGTATGTGGACGGCGTCGCCATCGCGGATGACGACCTGACCTACATCGGCGCGAAGTCCGCCATGCTGTGCTTCTACGCCACCGGGGACAAGGTCGGCAAGCAGTTTACCTGCGTCGCCACCGTCGATGGCAAGACCACCACCAGCACCGGCTACAGCTACACCATTATCGAGCTGGATTTGTGCAAGTATGTCGAGGAACTGGCGAACATGGCTCCGTCCGAGCGCAGCGCGGCGCTGAACGTCACCTGGAATATCACCCTCAACGGCAAGAACCTCGCCGATGAGGTCGAGAACCACTGGCTCAACTGCGAAAATGGGCACAGGTCCACCTATCCCGACCTCTTTGAGGTGGATGACGTGACCGCCGAGAGCAACGGCAATGTCCGCCCGAAGGAAGAAGGCACGGTTGACTTTAATGCTTTCCTTGATTGCAATAAATTCCCGGCGGAATGCGCGCTGATCCAGTCCTGGATCGAAAACAACGCTTCCCCCACGACCATCTACGCCGATATGCAGTCCATCATGACCGCGCCCGGCTACACGGCTGACGGCAAGAAATACGACCGTTTGTTCGCGCTGATGATGCACACCTATGAGCATTACCTCGAGATGCGGGCACTGATGTGCACCTGCGACGTAACGGACACCATTGACGACTGGCATCCCCGTGCCCCCGGTGCGGGTCATGCGGCTAATTGCCCCTGGCACATCGAGCAGGGTCTGCATGACGTGTGCGACGCGAACGGCGAGCTCCTCTATCAGAGCCTCATGCTGACCGACGAAAGCGGCAATCTGGTTGAGATTGCCCGCGCGGAGAAGCACCCCCTCGATCCCGACCACTTCTACCTCAAGGATATGAAGAGCGGCCTGTATGTAGCCTATGTGGACGAAAACGGCAACATCATCCCGCTGGAGTCCGACCGCACGAACAACTAAGCAGCAGAGACAGGAGGAGTCAACACCATGAAAAGAATGACAAAACTGACGGCTCTGCTGCTGGCGCTGATGATGATCTTCGGCGTGATTGCAGCAACCGCAGACACCCTCAACGTGAACAGCCTGTCCACGGATGAATGGAACAAACTCGTCAACCAGCAGCAGAAGGAGCTCTACGACATCCACGAGGGCGGCAGCGGCAAGAACAATGCCCCGCCCAAGGATGTCCCCCTGCCCTCCAACCCGGATGCGCCCTACCAGAACAAGCTCGCCGCTTACCTGTCCGCCGGCACGGTGAACATGGCCAAGAGCGACATCGTGTTCCTCACCAGCGCGCAGGCCGGCCAGTGGCAGATCCAGGTCGGCGCACAGTGGGTCAACCTGACCGGGCAGACCGGCACTACCCTCAGTGTGACCTATGCCATGCTGGCGAACACCAACAGCGTCAACTACGCCGTGCGCCAGGTTTCGGCTGACGGCAAGGAGATCGGCGCGGTGACATTCAACGTGACGGACGCCGTCCTGCCGGAGCGTCCCGCCACGCTGTCCACCGAAAGCCGCGCCGCGACGAACCCCTACCTCACCCTCCAGCAGGCGAACCTGCTGGCTGAGGGCGATGAGGTCAAGAAGACCTACAACATCGTTATCAACTACAAGTTTGAGAACAACGAGATCGTCTCCGACCCCTACACCGCGAACCTGGCGGAAGGGTCTTCTTTCAGCGCGACGGTCACGTTCCCGACGGTGCAGGGCTATCTGCCCTATGTTGGCGAGACCCAGCAGGACAGCATGGAGCTGAGCTACGCCAGCGTCAGCGAAGACGTGACCATCAATGTGGTGTACAAGCCCACCAACGTGAACTACACCGTCATCCACTATCAGCAGAACGTGGACAACGACGCGTACACCGTGAAGGAAACCGAGACCAAACAGTGGCTGACGGCTTCCCAGGTGCCCGAGGTGGCGAAGACCTACGAGGGCTTCTACAACCTGATTTACGAGCGCCCGAACATCGCGGCGGACGGCAGCACGGTCATTGAGGTGTATTACGACCGCTATTACTACCTCATGAACTTCGACATGGGCGGCGGCTACGGCACTGACCCGGTCTATGCGCGCTATGGGGCGGAGATCGGCAAGGTGACTGAACCCACCAGGGCTGGCTACAAATTCCTTGGGTGGAGCGAGACAAAGAACGGCAACACCGTTGACAAACTGCCTGAGACCATGCCTGCGGAAAGCAAGACCTACTACGCTATCTGGCAGCCCAACGCCACCGCTAAGGTCACCGTGGTCTTCTGGGGTGAAAATGCGGATGACGAGAAGTATTCTTACCTGTCTAAATACACCAAGGAAATCTATCTGGAGCCCGGCATCGAGTTCACCTATTCCGAAACCGGCATGCTGACCTGTGGCAAGGGCACGCACACCCACACGGATGATTGCTATGAGTTCACCTGCGAAACGGAAGCTCATGAGCACAACAGCGATTGCTACACCTGTGGAAATGCCGAGCACAAGCATTCCGTTGGTTGCTATCCGGGTGCTGGTTCCAGTGCATCCCCTCTGAATCCGCCGGACAATCCTAAGAATGGTCAGGTCTACAGTGGTTCGGTGTTGTTTTTTGACTATAGCTATGTCTATATCAATGGTAGCTGGTACAACTACTCCGGTAGCGTGGCAAACGGCAGCACCGTTTCCCCCAACTGCGGCATGACCGAGCACACCCACACCACGGCGTGCATCGGCTGCGGCAAGACGGAGCATGTGCACACCCGCGAAAACTGCTACAAGCTGACCTGCAAGGAAGAAGAACACACCCATATCTCCTCCTGCTATGAGCAGGGCGCAGGTCTGGACAGCAAGCTGTGGAAGTTCGTCAAGAGCGACACCATTACTGTCGCGGCTGATGGCTCGTCCGTGGTCAATGTCTACTACGACCGCGTGGAGTATAGTGTCCAGTTCTATGAGAACCAGAGCTGCTCCAGTAACAGAGAAATCGAATCGCTGAGAATCACCGCCAAGTGGGGCGAGAACATCCTCAGCAAGTGGCCTACCTACAACGGTAGCTCCAGCTGGTATGTCAAGGACAAGAGCGACACCTGGCAGAACAGCATTCAGGTCATGCCTGTGGGCGGCGCGAAGTTCTGGGGCCCCAAGTCGGGCAACAGCAAGTACACCGCCACCTACTATGTGGAGATTCTGGATGGCGAAAGCTATGCTGTGCAGGGCAGTGATGGCCGCTACTACAAGGTGCACCACACCGACACCAGTAACTCTTCTGGTAATGTCACCGATGAGGAGCGCTACGGCATCGATGGCTTCACCATCAATAACGATATTTCCACCAAGAACAACGCCAGCTACAACGGTGCCAAGTTCTACTACATCCGCAACAGCTACACTCTGACCTTCAACGACCAGTTCGACGACGTGAAGAAAGAGTCCGTCAAGTTCGAAGCGCCGCTGTCCACCTACAAGGACTATGTGCCCGAAGTGCCCAGCGCCTACGAGCTCGGTTCGGTCGAATTCGGCGGCTGGTATCAGAACCCCCAGTGCACCGGCGATGAGTACAAGCTGGACGAGCACAAGATGCCCGCCACGGACGTCATCCTCTACGCCAAGTGGACGCCCGTTATCCGCACGGTCAAGTTCTACCTGACCGAGAAGAGTACGGAAATCTACAAGCCCGCCACTGCGGAGACTGAGGCCAGCTTCACCATCCTCCATGGTGGTAACATCGCTGAGGAGTACGTCAAGAAACACCTCGAAAAGTCCGCCATGAACAAGGCCAAGCCCAATGGCGACTACACCTTCGTCATGTGGTACTACTACGAGAACGGCGAGAAGAAGCCCTTCGACCCCACCACCCAGATCCGCAAGGATCTGACCCTCTACGGTGAGTGGAGCTCCAACATCCTGAAGGAGTACACCGTGCAGTACGTCCTCAAGAGCGACAAAAGCGTCAAGGTCGCCGATAACCTGACCGGCTCCGGTCTGGCCGGCACGACCAAGACCTTTGATGCCAAGGGCGACACCGAACTGTACGCCGCCTATCAGGAGGGCTATTTCCCCACCGTGCAGAGCCAGTCCCTCAAGCTGGACATCGACAAGGAGACGCTGACCATCACCTTCGAGTATGTGCCCGTGGAGGCTGTGCCCTATACCGTCAAGTACGTCGAGAAGGACACGGGCAAGACCCTCGCGGATGACAAGGTCGTCAAGGACAACCGCAAGGCCGTTGTCACCGAGCCCTTCAAGCCCATCAGCGGCTACATGCCCGATGCCTACCAGAAGCGCCTCGTCGTCACCGCTGACGGTGAGAACATCCTCTACTTCAAATACACCAAGGACATCGATCACGCCTACTACAAGATCACCCACTACACCCAGAACACCGACGGCACGAACAGGACGGAGTACGCGAGCTCCCAGGCCATCGGCGACATTGGCACGCGTTACACCGCCAGCCCCATGACCATTCCGGGCTTCACCTACAAGGAGACCAAGTACATGGTGAACGGCACGGAGGTCACGGACCTCACGGCTGAGGGCGCAAAGCTGACCGCAAACGGCCTCGAGATCAACCTGTACTATGTCCGCAATGAGTACCCCTATCAGGTGCGCTATCTGGAGAAGGGCAGCGGCGAGGAACTTGCTAAACCCAAGGACGGCACGGGCAAGTTCGGCGAGATCATCTCCGAGTTCGCCATCGACATCGACGGCTACGACAAGGTCGATCCCACGTCCGCCTCGCTCAACATCCGCATCGATGAGGGCGAGGGCGCGCCCAACCTGAACATCATCACCTTCTACTACAAGGAGCAGGAAGTGACGATCAACTACGTCGCTGTCGGCCCCTATGGCGCGACCAACTTCGGCAGCGTCAGCCCGGAGAGCGAGACCGTCAAGGTCAAGTCAGGCAATGCGAAGGGCTCCACCCCCACCGCTGGCGATGGCTTCAAGTTCGTCGGCTGGTACAAGGACGAGGCCTGCACGCAGCCGGTGGACTCCACTTGGGTGGACGAGAACAACAAGATCGTGCCCCAGAAGGACGGCGAAAAGAACGTCGCAGCGACCTACTACGCCAAGTTCGAGTGGGACATCACCAGCCTGACGATCAAGAAGACGGGCGGCGAAGTCAAGGGTAACGAGAGCTTCATCTTCAGTGTGACTGGCGGAGACACTGATATCAAGGTCGTCATCAACGGCACTGGCAGCGTGACCATCAACGGCCTCAAGGTCGGCACGACCTACACCGTCACTGAGATCACGAGCTGGTCGAACCGCTACGGAGAGACAACCTACGACGTGCAGTCGATCACCCTGGTTGCGGAGGCAAGCAAGAATGTTGTCACTGTCACCAACAGCGGGCGCAACAACCAGTGGCTGCATGATGAAGACTACGAAGAGAACAAGTTCAACTAAGGAGGATGAGCAGAAATGAAGAAGCTGAATAAGAAGTCTCTTGTGCTGCTCGTCTGCGTCGCCCTGCTGCTGACCTGCGCGGTTGGCAGCACGGTGGCGTACCTGGTGGACAAGACGCAGTCGCTGACCAACACCTTCACCCCGGCGAAGGTCGATATTGAAATCGAAGAAACATTTGCGAATAACGTCAAGAACGACGTGAAAATCAAAAATGTTGAGAATATCGATGCCTACATCCGCGCGGCGGTGATCGTCACCTGGCAGAACACCGCTGGCGAGGTGTATGGTGTTGCCCCCAAGGAAGGAACGGATTACACCATCACCTGGACGAAGGATGGCTGGGAGGCAGGAACGGACGGTTTCTACTACTACACGTCGCCCGTTGCCCCGGGTGCATCCACCGGCGTCCTGTTCACCGACTGTACGCCGGTTGAGGGCAAAGCTCCGGAAGGCTACACCCTCCATGTGGAGATTCTTGCCCAGGGCATCCAGGCTGAAGGAATGGGTGCAACATCCGCACAAGACGCTTTTGCCAAGGCAAAGGCGCAGTAAAGGAGGACAACAATGAAAAAGCTGCTTTGCCTCCTTTGTGCGCTGATGCTGCTGTGCGGGAGCGCACTGGCCACGTCGAATGTGAACTACGAGGGCGGCGCGGAGAAATTCGTGTTCCTCCCCGGCAGTGAGTATTCCGAGACCGACCTGTTCGAGAATTTCAAGAACGTCATGCCCGGCGATGTGCTCACCCAGCGCATCCTCGTCAAGAACAACTCCAAGTCTCGCGTGCGCCTGTACATGCGCGTTGATCCCGTCTCCGAGCAGGACGCGGATTTCCTCAGCCGCATGAACATCCAGGTCACCTGCAAGAACAAGGAGATCTTCGACGCGGCCGCGTCCGAAACCGCCCAGCTCACCACGAATACCCTGCTGGGCACCTTCAAACGCGCCGGCTCCACTGAGCTCATCGTCACCCTGACCGTCCCGATTGACCTCGGCAACGAGTTCATGAATACCATGGGCACCGTGCCGTGGACCTTCGTCGTCGAGGAGCTCCCCGACAGCGAAACGCCTGACACCGGCGACTACTTCGAGCTCAGCACCTGGCTGATCTCCGGCGGAATGATCCTGCTGGCCATCGCCATCGTGCTCCTCCAGATGAAGCGCCGCAAGGCCGCCAACTGAGTCGGGAGATCAACCTAAATCAACACACAAAAGGAGGCCGGGGCGCGCATTGCCTCCGGCCTTCTTGCTTTCTGAGCGAGGTTCATGATGAAAAACAAACAACCCACTTGGCTGAAGCTCCTGCTCGTCCTGCTCATCCTGGCCCTCGTCGCCGTGGTGGGCTACATCCTCCTGCGCGAATACCAATACGGCGTCAGCGAGGATTACTACAACAGCCTGCGCAACCTCGGAAAGGGGGGCTTCCCCGCATGAAAAAGCTGCTTTGCCTGCTTCTGGCGCTGCTGATGTTCCCTTGCGCTCTGGCTGAGGACGCGTCCGCCACGGTGGATGCCCTCTCCAGCGACGAGATCCACAGTGCGGTGGAAGTGCTCTTCCTCGCCGCGGCCGGTGTGAAGGAATGGGAAGAGCTGACCCTCTGGAAATCCCTGTCCGCGGCGGAACAGGCGTCCCGCGGCGAAGAGAACGCCGCCTATCGCGCGCTGACCTTCCCCTTTTTGACGGCGGCCTTCGCGTCGGAGGACACATACGCCACTGCGGCAGCTGATGAGTTCGCGGTCACGCTGGCGGACAGCTATGCCGCCCTGCAGGGGAACGCGTTCGGACAGGCGTATCTGGCGCTGCTCGCCCCCTTGGGCGCTACGGACGCCGAAAGCGCTCTCGCTGTGACGCGCGCCATCCTCCAGCGCTGGATGGACGAGATCGACCACGAAAAGCTCACCGGCATCAACGCGGATTACCGATGCTGGATCTACGCGCCCGACACGCCCATCGACTACCCCGTGGTGCAGTGCGGCAACAACACCTACTACCTCGACCGCATGTTCAACCGCAAGTCGAACCCGGCGGGTACGCTCTTCATGGATCACCGCAACCTGCCGGACTTCGCCGACCCGAACACACTGATCTACGGCCATCACATGCGCGACGGCAGCATGTTCGAGAGCCTGACGGACTACGACGGCCCCGGCTATTTCGAGGCGCACCCCTTCATGGTGATCATCCGCGAGGATGCGGTGTACCTCGTCGAGGTCTTCTCGGCGTATGTGACCGACAGCAAGGATCCCTGCTACGACATCGCCCTGAGCGATGAGGAGGACATGCTCGCCTTCGTGACGCATGCGCTGGATAAGTCCGACTTCGACGCGCATGTCGAGATCGATGCCGCCGCCGACCACCTCGTCACCCTGTCCACCTGCACCTACGTCTTCGACAATGCGCGCTATGTCGTCATTGGCCGCCTGACGGAGCTGCCCGTGATCCAGCCTGACGCGGCGGATCTGCCCGAATAAAACAATTGCGCCTGATTCCATTGCGGAGTCAGGCGCTTTTGCATGCGAAAATGCGGTTTATTCCGCCACGCCCCAAAGGGCTTCGCCGTCGGCGGAAAGCAGTGTGCAGGCGGTTTTCACGCCCTGACGGTAGACAAAGCCCTCCCAATCCTTGCAGAAGAGGCTCAGGCGGAGCTTGTCGCCCTCGCGGACGGGCTTTGCATCCGCCAGACGAACTGGCCGCCCGTAGACCACGCCGGTGTTGTGCCGGCACAGATAGACGAATCGCCAGTTGTCCGGCAGTGCATCCGCGGTGGACAGGGGATGCGCATCGCGCGTCAGCGGCCAGGCCAGGGCACGGCCCTCCTCCGTGAAGAGCAGGCGGCGGATCTGCAGGAAGGGCCTGCGCCGGTCGCCCTCCGGACGGGCGTGATGCACGACATACAGCCCCGTTTCATCCTGCAGGAGGCTGTTGTGACCCGTGGCCATCACGCCGGGGAGGCCGGGCAGGTCGAAATTGTATCCGCCGATGAGCTTGTCGCCCGGGACATGAATGGGGTCGGGGTCGGTCATGGGGAAGCCCTGGGAGTCCACATAAGGGCCGGTGATGTCCGCCGAATAGGCCACGCGGACGTGATAGTTCACCCCCAGATCGCCCCAGGACGTGAAGAGCACATACCGGTCGCGGATGGGATCATAGTGGCAGTACGCGCCTTCGACCGCGCGATGTCCGCCACCCGCGATGAGCTTCCCCTCATCAAAGGCATCGCGGAAGCCATCCGCGCGCAGGGGCAGGATGCGGATCCCCCCGAAAAAGCTGCCGTAGATCAGCCAGTCGCGGCCTTCGCGGTCAGCGATGACGCAGGGGTCGATGGCGTTGGCGTGATTGTGGTCGGGGCTGTGCTGGGAGACGATCACATCGCCGCGATAGGTGAAAGGCCCCTTGGGGTCAGTAGATTCCGCCAGGCCGATGACGCTCTGGGTCAGGCCGGGACGGCTCGCACAGCAGTACAGCCGCCACACGTCGCCGCGCTTGACCAATTCGGGCGCCCAGAAATGCTTCGTGCCCACCAGATGCAGGACGGACGGCGGCGTTTCGGGCAAAAGCGGGAAGGGCGCAGACCATTCGGTGAGATCAGCGGATGTGCGCGCGGTCACGCCGGCCAGCCCCAGATCGGTGCTCAGACCGAGGTAGCCATCGGGCAGGGGGAGGATCAGCGGATCGTGAAAGGGCGTATGCATAGGCGACCTCCTGTTCAGTCATCATGCCGTGTCGATCTGCATCCATTATAGCCGCATGGCGTGCCGGTGTCAACGCTTGACGCCGCATGGCGAACGTGATACAATATCCCACGTCAACTGAATATGCGGAAATACGGTCTGCCCCACATCTTTTGTCGGGGCGGCGCAAAAGGGAATCCGGTGAAAAACCGGAGCAGCCGCCACTACTGTGAGTGATCAGAAGGCGCGCGATCCACCCATTGGAGAGTCATCTCTGAGAAGGGGCGCGCCACCGCGGAGCCATCCGCGTCGTCACGAGCCAGGAGACCTGCCGTACCCTTCCGCGGCAACACAGTTTGGCGAGAAGTGTGCAGCCGGAACAAGAGCGGTGTGCTTGCTGCATGCATCACACGGCTTGTTCATGCTGCATACCTCCGGCGATGACGTCGGAGGTGTATTTGTTTGCAGTCGGCTGGGGCGTGTCAGCCGACGACAACGACGGCCCATAAGGAGGTCGAACCATGAAGAAACTCTTTTCTCTCCTGTGTGCGCTGCTGATGCTCCTTTCCTTCGCTGCTGCGACGGAAGAAGCGCCTGTGGCGTTCGTGTCCATCTCGGATGATACCGGCGCGCTGGTGCTGGCTCATGCGGCGGTGGAACTGACCGATGCGGACGGCGACGGTGCGCTGACCATCTGTGATGTGCTGATGGCGGCGCATGCGGCCTACCATGCGGACGGCGCGGAAGCCTTCGGCGCGGCGGACAGCGAGTGGGGCAAGTCCCTGACGAAGCTGTGGGGCGTGGAGAACGGCGGCAGCTACGGCTACTACCTGAACGACGCCTCGGCCATGAGCCTGGCGGATCCCGTTGCGGCTGGCGACCATGTCAAAGCCTTTGTGTATACCGATCTGACAGCGTATAGCGATACTTACACCTTCTTCACCGCACCCGTGGCGGCGGCTGCTGTGAATGCTGAGGTGGCGCTGACTCTGAACGCTGCCGGGTTTGATGAGAACTGGGCGCCTGTGACCCTGCCCGTGGCGAATGCGACCCTCACCGTGAATGGCGAAAAGACCGAAGTCGCGACCGATGAGAACGGATGCGCGGTGATGACCTTCGCCGAGGCGGGCGAGTACGTCATCAGCGCGGTCAGTGAGAGCATGACCCTTGTTCCCCCTGTGTGCATTGTGACCGTTGGAGAATAAAACGTGAAGAAACGGATCATCTCCCTTCTGCTGTGCCTGCTGGCGGCGTTTTCGCTGCCGGTGGGCGCGGCGGAGGATGCTTCCGGCAGGGTCAATAGCCTTGCCGGGGGCATTCTTGAATTCAAGGCAGATCAGGCCGGCTCAGAGAGCATCGAGGCCTGGATCGCATTCGCCCTGCCCGAAAGCATGGGTACGGGCGGCGAGTGGTATGCCATCGCGCTGAATGGCGGAGAATACGACCTGTCCGCCTGCCATCAGGCGCTGGTGGATTATCTGGCGGCGTATTCCGTGCGTGCGGCGGCCACCCGGCAGAAGCTGGTGCTGGCGCTGTCCGCCACAGGCAGCACAGAGGACGCGGCGGACTTCACCGCGGAGACCCTGTCGGACACCATCGGTCAGCAGGGCGTGATGAGCTGGGTGTGGGGGCTGCATCTGCTGCACAATGACTTTGAAAGCCCTGTCTGCACGGCGGAGGAGGCCGTCAAGACCCTGCTGGATCTCCAAAAGGATGACGGCGGCTGGGCCATCACGGGCAACACATCCGATGTGGACGTGACCGCGATGGTGCTGCAGGCGCTGGCACCCTACCGTGCAGATCAGGCCGATGCGGTGGCACGCGCGCTGGATCTGCTGTCCGCAAGGCAGCTGGCAAACGGCGGCTTCACTTCCTATGGCGTGGAAAATGCCGAAAGCACCGCGCAGGTCATCATTGCGCTCTGTGCGCTGGACATCGATCCGCTGAGCGACGCGCGCTTCACCCGGGAGGGCGTGACGCTGCTGGATGTGCTGGCGCGGTATCGCCTGGCGGATGGTTCCTTCAGCCATGTGGAAGGCGGCGCGTATAACGAAACGGCCACCATTCAGGCGTATCTGGCGTTGACGGCCTGCCAGCGCCTTAGGGACGGCGCGCCCGCGTTGTATCAGATCGTGCATCCGGCGAACGTGCCGGGCGAAATACATACGGCGTGGAGCTACAAGGCCATCGGCACGGCGGTCATCATCGCGTTGGCGATTGTAGCCTGTGTGGTGCTGCTGCTTCGGGGCAAGCGTCACCCGAAGAGCTATCTGGCCGTGGGGATCGCCGCGGCGCTGCTGCTGGCTGTGCTGCTGCTGACGGATATCCAGCCTGCGTCGGATTTCTATGCTGTGACCGCGCTGAATAAGTCGAATGCAATCGGGCAGGTGAGCATGTCCATCCGCTGTGACCTGGTGGCCGGTCAGGCGGAACACATCCCGGCGGACGGCATCATCCTGCCGGAAACGGAATTCCCCATCACAGCAAGCGACACGGCGTATACCCTCCTGACGGATGCCGCCCGTGCCTATGCCATCCACATGGAGAGCAGCGGCACCTCCGGCATGATGTATGTGCAGGGGATCGGCAATCTCTACGAGTTTGACTTCGGCGATCTGTCCGGCTGGATGTATCTGGTCAATGGCGAGGCGCCCTCGGTGGGGTGCGACCAATACCTGCTCACGCCGGGAGACCGCATCGAATGGCGCTATACGCTCGAACTGGGCAAGGATTTCTAAATCAGAAGGGGAGGAGAAAGCATGCGCGGCTTTGGTGAGCATCATCCGGCGGCATTGACCGTCTACTTTCTGGCAGCGGCAGGGCTGTGCATGTTCTCCATGGATCCGGTGCTGCTGGGATCGTCGCTGCTGGGTGCGCTTTTCTGTCTGGGCGTGCTGGGCGGCCTGCGTCCATGGCGGGGCCACCTGTACGCAGGAGCGCTCTTTGCGGGCATGGCGCTGGTGAATCCCCTGGTGTCCCACAAGGGCGTGACGGTGCTCTTTGTGCTGAATCGCAATCCCGTCACGCTGGAGGCCGCGATCTACGGCGTTGCGGCAGGCTGTATGCTGCTGGCCGTGCTGTATTGGTTCCGCGCCTTCACCCGCGTGATGACCAGCGAAAAGCTGCTGTGCGTGTTCGGCACGCTCTCGCCCAAGCTGGCGCTCATGCTCTCCATGGCGTTGCGGTATGTGCCGCTGTTCTCGTGTCAGGCGGCGCAGGTGGAGCAAAGCCAGCGCGCGATGGGCCTGTACCGCGAGGACAACCTGATCGACCGCATCAAGGGCGGCCTGCGCATCTTCTCCGTCATGGTCACATGGACGCTGGAGAACGGCATCATCACGGCGGACAGCATGACCGCGCGCGGCTATGGCATCGGCCGCAGAAGCCACTACGCCATCTTCCGCTGGCGGAAGGACGATGTGCTGCTGCTGGCGGTGACAGTGGTGCTGGCGGCGCTGTCGCTCTTTGGCCTGGCGGACAGGACGGTGGCATACTATCCGGCATTCCGCCTGTCCCCCATGACGGCAAGGGCGCTGACCGGCTATGCGGCGTATGCCCTGCTGGCCTTGCTGCCCGCTATCATCACCGGAAAGGAGACAATCAAATGGCATTGCTTGCGGTCAAAGATCTGACCTTCACCTATCCCAATGGCCAGCATCCTGCCATCACGGATGTCTCCCTGACGGTGGAGAAGGGGGAATTCCTGGCGGTCTGTGGCCCCACCGGCTGCGGAAAATCCACCCTGCTGCGCCTGCTCAAGCGCGAGATCGCCCCCCTGGGGACGGTCAGCGGCAGCATCACGATGAATGGCACGCCGCAGGAGCACCTCACCGACCGGGACGCGGCGTGGCGCATCGGCTATGTCATGCAGCGTCCTGAGCATCAGATCGTGACGGACCGCGTCTGGCATGAGATGGCCTTCGGGCTGGAGAACATGGGGCTGTCCCAGGCGGACATGGCGCGGCGCGTGGCGGAAATGGCGGCCTATTTCGGCATGGAGGACTGGTTCGAGAAGGACGTTTCGACCCTGTCTGGCGGCCAGAAGCAGCTGCTCAACCTTGCTGCGGTGATGGTCATGCAGCCGGAATTGCTCATCCTGGACGAGCCGACCGCGCAGCTTGACCCCATTGCCGCGTCGGACTTCATCGCCACGGTGCGCAAGCTCAACCGGGAATTGGGGCTGACGGTCATCATGACGGAACACCGTCTGGAGGAGGTCATCCCGGCCTGCGACCGGCTGCTCGTCATGGAAAAAGGCCGCGTGCTGGATCTTGACGCGCCCCGTCAGGTTGTCAGCCGCCTGCAGAATAAGGCGGATCTGATGCACTTTATGCCCTCGGCAGTGCGGCTCTTTCACCGGGTGAATGGCAAGGGCGACTGTCCGCTGGATGTCCGCGAAGGCCGTGCCTTCATCGGGCGTGCGGGGGCTTCGGCGCGTGCGTTGCCGCCGGAATCCCCCCTGGATGAAACGCGCGCCCCTGCGCTGGAATTCCGCGATGTGTACTTCCGCTATGACCGCCATGCGCCGGACGTGCTTTCCGGCATGAGCTTCACCGTGCGGGAAGGCGAGATCTGCGCGATCCTGGGCGGCAATGGTTCCGGCAAGTCCACCACACTGAAGGCGGCGGCTGCGCTGAATAAGCCCTACAGCGGCGAGGTGCGCGTCTTCGGGCGGAAGCTCCGCCAGTATCCGGGGCAGACCCTGTATCAGAACTGCCTGACGCTGCTGCCCCAGGACGTGCAGAGTGTCTTCCTGTGCAATACCGTCCGCGAGGAGCTGGCGGAAGGCCATGTCACGGCGGATCTGCTGCCCTTTGACCTCACGCCCCTGCTGGATCGCCACCCGTATGACCTCTCCGGCGGCGAGCAGCAGCTGGTGGCGCTGGCGAAGGTGCTGGCGACGCATCCGCGCCTGCTTCTGCTGGACGAGCCGACCAAGGGCGTGGATGCCGCGGCGAAGGCGAAGCTCATCGGGGTGCTGAAGGCGCTTCGGGCGCAGGGCATGACCCTCGTGCTGGTGACGCATGATGTGGAATTCGCCGCGGAATGCGCTGACCGGTGCTGCTTCGTCTTCCGCGGACAGATCGTCTCCGAGGATACGCCGCGGGCGTTCTTTGCGCAGAACCATTTCTACACCACGGCCATCAGCCGCATGAGCCGCGGCCTTCTGGACGGTGCGGTGACGGTGGAGGATGCCGCCATCCTCCTGCAAGAGGAGGGACGGCCATGATCGTGATCCGGAACAGGCGCATGCGGGATGCGCTGCGTGTAGCGCTGCCCTTTGCGGCGATGCCGGCGCTGGTGCTGCTGGGCGCGCTGGCCTTTGATGAGAAAAAGCATCTGCTCGTGTCCTTCGGCATGGCCTGCATGGCGCTGCTCTTTTTCCTCACCGGCTTTGAAAAAAAGAAGACCGGCGGAAGGCGGATGGTCATCGTGTCGGTCATGACGGCGCTGTGCATCGTCGGACGTTTCATCCCTCTGTTCAAGCCCATCACCGCGCTGACGGTCATCACCGCGATATACCTGGGCGGCGAGGCAGGCTTTCTGGTGGGGGCGCTGGCGGCGGTGCTGAGCAATTTCTACTTCGGGCAAGGGCCGTGGACGGCCTTTCAGATGCTGGCCTGGGGCTTCATCGGCCTGGCGGCTGGCTGGCTCGCACCGTGGCTGAAACGGCACCGCGCGCTGCTGCTGACCTATGGCGTGCTGGCTGGCGTGGCGTTCTCCCTCATCATGGACGTGTGGAATGTGCTCTGGGTCGGCGGACGCTTCGACTGGGCGCTGTACGCCGCCTCCATCGCGACCGCGCTGCCCTATACAGCACTGTATGCCGTGTCAAATTTCATCTTCCTGTACTTCCTGGCAAAACCCTTCGGCGAAAAGCTGGAGCGCGTGAAGCTGAAATACGGGGTGTGAGGGGGGGGCAGGGCCTTGGGAGCCTGCTGGATCGCGTTGATCGTGGTGAGGTCCTCACCTCATCAGTGGCTGCGGCGACAGCTTCCCCTCAAGGGGAAGCCCGGGGGCGGCGCGGATAGCCTCCCCCTCTGAGGCGAAGACGGATGAGGTGGAATGCCGGATAAGGGATGTTTCGATCCGCAACGGGAGGCTTTCGGCCTCCTTTTTTGTGTTCCCATTTCCCCTGAAGTATGCTATAATGGATCGATATGACGCACAGGGAGGCATCCGCATGAAGCAAGCATCAGAAAAGCACTGGGTCAGCATATGGGGCAATGCGATGTCCATCGCAGAGAACCGCCCGGAGCGCTATGCCCGGGACATCACCCTGCGATACCCCATCCGCATTCCGCTGGGGAAGGACGCGGAGCAGGCTGGCATGGCCATCCGCCTGACCTTCGACAATTATTGCGGCACGGAGCCCGTCACCCTGACCAAAACGACGCTGCTCGTGCGCGGTGAATTCCTGCCCGTGACCTTCGGCGGTGCGCGCGAAACGACCATTGCCGCCGGTGCGCAGGTGACCAGCGATGCGCTCGATGTGCCGCTTTTTGCCGGGGAAACGGTGTCCGTCAGCTTCTACCTGGCGGATTTCACCCTCATGCGCTCGGTGGTGTTTACCTGCGGTCAGCTCAGCGGCGGCCTGTATGCCAACGGCGATCAAACGGAGCAGGCGCAGATCGATGTTGCCGCGTCCCGCGCGACGAAGCTGAACTACTTCCTGTCCAATGTGTCCATCCTGACGGCGCAGGAGAACCGCACCATCGTCTGCTATGGCGATTCCATCACCGCGCAGGATTGGCCGGATGACCTCCAGCTCCGCTGCATCCGCGAGGGGCATGCCCATACGGCGATCATCCGCCGCGCCGCCAGCGGAACGCGCATCCTCCGGGAGTATACCTGCCTGACCTACGAGAGCTACGGCCTGAAGGGTGAGCGGCGCTTCCTGCATGAGGTGCCGACCGATGGTGCGGACGCCGTCATCATCCAGCAGGGCATTAATGATATCATCCACCCGGTGGGGGAGGACGTGAACATCTTCCGCCCGATGAGCGACCTGCCCACGGTGGAGGCACTGATCGACGGGCTGAAGACCTACATCGCCCAGGCGCGCGCCATGGGGCTGAAGGTCTATGTGGGCACGCTGCTGCCCATGGGCGGCTGGCGCACGGACGCGCCCTTCCGCCAGGAGATGCGCCATGCCTTCAATGACTTCATCCGCACGACGGATCTGATCGACGGCTGCATCGACTTCGACCGTGCGCTGCGGGATCCGTCCCGGCCGGACTGGTTCCTGCCCGAATACGACTCGGGAGACCATCTCCATCCCAGCAAGCGCGGCTATGAGCGCATGGCGGAGGAGATCCCGGCGGAGCTGCTGCGCTGATGCCGCCTTTTGTGCAGGAAAAATTGCAGCTTTGCCGCCTTTGACTTGCAAAAATCGCGCGCATCCGCTATAATGGTAGGCACGGCATCGACAAAAAGCGGGATGGCCCATCCGCCGTGCATCACACAGGGCAGGAGAAGCATCATGCAGGAAATGCAGGATATGATCAACCGGCTGAACCAATCCGGCCGGCGGCTTAGCAAGGGGCAGCGCAAGATCGCCCAGTACATCGTGGAGCATTACGACAAGGCCGTCTTCATGACGGCAAACCGCCTGGGCGAAAGCGTGGGCGTGAGCGAATCCACCGTGGTGCGTTTCGCCTCGGCGATGGGGTATGAGGGCTATCCGCAGCTCCAGCGCAGCCTTCAGGAGCTGGTCAGCCACCGCCTGACCGCCAATCAGCGCTTTGAAATGTCCACCGAGATGGATCCGCGCGAGGCGCTGGACGTGGTGCTCAAGAGCGATATGCAGAACCTCCGCGCCACGCTGGAGCAGATGGACCGCGACGTCTTCGAGGACGTGGTCAACCGGCTGCTGTCCGCAAGGGCCATCTACGTCATGGGGCTGCGTTCGGCGGCGCCCCTGGCCCAGTTCATGGGCTATTACCTCAACTATATTTTCGACCAGGTGCATCTGGTGTCCTCCGGGGCGACGGATGTGTTCGAGGAGATCTCCAAATTGCAGGAGAATGACGTGCTGGTGGGCATTTCCTTCCCGCGCTATTCCACCCGCACGCTGGAGGCCATGCGCTTTGCCAAGCGTTGCGGCGCACAGGTGGTCGCCATCACGGACGGCCCCATGTCCCCCCTGGCTGATATGGCGGACGCGACCCTGACCGCCCGGACGGATATGGCTTCCTTTGTGGACAGCCTCGCCGCGCCGCTGTCGCTCATCAACGCGCTGCTGGTGGCGCTGGGGCTGCATCGCAAGGAAGCGCTGACCCAGCACTTCCGCCAGTTGGAATCCATCTGGGAGACCTACGAGGTGTACCTGGAGGAGGAAGGAAAGAATCATGCATGATGTCATCGTCATCGGCGGCGGCGCGGCGGGCATGATGGCCGCGATCTTTGCCGCACGCACCGGCGGACGCGTTACCCTGCTGGAGCGCAACGAGAAGCTCGGCAAGAAGGTCTACATCACCGGCAAGGGTCGCTGCAATGTGACCAATGACTGCACGGTGGATGAATTCATGCGCGAGGTGGCGCGCAATCCGCGCTTCCTGTATTCGGCTTTGTCCTGTTTTTCACCCCAGCAGATGATGGAATTGCTGGAGGACGGCGGATGCCCCGTGGTGGTGCAGCGCGGCCGGCGCGTCTTCCCGGCGACGGAAAAGGCCTCCGATGTGACGCGTACCCTCGAAAAGCTCATGCGCGAGGCGGGCGTGAAGATCGTCTTCGGCGCGCGCGTGCAGGAGATCTGCACCCGGGATGGCGCTGTGTCCGGCGTGAAGCTCATGGACGGCCGCATCATCGACGGCGACCGGGTCATCCTGGCCACCGGCGGTCTGTCCTGTCCACTGACGGGCTCCACCGGCGATGGCTACCGCATGGCCGAAGCCATCGGACACACCCTTGTGCCGCGCAGTGCGGTGCTTTCCGCCGTGGAGACGGTCGAATCCTGGCCTGGTGAATTGATGGGCCTGAGCCTGCGCAATGTCACCCTGACGCTGAAGAAGGGCAAAAAGACCCTTTATTCCGATCTGGGCGAGATGCTCTTCACCCACTTCGGCGTGTCCGGGCCGCTGGTGCTGACCATGAGCTGCCATCTGCCGGAGAACATGGCGGAGGCCTCCGTCAGCCTGAACCTCAAGCCCGGCTTGACGCGCGAACAGCTGGATGCGCGGCTCCAGCGGGATTTCGATGAGAACAGCCGCAAGATGCTCCGCAGTGTGCTGCCGGGTCTGCTGCCCGCGCGCCTGGCGGAAATGTTCGCCGGGCTGTGCGGGCTCGACGGCGACAAGGTCTGCGCGCAAATCACCCGCGAGGAGCGCGAGATCCTGGCGGAGCGGATGCAGAACCTGCCCTTGACGCTGAAGAAGCTGGCCCCCATCGAGGAGGCCATCGTGACGCGCGGCGGCGTGTCCGTCAAGGAGATCACGCCCTCCACCATGGAGAGCAAGCTCGTGCAGGGGCTGTACTTCGCGGGCGAAGTGCTCGATGTGGACGCGCATACGGGCGGCTACAATCTGCAGATCGCCTGGTCAACAGGCGCGCTGGCGGGCATGTGCGCCGCAGAGGAATTCTGATCTTCCGCAACAGGAAGAATCATTGCAGTGTTGGGAGATTGTTGCTTTGCATTATATTGTGGTGGATTTGGAATGGAATCAGCCGATGTCCTTCGACTCGCATGTGTATCGCGAGGTCGGCGACCGGCTGATCTTTGAGATGATTCAGATCGGCGCGGTCAAGGTCGGCGAGAATTTCGAGGTGGTGGATTCGATCTCCATCCCGATCCGTCCGACCCATTATGTGAAGATCCATCCGCGCATCCGGAAGATGACCCAGCTGGGTGCTGAGGAGCTGGCGGACGCGCCCCAATTCCTGGAGGCGATGGATCAGTTCGCCGCCTGGTGCGGGGAGGACTATACCCTCCTGACCTGGGGCTGCGACGATGTGAGCGTCCTCAAGCAGAACATGGATTTCTTCGGCTGCCAGGTGAAGCTGCCGCCCCTGTGCGACATCCAGCGCCTGTTCTCCGATGTGTATCACTGCCGCGAGCGCAAGGGCCTCAAGGCCGCCATGGAAATGCTCGACATCCAGCCGGATGAATCGCGCTATTTCCATAACGCGCTGCATGACGCCTACTACACGGCACTGGTCTTCGCCAAGCTGCCGGATCCGACGGAGGTGCTCAAGTACCCCCAGCAGCCTCGTCAGCTCATCCATTCCGACCGGAAGACCCGGCATGAGGGCGAGCGCTTCGACACCGTGCAGGCGGCCTTTGACAGCGAGTTCGCACGCGTCCTGCGCTGCCCGGTCTGCGCCAAGAAGGTCACCCTGGATGAGGGCGGCTATGTCCGCCAGACGCCGGATAAGTACATCGGCCTGGCCAAGTGCAATCACCACGGCCTGCTGCTGGTGCGCGTGCGCCTGCGTCCCCAGCAGGGCGGCGGACTGCTGATGAGCATGAACCTCTCCAAGGCCGCACCGAGCAACCGCGCCTATGTCAACACCAAGCGGATCCAGATGCAGGCGCGCGACGCAGAATACGAGCAGGAGCATGGGCATCCGCGTGATCTGGATGCGGAACTGCGCCAGGTGGAACGCAGCAGCATGCCCTTTGAGGAATAACCTGAACGCAGCAGGGCTGACCGGCCTGCTGATCCGCCAGCCCAAGGGAAACCATGCAGGCCCAAGAAAACCGATCAAGGAGGCACGTTATGTGGATTACATGCGGCAAGAATAAGGCAGAGGTGGAGAACGGCATGACGGTCATGCAATGCCTCCATGCGCTGTCTGTGGAAACGGAAAACGTGCTGGCCGTGCGCCAGCAGGGACAGGCGCTGGAGATGAACGACCGCGTCACCCGCCCGTGGGAGCTGCATCCGCTGACGCTGCAGGACGAGGAGGGCCGCCGCATCTATGAGCGCTCGCTGCGCTTTGTGCTGCTGCTGGCCTTCCGCCGGGTGATGCCGGGGCAGCGCGTGCGCATTGAGTACAGCGTGGGCGGTGTGTTCATCCGCACACCGGGGCATGAGCTGACGGTGGAGGATGTCGCCTGTGTTGAGGCGGAAATGCACCGCATCGCGGAGGCTGATCTGCCCTTCACCAAGCGGGAATGGTCGCTGGATGACGCGATCGCCTATTTCGACGAGGATGGCCAGCCGGACAAGGTCGCCCTGCTGAAGCGCCGCACGGTGCCCTTCTTCAACATGTATGAATGCGGCGGCATGTGGGAGTACTTCTACGGGGCAATGGCGCCGTCCACCGGCTATGTGCGGGTGTTCGGCGTGCAGCATCTGCCCGGACGCGGCATGGCGCTCATGCTGCCCAGCCGCAAGGATCAGACCATCCCCAATGCGTATATCGAGCGCCCCAAGCAGCTTAGCGCCTTCGACCAGAGCGCGCGCTGGTGCGAGATCCTCGGTGTGCAGAATGCGCCCGACCTGCATGTGCTGCGTGAGGCGAAGCGCTTCCGCTCCTTCATCCGGGTGAACGAGGCCCTGCAGGACAAGGCCATCGCGGATATCGCCAACACCATCGCCACCCATGGCAAGCGCATCGTGCTGGTGGCCGGGCCGTCCTCTTCTGGCAAAACGACCTTCACCGGCCGCCTGGCGATCCATCTGCGGGTGCTGGGGCTGGATCCGGTGATGATCTCCCTGGATGACTACTACCGCAACCGCAATGATCTTCCCGTGGAGGCGGACGGCAGCGTTGACCTGGAGGCGCTCCATACGCTGGATGTGCCGCTGTTCCGGGAGCATATGCAGCGTCTGATGGACGGCGAAACGGTCGAGATCCCGCGATACTGCTTCGCGACGGGGAGCCGCGAGCCCAAGGGCGTTCCGCTCCAGCTCAAGCCCGGTCAGCCGGTGCTGGTGGAGGGCATCCACGGCCTGAATCCCGCCATGGTGGAG
>CAZIUA010000010.1:0-43562 GCA_964542315.1 uncultured Faecalibacterium sp. | reverse complement strand
AACTGATGCGAACCGCTTGCTTTTTTCGCCAGTCTGAATCCGGATCATATCCGGTTTTTTTATTTTCGGCAGTCTTTTGTGCACAGAAACCGCCATTCAGGCGGAAGCAGCCTGCACACCCTGCTGTTTGCGCAGAGCAATGCGACACTGGCGGCCGAAGGGACATCAGCAGAATATGCGCCGGGGAATGAGCAGGAATGGTGGCAACAAAAAATCCGAACACCTTACGATGTTCGGACATTCGTGCGGGAAACAGGACTTGAACCTGCAAGCTCTTGCGAGCACATGAACCTGAATCATGCGCGTCTGCCAATTCCGCCATTCCCGCAGAAAAGATGTGGGCAGGGGTGGATTCGAACCACCGAAGTCAGTGACGGCAGATTTACAGTCTGCTCCCTTTGGCCACTCGGGAACCTACCCATATGAAGTTGAGTTCTCCATTGTCCAAGGAGAATGGAGCTGGCGATGGGACTCGAACCCGCAACCTGCTGATTACAAATCAGCTGCTCTGCCAATTGAGCTACGCCAGCACGAAGCTCGCTCTTGGTACAAGTCCTTTGGGGAAAGTGGCGACCCGGAAGGGGCTCGAACCCTCGACCTCCAACGTGACAGGCTGGCGCTCTAACCAACTGAGCTACCGGGCCACTTGCAAAAATGGGCCTTCAGGGACTTGAACCCGGGACCAACCGGTTATGAGCCGGCCGCTCTAACCAACTGAGCTAAAGGCCCGTGCCATGAATCAGGAGAAAATGGTGACTCCTAGGGGATTCGAACCCCTGTAGCCGCCGTGAAAGGGCGGTGTCTTAACCGCTTGACCAAGGAGCCACGCTATTGAGGTGAGGTCTGGTCGGGGTGAAGGGATTCGAACCCCCGGCCCCATGCTCCCAAAGCACGTGCGCTACCAGACTGCGCTACACCCCGGTTTCCCGTGTCACCATCTTGCGGTGCGTCAGGCGACGTGTTATATATTACAACACTTCCGTGGAATTGTCAACCCCTTTTTTCAACTTTTTTCAGAATTTTTTTGAACTTTTGCTTTTCGCCGCGTTTCCGCTCTGTGAATGCCCCTGCCCAGGCGCTCATATCCTTTACAAATCATGTTGAGGGAGTGATCCGCATGGATGAGACCATCGCCCGGCGCTGCCTGACCGTGGCGCAGTATATGCTGGAGAAGCGTGCCACGGTGCGCCAGGCCGCAGCGGCCTTCGGGCTGTCGAAGTCCTCCGTCCACAAGGACATGGGGCAGCGTCTGCCGCAGATCGACGTCCGCCTGGGGCGCCAGGTGGGGGCGCTGCTGGAATACAACAAGTCCGTGCGCCATCTGCGCGGCGGCGAAGCGACCCGCAGGCACTATCAGGACTTGCATTCCGCCAAAGATACGCTATAATGTAGATAACGCTTCTGATTTTCAAAGGAGGTTCGCCCATGCTGACCACGATCACTCCCGACCAGATGAAGGCGCTCGAGGGCCGCTTCATGGCCGAATATGACGTGCCCGGTGCGCTGCTGATGGAGCATGCCGCCACGGGCGTATGCGCCGCCATCGCCCGATATGCCCCCGGCGGAACGGCGGTTTTCCTCTGCGGCCCCGGCAATAACGGCGGAGATGGCTACGCGGCTGCGCGCCTGTGGACGTCGCAGGGCGGCAAGGCCTTCATCGCAGAGGTCACGCCCGACGCGCACGGCGATGCGCTGATGAACCGCCACCTCGCCCGGATGATGCACATTCCCTGCGTGGGCGCGGATGAGGCCGATTCCCTCCCCGCGTGCGATGTGATCGTGGATGCACTCTTTGGCACCGGGCTTTCCCGCGCCGTGGACGGCGATGCTGCGCTGCTCATCCGCTGGGCCAACGAGCGCCACGCTACCGGCACGCCCATCATCGCGGTGGACGTCCCCAGCGGCATTGATGCCGTCACCGGCCATCCTCTGGGCGAGGACGTTATCCAGGCCAGCGCGACCGTCACCTTCCACCGGATCAAGCAGGGCCTGCTGCTGAACCGTGCGCCGGACTTCACCGGGCGGATCACGCTCCAGCCCATCCTCATCCCGGAAGGTGAGGAGCCCGATCTGGCCTACGACGGTCTTTCCGTGCTGGAGCCGGCCGATCTGACGGGCGGCCTTTTTGCCCGCCAGCCCACCTGGCACAAGGGCGATTTCGGGCGCGTGCTGATCTTCTGCGGTTCCCGCGGCATGGCAGGTGCTGCCGCGCTGTGTGCCAATGCCGCCGTCCGCACCGGTGCAGGGCTGACGTCGATCCTCTGCCGCGAGAGCCTCCTGCCCATTTTGCAGACCCTCGCCCCCAGTGCCACCTGCATCCCCCTGCCCGAGCAGAACGGCATGCTCCTGCCGTCCTCCGCCGAGATCGCCCGCAAGGCCCTTTCCCGCGCGGATGCGGCCTGCATCGGATGCGGCCTTGGGCAGAGCAGTGACGTCATGCCCATCCTGCGGCTTTTCGCCCAGGCAGAATGCCCCGTCGTGTGGGATGCGGATGCCCTGACCCTGCTGGCCGGGTTCGATGATCTCCTCCCCCTGAAAGAGGCCGATGTCATCACGCCCCATCCCGGCGAAGCGGCGCGTCTGCTGGACTGCCTGCCCAAGGCCGTCACGGCGGATGCCCTCTCCGCGCTGGATCGCCTGCATGAATTGTGCGGCTGCACGGTACTGCTCAAGGGCACGCGAAGCCTCATCACCGACGGCATCGCGACCTACTGCAACCTGCACGCCTCCCCGGCGCTGGCCAAGGGCGGTTCGGGCGACGTGCTGACCGGCATCATCGCAGCCCTGCTCGCACGCCGGTATCCGGCCTATCCCGACGGCCGCATGGATAGCTGCCTGGCCGCAGCCTATGGCGCGCTGATCCATGGTCTGGCTGGCCTTCGCGCCGCACGCCTGCACGGGGAAAACACCACCCTCCCCGGCGACATCGTGTCCTGCATCCGCCTGGATGCATCAGGGCTCGAGTGATATGCGCACTCTGACACAACGCTACCACCCCATCACCGGCACACCCTTTCAGGCAGACAGCACTTATCGGGAAGTTGCACCCTGTGCGGCCCTCGCGCCGTATATCCGCTGCTTCTGGGGGGGCGAACATCCCCTGCCGGACTGTCCCACGCCGGGCGGCATCGTCATCCCGGACACCTGCATGGACATCATCTTCCGCATCGACTATGCAGCGAACTGTATCAGCAGCTCGTTCTGCACGCTGGACGAGCATTCTTCCTTTAGTCTCCCCAGCGGGCGCACCAGCGGACTGTCCTCCACCTTCGCCATCCGCTTTTATGCCTGGACTGCCTGCCTCTTTGCCGAAGCGCCCCTGCGCGGCAGCCTCAACGGGCGCTATCCTGCCGAGGCGTTCTTTCCGCATTTGACAAAGGCACTGCTGCCCGTCCTGCTGGCCGAGCCAACCCTTCCCGGACGCATCCGCGCCGCCGAGGAAGTGCTGCTGACGCATCTCCACCCGGATGCCGCCGATCCCGCCGTGCTGAACGCGATACACCACATTCTGCGCACCGATGGACGCTGCCGCATGGCGGAGGTATCCGCCGCGTTGGCGTATTCTCCGCGCCAGCTCGAACGGCGCTTCGATGCAGCGTTGGGTATCCCGCCCAAGGCCTTCGCGTCGCTGATGCGGTATCAGCTTCTCTGGCAGAGCATAGTGCTTTCGCCGTATTTCGACCCGCTGGACGCAGTGGACAGGTTCGGCTACACCGATCAGGCACACCTCCTGCATGACTTCCGCCGGCATCACCTCTTGTCCCCGCGCGAAGCCCTCGAGCTGGCGCGCCGATGACGCATTTTTACAAGACACACGCGGCGGATACAGGTATCATGCTGCTGTAAAAAACAGCATGAACGGAGGCATCCGCATGAAAAAGACCTATCGTACACTGCCCGACGCCATGGCACAGATGGAAATGTACGGCTTCCACTGGATGGAATTCGTTACGAGCATCCCCTCGCCCCTGTGCATCGTCACCACCCGCAAGCCCAACGGGCCGTCGAATGCCTGCATGGAGTCCTGGCTGACCTTCACCGGCGGGAAGAACGGTTTCTACGCCATCCTCGCGTCCGTCAGCAAATACGGACACCTCTATCAGACCCTTCATGATACCCGGGAGGCCGTCATCAACTTCATGTCCGCCGACATCTACGATGCATGCATGGCCACAATCCGGCACAATGAGGCCGACGCGGATGAGATCACCGCCGCCGGACTGACCGCGTCCCAGGCCGAGCTGGTCAGCGCCCCCATGATCGAGGAATGCTTCCTGAACCTTGAGTGCCGCTTCAAATGGGAGCGTGAGATCGCCGAGGGGGACGATTCGGTGCTGGTCTGCCTGGAAGTCGTCAGCCTGCACATGGACGAGCGTCATCTGGACGAAGGCGACCTGGGCCGCACCGGCCGGACAGGCCTCCTCTACAACATCCACCACCCCATCGACCCGGAGCACTTCACCGGCACCGCCCATGACTATCTGGGCGTGCTCGAGAAGTTCCGCGACTACGACGAATACTGAGCGCAGCAAGTCCTCCGCACAGAAGCATGCAGAGGACTTGTTTTTTCTCAGAACAGACTGCACTTGCTCGACGGGTATGCAGTGATCACGCCATATTACAGCGCAAAGTAATAATCTTTGATTTTCTGCGCCATAAGGCTGCGGCGCTCATCAAGAAAGCGCCCATAATCAGCGATGTCCATCGACGCAAAGTCCTCGGGAACACAATTCTGCTGCAAATTGCTCTGCAATGCAGCTTCGTCAGTGATACCGCCGTATACCGGGATCTTCGTCCGGCATTGTTCCACCACCTGACGCATGTAAACGCAAGGGGCTGCGTCGCGGATCCGGATGTTGATCTCCTGCTGGACGAGCACATAATTGGCTATCTGATTGTACTGCGTTTGGGGAATCCCGTTGGCAATCAGGTAGTTCTTGGGGAACAAATGGTGAATGTCGCCCCTGTTTTCCAACATGGCCTCCACATCCACTTGTGCGGACAGGAAGCCGCGGTCATGGCTTTTTACCGGGGCGATCAGGAACATGTTGAAGTAGGGACTGCTTGCAACCGATGTATTCAGCCGCTGAACAAGATTCATCTTCCAGAAGGCATCGGAAAGTTCACCGGCCTCTGTGATGCGCAGGAATTCCATGGGATCATCATACGCAAAGAACCGCTTGATGTCATAGTCAAAGTTGGATTCAGGAGAGCTGGAATACCTGCCTGTCAGGATGGTCAGCGCAAGCCAGCGGCGGACGATCCGCTCGATGATATTGCTATCTATTCTGCGTTCCTTGAGCGCCAGGTACAGCGCATATCCGAAGTTCAGGATGTTCTGCGAACAGATCACTGATCTGCTGACGATCCCTGCAGAGCGCACGATCATCAGATAACGCTCGTAATTTGTCTGATTGACGGCTTGCAAAACAGCCTCATGCAGTTGATGGAACGAGTTCTCCTCAATGTCGACGCGGAATTCTCTTGTCTCAAAGTCACGACCGGACAAGAGACTGACCAGATCAACCAGACGGCCGCGCTTGAATTTGCAGGTGAATGCGACACGCAGAATATCCGTATACGATGTCTTGTAAATGGGATCGTGCTTGGACGCGGCCCACTTGATGGCCGCAAACTCGGGCCGCGTGGCGAAGTCTGCATCGTTATTCTGGATGTCCTTCAAATCTTCCGGAGATTCCAGCAGGTGACAGAAATAATCGATTGTTTTTCGGGTGATGTTTCCGCCGTAGGTTTCATTCGCAGAGATCTTCGACATCGCGAAATCCGCCTGGGACAAAACGACGCCCTTTGAATTGATCCGGATAAATATTTCCGTCACGCTGTCAATATCCAAGGTGGAATCAAGAGCGATCACACCAAGGCTGTTGTTCTGAATGGATCGCAGGCGGTTGATGACATCATTCACCTGCGACATTTGATCTGTGATCGCATTTTTCTGACAGTAATCCACCACAAAGGAGAAGGTATCAAATGCAGGCTGCAATATCGTTGCAATATCAGGGATCCATCTGCTGCTTTTCAGAATCGCATTGTTGGTGACTTCAAACTCCTCCTCCAGCGGATGGAACGCAATGGAGATGCGCCGCCATTTATAGTGCTCATCCAGCACCTCTTGTCCGACAATAGCAGCGGCCATCCTTCAGCTTCACATCCGGATTCTGCCACACAATGATGTATCCCACCGGGAAGCCCTTATAGAGCGAGTCCACCAGATCTCTTACCTTTGCGCTTTCCCAGACAAAGGGACGCTGCATTTCCGGAATGGCAATACAGCCGCTCTTAATATCCGACAGCAGCGTTTCGACCGTGTAATTGTTTACCGAATACCGTGGCATACGCTGTTCCTCTTTTCTGTTCCGTATCGTCAAGTTACTTCCGTCACTTGACGATAGTATAGCACAGCATGAAAGATAATGGAACACATTTTCGCCCTGTCAGACGCGTTGTACAGCCCCTCACCCCACGATTGTATACCCTGCAGCGGCCAGGGTCTCGAGCGCACGCGCGTAGTTCTCCGTTTTGGTCAACACATAGTCGGTATTGAAGGTGGAAATGGCAAAGATCCCGATCCTGTTCTCCGCCAAAATGCCGGAGATCGCCGACAGGATCCCGATCAGCGAGAAATCCAACACGCCCTCGATCCGGAACGCCTTCCAGCCGTCATCGCGCCGGGTCGCATTGGCTGGCACTTCGCCCGTCGGGCATACCAGTGAATTCTCCTCGTCGGTCTTCCCTGTGAAGACGAACGGCCGCGCAAGATCCACCTGCGAATAATCTTCCACCTTGCATACGGAGAAGTCCTCCGCCAATTTCCTGATCTCCATCCGCCTCTTCCTCCTTTGAGCATTACATTAATGATACCACGGCTGCCCTTCAAAACACAAGCTGCACGCAAAAACCGCCCGAACGCTTTCTGTCCGGGCGGTTTGCATGTATGGTTCGCCTGCGCGTGCTGGATCAGTTCGCCTTGACCGGCGCGGTGATCCTGCTTGTGGCGCTGCCGAAGGTTCCGTTCGCGCCATCCGCCCAGACATAGATGCTGTGACCCACATCATCCGCCTGCACGATATAGGAATCGGTGGTGGAGAGGATCTTGTCATCATCGCGGTACCAGGTGTAGGTCGCGGACGCGCTCTGCGGATTCAGCGTGACGTACAGGCGCTGACCCACCACCGGCTCGGTGCTGCTGAGGGTCACGCCTTCCACGCGCACGGTGGAAGCCGCCTTGGGCTGCACAGCGGTGGTCAGGCTGCTGACCACGGAGCCGCTGGTCGAGCCCGTGCCGTTGGCATAAACATAGATGCTGCTGCCGACATCATCCGCCGCGACGGTGTACTGATCGCCATAGCCGAGGATGTGTCCGGCGGAGCTGCGCCAGGTGAAGGACGCCGTGGCATTGGCCGGGGTGACGTTCGCCCGCAGGACATCGCCGACGGTGGGCGTGGTGTCGCTGATGGTCACGTTCTTGAGCACGATGGTCGGGGAGGCCGCCTCTGCGACAACGGTGGTGTACGCAGAGGTCGCCTCGCCAGTGGTGGTGCCAGTGCCATCCGCCCAGGCGTACAGCCGATAGCCCACATCCGCCGTGCGGACGGTATAGGTGGAGCCGCTGCCGGCATACACGCCGTTATCGCGGAACCAGGTGATGGTGGCCGTCGCGCCCGCAGGAGCGATCGTCGCCGTCAGCGTCTGGCCCACAGTGGGGGTCGTATCGTTGATGGTCACGCTCTTGAGCTGGTACACCTGGGAGACATAGCTGCTCACCACGGTGGCCCATGCAGTGGTGGCCGTCCCGCTGGAGTTGCCGCTGCCGGTGACGGATGCGCGGAGCTTGCGGCCTGCATCAGCGGCTTCCACCGTATAGGACGTGCCGAAGCCGACCGTCTGACCCAGGTCGTTGATCCACTTCACGCTGACATTGGCGCCGGAGGGCAGCACGGTGACCGTCAGCGTTTCGCCCGGGCGCACCATAGTGGCGCTGATGGTCGCGGAGGTGATCTTCCCCGGGGCCTTGGTGGTCAGGAATTCGCTCATCATATAGCCGGTATTGGTGCCAATGCGGATGCGGCTCCATTCAGAGCCGGCCTCCAGCACCGTCACCTGCGTACCCACCGCATAGGACGCGATGGTCGGGAACAGCTTGCCTGCGCCGGAACGCATGCGGACGCTCTTGCCGTTCTTGCTGGTGACATACGCCGTATAGCTGCTGTTGCCGGGCGTGACAGCCACATCCGGCTTCACCGTGGACAGGAATTCGGACATCATGTAGCCTTCCAGCCCATTGATGCGGACATGGCACCAGGTGCTGCCATAGCTGATGACCGTCACCTGCTGGCCGACATTGTAGCTGGCCAGTGCGGCGTTCTGCTTGGACGGGCCGGAACGCAGCACGACGCTCTTGCCGTTGCCGGACACCACATACGCCGTATAGCCGCCGCTGACCGCGCCGTTCACGTCGATGAAGTCGCTCATCATATAGCCGGTGCGGCCATTGATGCGCACCTTGCACCAGTCTCCGCTGATGCTCAGCACCGTCAGGGGCGTGCCGACCGCATAGGAGGCAATGATGGAATACTGCACGGACGGGCCGGAGCGCAGCCGGACGGGCTTGCCATTGGCGCTCTTGACCTTGCCGGCGGTATTCGCCTCCAGCGTACCGCCATTACTCACGCCCATGAGCGTCAGGAAACTCGAGTGCATATAGCCGGTCTTGCCATCCGGCGTCAGCACGCGGTACCACTGCCCGGACGTCCCCAGCACAGTCACCGTGGTGCCGGTGAAATACGCCGAGATGGTCTTGGCCTCAGTGGAGGCCCCGTCGCGCAGGCGGAGCCATCCGCCCTTGACGACCGCGGTGGCATAGCTGTCCGCATGGGCCGCAGGCATCGCCAGCACCATCAGCAGCATCGCCGCGCACAGGATCATCGAAATCAGTCGCTTCATGTCAATTACCTCCCGCAGGGAATCCTATTCTACATTATTCGAACCGGCCCTGTCGCTTTCCTGCTTTTGGGCAGCCCGCATTTGTAATTCGTTGGACACACATACAACGGATGAAGATGGAAAATCCCTGCAACGGACAAGCAGATCTTTTCAAAAAAATTTCGCCAACCGATCACAAAGGGGCGAAAAGCGGGCAAAAAAGAAAACCCCATCCTTGCGGAGGGGGTAAACGCGAATCCAGCTATGCGATTACACGGCAGCAGCCTTGCTGAGCTGCTTGGCCAGGCGAGCCTTCTTACGGTTGGCGGCGTTCTTATGGATAACACCCTTCGCCGCGGCCTTATCAATCGCGGAGGTGGTCGCGGTCAACTGCACATTGGCGGTCGCGGGATCGGCCACAACAGCAGCCTCGAACTTCTTCACGGAAGTACGAACGGCGCTCTTGACCATGCGATTACGCAGGTTCTTCTTCGCAGCAACCTTCACGCGCTTCTTAGCGGACTTGATATTCGGCAACTTCTTTCACCTCCTGCTGATGTGAACTGTCTATCGGCGGTTTACACCGATCACGTTGGTACGGTATAAACCGTCAGATACCAGCGCCATACATGATAGCACGTTTGGACGAAAAAATCAAGGGGCAAATCAAAAAAAGTTGTGATTTTCTTTTTTCCTTGACAAAACAGCCTGTACCGGCTATAATGAGCACGAAATCGCATCCACCGCTGGGGGGGCGGTCTTGGGGGAAGGCTTCTTCCGCCGGGATTGCTGAGAGGATCCGTTCCGACCCTTGGAACCTGTGTAGGTCATCCTACCGTAGGGAAGCGGGGCGCTTCAGATCCTCCCGATGCAGATCCGGACTGTATCGCGGAGCGATGGCGAAGCTGCCGTTCTGCTTTCCCGCGTTTGTCGCGGGTTTTTTTGTGCCATGGATGCGTCACAAAAAAGGAGGTATCCCCATGTTCCTGTATGCAACTGCACTGGCGGAAGAAACCGCCGAGGCATCCCCTTCCTTCCTGACCGGGCTGCTGGAGCGCGCCAGCGATCTGGGCGCCACCGGCTGGATCACCCTGTTCACGCTGCTCATCCTTGCGGCGATCATCATCGGCATGAGCGTCTCCCGCAAGACCTGGAACGCCAAGTCCCTGGCCTATGCGGCGCTGTCGATCGCCCTGTCCTTCGTGCTGAGCTATGTCAAGCTGTTCCGCATGCCCCAGGGCGGCTCCGTCACCCTCGCCAGCATGCTCCCGCTGATGCTCTTTTCCGCGGCGTATGGCGTTGGCCCCGGTCTGCTCGCCGGTGCCGGCTATGGCCTGCTGCAATATCTTCAGGGCGGATACTTCGCCCATCCCATCCAGTTCCTGCTGGATTATCCCCTGGCCTTCGCGCTGATTGGCCTGGCCGGTCTGTACCGCGTGTTGCCCAAGCGCTGGCAGAAGTGGAGCCTGTACGCCTGCATGGTGCTGGGTGCGCTGGGACGCACCCTGTCCGCCACCATGGCCGGCATCTTCTACTGGGACACCGCCCCCTGGGCCAGCCTGGTCTATAACGGAGCCTACCTCATCCCCGATACGCTGATCTGCATCGTGCTGGCCGCTCTGGTGGGCAAGCGCATCATGCGGATGATGCGGAACTGAACATCCCCCGCGCGCCGGTCAAGTACTGGCGCGCCCTTTTTTGCAGGATTTTTCCCCTGCCCCGGCGAATTCTTCATCTCATCTCATCATTTGGAGGATCACACCATGCTCGACCTGTGTACCCTTGGAACCGGCGGCACCATGCCCCTGCCCGACCGGGCGCTGTCCGCGCTGTATGCCCGCGTGAACGGACGCGCCCTGCTCATCGACTGCGGCGAAGGGACGCAGGTGGGCGTGCAGCGGCTGGGCTGGGGCATGCAGTGCATCGATGCCATCCTCATCACGCATTTTCACGCCGACCACTGTTCCGGCCTGCCCGGCATGCTCCTGGCGCTGACCAAGGCCCTGCGCACCGCGCCGCTGCACATCTACGGCCCCGTGGGGCTGACCGCAGTGGTCAACGGGCTGCGGGTCATCGCGCCGCAATTGTCCTTTCCGGTCGTATTGCACGAGCTGACCGGGCAGACTGACTTCGAGGCCATCGGCCTTCACATCACCGCCTTCCCTGTGGATCACGCCATGCCCTGCCTTGGCTATCGGCTGCATCTGCCGCGCAAGGCCGCGTTCGATCCGCAGAAGGCGAAGCGCCGCGGCGTTCCGCTGCCGCTGTGGAAGCTGCTCCAGCAAGGTGAGACCGTCGAGGCCAACGGACAGACCTTCCGCCCGGAGGACGTCATGGGCGCGCCGCGACAGGGCATCACCGTGCTCTACGCCACGGACACCCGTCCGGTGGATGCCATTGCCGATCTGGGGTTCCGCTGTGACCTGATGATCCTGGAAGGCATGTACGGCGCTGAGGAGAAATTCCCCCTGGCCGTGAAGAACCACCACATGCTCTTCCGCGAGGCTGCGGCCCTGGCACGGGACGCCGAAGCAGGACGGCTCCTGCTGACGCACTTCTCCACCAGCATGGAAACGCCGGAGGACTTCCTGCAGAACGCGCAGGACATCTTCCCCGATACCGCCCTGGCAGCGGACGGAATGACTTTCACCCTGCAATACCCCTGATCTTTGCCAATATCACGCCTTGGAGGTCCATCATGCAGAGCTTCAACCAGAAAACGCTGCGTTTCTTTCAAACCCTCTGGCCCGCGGAGGAAAAGCCCATCGTCCTGGGCGAAGGCCGGTCGGATCATCCGCCGGTCATGCTCATTGGCGAGGCGCCCGGCGAGCAGGAATCGCTGCAAAAGCGTCCCTTTGTGGGCAAGGCCGGCAAAAACCTGGACAGCTTCCTCCGCGTGCTGGAGCTGGACCGCAAGAACATCTACATCACCAACGTGGTCAAGATCCGGCCAACGAAAACCAGCGAAAAGGGGCGCATCTCGAATCGTCCGCCGAACCGCGAGGAGCTGGCGCTCTTCACCCCCTACCTGATGGAGGAGATCCTGCTGGTGCAGCCGCAGATGATCGTGACGCTGGGCAACGTGGCGCTCAAGGCGCTGTGCGGCAGCAAGGCCATTATCGGCGCGATGCACGGCCAGTGCGTGCCTGTCACTGTCACCCATGAAAAGCACACAGCGGATCTCACGCTTTTCCCCCTGTATCATCCGGCCAGCATCATCTACAACCGGAGCCTGCAGGAAGTCTACGACGCTGATCTCCTCGCACTCAAGGCGCTGCTCCCCGCTTCCCGGTGACATTTGAGGCGCGAAAATGTATTTTTCGAGCAGGATCGCTTGCATGCCCTGCGCGCCCGTGCTATGCTTGATTTGTAAGAAACGGCAGACCCGTTCTGCCAAGGAGGTACTTCTTATGTTGGATCTGATCGCCGCGAATCTGCCGATCATCCTCTGCTTCGTGTTCGGCATCGGCCTGCTCATCCTGGAGGCCTTCATGCCCGGCTTCGGTGCGGCAGGTGTCACCGGCATCGTCCTGGAGATCATCACCCTGGTGATGACCTGGTTCGAGCACGGGCCGCTGGCCACCCTGGCCATGCTGCTGATCGTGCTGTTGGTGCTGGCCATCGCCATCTCCACCAGTTTGCGGAGCATCGCATCGGGGCGGCTGAGCAAGTCCGCACTGGTGCATTCCGAAACGGAGAGCAACGAGAGCGGCTACCGCTCCCTGGACGATCTGGCGGTCTTCCTCGGCCATGAGGGCGTGACCACCAGTGTGCTTCGTCCCACGGGCATCGGGGATTTCGACGGCGTCCGCCTGAACATCTCCTCCGAAGGCGAATTCATCCCCGTCGGCACCAAGGTGCGCATCATCAAGGTCGAAGGCGCCAAGATCCTCGTCCGCGCCATCTGATCCGCGTCTACCTCAGGCATATCGCCTGTCAGAAGAAAAGGGAGGTTCATTCGTATGGAATACGTCATCGTCGGCATCATCGCTCTGGTTTTCATTCTGCTGTGCATTTTCCTCAATTTCGTGCCCGTCGGCCTGTGGATCAGCGCGCTGGCCAGCGGCGTGCATGTTTCCATCCCCACCCTGGTCGGCATGCGCATCCGCCGCGTGCAGCCCAAGCGCCTCGTGAACTCCATGATCAAGGCCAGCAAGGCCGGTCTGCGCGTGACCATCGGTCAGCTGGAGACCCACTTCCTGGCCGGCGGCAATGTGGATCGCGTCATCAACGCCCTGATCGCCGCCCAGCGCGCCAATATCGACCTGCCCTTCGAGAAGGCCTGCGCCATCGACCTGGCTGGCCGTGATGTTTTCGAGGCTGTGCAGATGAGCGTCACCCCCAAGGTCATCGAGACCCCCGTGGTCGCCGCCATCGCCAAGGACGGCATCGAGCTGCGTGCCAAGGCGCGCGTCACCGTACGCACGGATATCAGCCGTCTGGTGGGCGGCGCGGGCGAAGAGACCGTCATCGCCCGTGTTGGCGAGGGCATCGTCACCACCGTCGGCTCCGCGGAGAGCCACAAGGCCGTACTGGAGAACCCCGACCTGATCAGCCGCACCGTGCTGGCCAAGGGTCTGGATGCCGGCACCGCCTACGAGATCCTTTCCATCGACATCGCGGATGTGGACGTGGGCCGCAACATCGGCGCGCAGCTGATGATGGATCAGGCCGAGGCTGACCGCCGTATCGCCCAGGCGAAGGCGGAGGAACGCCGCGCCATGGCCGTTGCCCATGAGCAGGAGATGAAGGCCAGCGTGCAGGAGATGCGCGCCAAGGTCGTCGAGGCGGAAGCCGAAGTGCCGCGCGCCATGGCCGCTGCCCTGCGGGACGGCAAGCTCGGCGTGATGGACTATTATCAGATGCAGAACACCATCGCCGACACCACCATGCGCGACTCCATCGCCAAGGCCAGCCAGCCCGCTGCACCTGCCGCGCCTGCCACCGGCCGCAAGTGAGCCATCATCCATCAGGAGGGAGGGACTGAACATTGGAAGAGCTGTTTTCACTCGGCATTCTGATCTTGGTCCTGATCGTGAACGCCATTTCCGCCCTTGCAAAGAGTAAAAAGCAGGAGGACGCAGAGGCACAGCGCAAGGCTGCCGCTGCTGCGCGCATCAAGGCCGCCCAGCAGAAGATGGCCGCCGAAGGCCGGCATCAGGCCGCAACGCCTGCGGAACCGTCCCCTGCCGCCCCCGAACCGATGCAGGTCATCCAGCCCACCGTCCACGCCCATGTGAAGCCCGACTGCGCCGAGCATGACGCGCCGACCGCCGGCAGTCTGGACTACATCAGCACGGAAGGCAAGGATCCCTGCCATGAGGACGAGCTGACCCTGGAGCGTCAGCCTGCCGAAGCGCCTGTCCCGGCTGCGCCCGGGCTGACCTTCGACTGGTCGGGCGAAAACCTGGTCAAGGCCTTTGTCATGCAGGAGGTGCTCCAGCGCCCCGGTACACGCAACAGGCGCTAAGCAGCCGTTTCGGGAGCCGTTCGCATGGGACGGCTCCCGAATTTCAAATCATTTGCAAATATACGCTTTTTATGCACGTTTTCCCGCCGCTGATGCGTTATATCAGCAGCAACACAGCAAGGAGTACGCCAGATGGACAAGATTCGCGTCGTCATCGCGGACGACAATGATGCCATGCGCCTGATCGAGCGCAAAATGATCGAAAAGCAGGAGGATTTCGAGCTGGTGGGCGAGGCCGCCGACGGGCTGGAATGCATCCGCATGGTGGAGCAGCTGCATCCGCAGATCGTCTTCCTGGATGTGGAGATGCCCGGCAAGACCGGTGTGGAGGCCGCGCGTGTCATTCAGGATATGGATCCTTCCATCATCCTCATTTTCGCCACGGCACATGATGAATACATGGGCGATGCCTTCGAGGTGTACGCCTTCGACTATCTGGTGAAGCCCTTCAAGGTCAGCCGCGTGATGCAGACGCTGGAGCGCGCACGGGGCATCCTCTCCCACACCAGGGTGGATGCTCCCCTGCCCCATGCCGCCGCGAAAGCCCCCGCGGATGCCAACACCCGAATGATGCTCCACCACCGGGACGGCGTGACCTTCCTGCGCATGGGCGACATCGTGCTGGTGCAGCGTGAGGATCGCGCGACGGTCATTTACACCGCCAGCGGCGAACGCTACGTCACCGGCGATTCCCTCGCCGAGACCGAGGCGCGGCTCGATCCGGCCATGTTCTTCCGCTGCCACAAGAGCTACATCATCAACCTGAACCACATCTCCAACATCACGCCCTATGGCCGGTGGACATACGTCGTCCACCTGACGGGCATCCAGCAGGACGCCCTCATCACCCACGAAAAATATGAGGAGCTGGAAAAGCTCTTTACATAAGCGCCCCGCTCCCGTATCATTCATACAGCCAATTCCCGAAAAAACAAATGAAAAGGAGAAAGCCCACGTCCAACTCGACCATCGAGAACGTCTACATCCGCCAGGAGGCCAAGGAGCTTGCGCGCAAGCACCGCTGGACGCTCATCGGCATGCTCGCGATCTACTATGCCATCAGCTACGGCATCTCCATGGGTGGTGAGCTGCTGCTGACCGGCGGCGCCACACAAGTCGCCGTTGCACCGAATGGCACGCTCGCCCTTCAGCACAATTATGCCTACACCTTCGGCAATTTCATTTTGCAGCTGATCTCCATCCTCGTGTCCTCCGGACTGATGCTGGGCCTGGCCTGCTCGACGATCGACATCGCCCGTGATACCGCGCACGTCCGTGCCCGCGACGTTTTCTGCCGCATGTCCTCCTGCTTCAAGGCCTGCCGCCTGAGCCTGTGGGTCGGCTTGAAGGTCTGCCTGTGGGCGTTGCCCGTCTGTGCAGGGATGATCGTGCTGGCATTTGCCGCAGCAGCCATCCCTGATTCTGACCTCTCTGTGTCGCTGATGACGGTCCTGCCCTTCGTCCTGGTGATCTTCATGTGCGCCCTGATGATCCCGGCGGTATGTCGCTACGCCATGTCCAACTATGTTCTGGCGGAAGCGCCTGAGACCGGCGTGCGTGCCTGCGTCGAGCGCTCCAAGGCCATGATGAAGGGCCGCAAGTGGCAGTTCTTCAAGCTGCCCATTCCCTTCTACCTGGCTTTGCTCGGGCTGTTCATCGCACTTATGCTCGTTCTGAGCCTGCTCGTCGCGCTTGACACCAGCTTACTTACCGCCATCATCTTCACCATCCTGCTCTACGGTGGTGCGTTCGCGCTCCTGTGCATCTTCATGCCGCGCATCGTCCTGTGCACTGCGCTGTTCTACGTCAAGCATGCGGCTGATCCCGTCATTGCTGACGCAGAAGTGACCGCTAAGGCCATCGAAGCCCCCGCTGCGTCCACCGAAACGGCCGACACGGCGGATGAAGCCACCGAACCCGCTCCTGACGCGGAATAAGCCCAACACAAAACCGCCGCCCACGGATAACATGTCCGTTGGACGGCGGTAATTTTGTGCAATCACAGCCGCATGCGCCGCAAGTCCTCCACGATGGGCGGCAGGATCTCCAGCACCGCATCGATGTCCTCCTCGGTGGTGTCCGTGCCCAGCGTCATCCGGAGCGAACCATGGGCTTCGGCCTCGTTGAGCCCCATGGCCAGCAGGACGTGGCTGGCATCCAACGTGCCGGAGGTGCATGCGCTCCCGGATGAGCACGCCACACCGGCCAGATCCAGCCGCAGCAGCAGCGCTTCGCCCTCCACCCCGTCGAAGGACATGTTCACATTGTTCGGCAGGCGGTCGGTTGGATGCCCGTTGAGCCGCGCATCCGGGGCGCGTGCCATCAACCCGTGAATGAGCTTCTCACGCAGTGCCGTCATGCGGGCGGCATTGTCCGCAAGGCCCTCCTGCGCCAGCTCGACAGCCTTGCCCAGGCCAACGATGCCCGGCAGGTTCTCCGTGCCTGCGCGGAAGCCGCGTTCCTGCGCGCCGCCATGGATAAGACTTTCCACCTTCACCCACTTGCGGATGTACAGCGCGCCCACGCCCTTGGGGCCGTGCAGCTTATGCCCGGACATGGACAGCAGATCGACCTGCATCGCCTGCACGTCCAGCGGAATGGCCCCCACGGCCTGCACCGCATCGGTGTGGAAGAGGATGCCCCTTGCGCGGCAGAGCGCACCGATCTCCGCGATGGGCTGGAGCGTGCCGACCTCGTTGTTCGCCGCCATGACGCTGACCAGGAAGGTATCCGGGCGGATAGCCTGCTCGACCTGCGCCGCCGTAACGCGCCCGTAGCCGTCCACCGGCAGATAGGTCACGGAAAAGCCCTGCTTCTCCAGCCACTGGCAGGTATGCAGCACCGCGTGATGCTCGATGGCGGTGGTGATGATATGCCCCGTCTTATGGGCGAACGCCACGCCCTTGATGGCCCAGTTATCGCTCTCCGAGCCGCCCGCGGTGAAGTAGATCTCCTGCGGAACGGATGCGTTCAGCGCCTTCGCCACCTGACGGCGCGCCGCCTCCAGCGCACGCTTGGCCTCCCGCCCCGGCGCATGCACGGAGGATGCATTCCCCCAGACTTGCGTGAAACAGGGCAGCATCGCTTCCAGCACGGCGGGCGAAACGGGTGTGGTGGCGGCGTGATCCAGATAAATGCGGCGCATGGTCTTGTCCTCCTGTTGAATCCTGCTGACCATTGTAGCACCATCGACCCTGGAAGTCAATCGGCAGGAAAGAACGCGCTTTTCGTCGAAATCCTTCCGCAGAACACAGCAAGGAGGCATCCTCATGGACGCATTGATGACAAAGGCCCTCGAAGCCCTCACCGCGAAGGGCTTCGCCGTGCATCACGTTTCCACCCGGGCCGAGGCGCGCGAACTGGCACTGGCGCTCATCCCCGACGGCGCTTCGGTGGGCATCGGCGGCAGCATGACCATTCAGGAGCTTGGGCTTTACGAGGCCCTGCGCGAGCGCGGCGATCAGCCCCATTGGCACTGGCGGACGGACGAGCCCCGCGACGAAGCCCTGCGCACCGCCGCATGCAGCGATGTGTACCTGCTCAGCGCCAACGCCATCACGACCGGCGGCTGCCTGGTGAACATCGACGGCACGGGCAACCGCGTCGGTGCGCTGATCGCCGGGCCAAAGCAGGTCATCGTCATCGCCGGTGCAAACAAGCTGGTAGATGGCAGCATCCCGCAGGCCATCGCGCGCATCAAGACCATCGCATGCCCGCTCAACGCGCGCCGCCTTGGCAAGAACACCCCCTGCGCCCTGGAGGGCCAGTGCAACGCCGCCATCTGCCAGAAAAGCATGTGCAGCGTGACCTCGGTGATCGAGCGTCCCTTGGGCGGACACCCTATCACCATCATTTTTGCAGACGAGGCCATGGGTTACTGACCAAATCGGACATGGGCAACAGAAAGACCGCCGACTTTTCGCACATGGCGAGAAGCAGCGGTCTGTTTTTTGTGTTCACATGCGCAGGAAAGATGCTTACAAAACAATTTCATATTTGTAATCTTTCATGACCATATCCGTTCCTCTTTTTTTGTAGGTGCTTTCGCTGACGATTTTCCCGCCACATTTCTGCGCGACACGGTTGGAAGCAGCATTTTCCTGCCCCACAAAAATGGTCACCTTCTCTGCACCCTTCCCGCGAGCATAATCGATCAGCCCCTGAGCGATCTCCGTCGCATAGCCTTTGCACCAAAAATGCTTATGTATGCAATAAGCGATATCATACACCTTCTTATCTTCACTGATCATGAAGCTGCATGTCCCTACGCGTTCCAGCGAATCCTTGAAAACAGGGATCAAATAGCAGCATTCTTCATCCTCGCCCAGGCCTTCCAGCATTTTTAAGTATTCATCGTCGATCGTTTCTTTGGCTTCGTCAGGCAAATACTGTCCCATCTCCGGATCATTCCAGATGCTATAAGCCCACAAAGCATCCTCTTTTGTAAACCCGCGCAACAAAAGCCTTGAAGTTTCAATATTTTCTATCTTCATAAAACCTCCACGTATCAAAAGCGCATTCCTTGCTTAGACGCATCAGCAGAACAAGCGCTGCTTTTGCTCACCTACTCTGCCAGCCGCTCGATGGTTTGCAGGTTCATGATCTTCCACTGGCCATTCTCCTTCACCAGCGTGGCGCGGTACCTCGCGCTGATCCAGTCCGGCGGATAGAGCACGTCGCTACCATACGCCGCGATATATTCCTCCGCCTTGCTGCCCTTGATGCGCCCATCAATGGCAGGGATGCGCTCGACAATGTCCACGCGGACGGTGGTGTCCCACGGCCAGATCCAGGTGAAGCCCATGGACAGGCGGTGGTCGATGCCGACGATGTTATACGCCTGATAGGGCGTTGTGCCGTTGACGACGGTCTGCACAGCGGCGTCCCGGTTCAGGAAGCTGTCAAAGAAATACTTGTTCAGCTCGGAGATATCCTCCGTCATCATGACCACCTGCGCACGGCGCGCCATGCCATCCTTGAGGACGACGTAGATATTGGTCATGTTCATCGCATAATAGAAGCCGGTCACCAGCAGGCCCAGCACCAGCGTCACGATCAGCAGCCTGGACGCGATGTACCAGATCAGCCGCCGAAGATGCTTCATGCCATTTCCTCCTTCCGCTGTTTCATCAAATGAAACGAATCACAGGGGGATTTCCCTGCATGGGCAATCAAAGGAGCTTGATGAGCATGGTTTTCTGCTCGTCCATCTCCACGCGCACAAGGCCATCCTTCTCCAGCTGCTTCATCACGTCGGAGAAGCGCTTGAAGCCGATGTTCCGCTCGTTAAAATCCGGATAGGTGGTCAGGATGTCCGCCTTGAGGATGGAGGGATTCACGCGCTCGAAGCCGCCATCCTTGTACGCGCTGATCTGCGCCGCGAAGGCCTCGCGCCAGTTCTCCCGCGTCAGCTGCGGATGCACCTCAGCCCCCTCCATATTCGCATTCAGGGACACCATCACGTTGAAATTATCGTTCTTGACGTGGATCTCGCCATACTTGGCGGACAATTTCGCCAGCAGCTTATAGAACGACGCGCAGCCATAGGATTTCTCGTTGAAATCCGGGCGCAGACGCGTCAGGATGCCCTTGAGCTCGGAGGCATACATCTCATCCAGGCCGGTGGCCTCGTCGATGATGGACACGATCAGCTTGTTCAACTCGGTCTCGTCCACCGTTTCCTCGCTGACGCTGCCCTTCTTCGTCTTGCGGTCCGGCACAGCGGTCTTGCGGCTGACGCCCTCCAGGAACTGGAACTCATTGCACGCATTGAGGAAGATATTCGACGTGGCTTCCGACCGGCTGATGCCCAGAACGAATTTGCCCATGGACTTCAATTTGCCCACCAGCGGCACATAATCGCTGTCACCGGACACGATGCAGAAGGAGTCGATCAGCTCATTGGTATAGGCAACCTCCAGCGCGTCGATGACCAGCTGGATATCAGCATTGTTCTTCTGCGCGATGCCGTAGCGCAGGCTCGGCACAACGGTGAAGGTGTTGCTCAGCAGCACCTCCTTCAGATCGGAAAAGCGGTCGGTATAGCCATACACCTTGCCCAGCAGGATATCGCCGCGGATCTTGACCTTTTCCAGCACGGAATCCAGCGTGGCGACCTTCGCGCCGCAGTTTTCCAGATCGATAAAAACAGCAAACTTCGCCATAAGGAACAATCCCTTTCGTCGTTGTTGAAAAGCACCGGCGCATCAAATGCGGAAGGAGAAACGATCCCCGCGGATGACCTGGTGCGAGGTATGCAGCGGCGCGCCATGCTGGTCATAGATCACCTGATCGAGCTGCAACAGCGCATCGCCCACTTCCACCCCGAGGAGCCGCGCCTGATGCGCATTGGCATGGCACAGGCTGATCTCATGCTGACCGCTGGCCGCCTCCACACCGTATTCCCCCAGCAGATCATAGAGCGATCCGGTCAGGTCGGCCGCGAGGAGCCCCTCATAGGTCATGGGGAAGCAATTCGTTTCCAGCATGACAGGCTCGCCATCCGCCGTGCGCAGGCGGACGATCTCCACCGCCTCATCCCCGGGAAGCCCCAGCGCCTCGCGGATGCTCTCCGCCGCGTGGATCCGCTGCGCCGTGATCACCTTCGCCCCCGGCTGGCAGCCCATCATCCGGCATGCATCATGGAAGCTCGTCACATCGCGCAGGTTGCTGCGCAGGCGCGGCGCGCAGACATAAGTGCCCTTGCCCTGCATCCGCCGCAGCAGGCCGGCCTCGGTCAATTCCGCCAGCGCCTTGCGAACCGTCACACGGCTGACATGGTATTTCTCTCCCAGCTCCGCCTCCGACGGGATTCGGCTGTTCACAGGATACAGGCCGGATGCGATATCCGCCCGCACACGCTCCATCAGCTGGCGATACAGCGGGCTGGCACTGTCAGAATGCAGAGTATGATCCATGTTGGCGCTCCTTTCCGGGTTAAAATCATCGTCATAACTTGTATTATACCATTTTCCCGTAGAAATTTCCACACTTTTATGGACAAATCCACCGTTTCGCGGTAGAATAGATGGTGTACGAATGTTTGAGGAGGGACTGCCATGTCGATCTTTACTGAACCCGTGCTGAGCGCGTGCGTCGTGGTGTATGAAACCGGCATGCGTGTCCTGCGTGCGGTGCAATGCTTCCAGGAGAGCGAGATCGCGCTGGAGCTGCATGTGGTGGACAACGCTCCCTCCGGCACGCTGATGGAACATCTGCACTGGCAATGCCCCGGCGCGCTGTACTACCCCCAGCGCAAGGATCTGGGCATCGCCGGCGGCAGCAATACGGTCATCCCCAATCTGCGCAGCCAGTATCACCTGATCTGCCATCCGGATGTCAACTTTGATGAGCATCTGCTGTCCGATATGGTCGCATATATGGAGCGCAATGAGTCCTGCGTGATCCTGACGCCGCGCATCGTCACCCCCGATGGCCAAGAGGAATTCCTCCCCAAGCGCGCCCCGAAGCTGCGCTACCTCATCGGCAGTGCGCTGCGGCACATCCCCGGCCCGTTCAAGGGCTGGTGGGCGGAATACACCCTGGCAGATGCAGATGTGTCCTCCCCCACGAGCGTGGAGGTCGCGTCCGACCGGTTCCTGCTCATCCGCACGCAGGCGCTGCGCCAGCTCAACGGCATGGATCCCCGTTTCTTCTATGCGCATGCGGACAGCGATCTGAGCCGCCGCGCGCTGGAATTGGGCGCCATCGTCTACCATCCGGAAATGACCGTCGTCCACGACCGCCAGGCGCGCTCCCGCAATCTGCCGGAGATCCTGTGCCGCCTGCGCGATACCGCCCACTATCTGAACAAGTGGGGGCTGTGAGCTTTCCGCCTTCCCGGCATGCGTCGATACCGGCGCGCATCCATTTTCACACATCAAAACAGGGCGTCAGAGGGATGCATCTCCCTCCGGCGCCCTTTCGTTATCCACATTTCACTCACAGTTCCATCCTGATCTGCCCCGACTCCGCTGCGCCGGGCGCGGTGCGGCCCATATGCTCCCATGCGGCAGGGGTGCAGATGCGTCCGCGCGGCGTGCGCATCAGGAAACCCAGCTGCATCAGGAAGGGCTCATACACATCCTCGATGGTGACAGCATCTTCGCCCGTGGTGGCCGCCAGGGTATCCAGACCCACCGGGCCGCCGCCGAATTTATCCATCATGGTAGTCAGCATGGTGCGGTCGGTCTTGTCCAGACCCAGCTGATCCACGCCCTGCATCTCGATGGCCTCGCGCGCCACATCCAGCGTGATGACGCCGCTACCCTTGACCTGGGCGTAATCGCGCACGCGCTTGAGCATGCGGTTGGCGATACGGGGCGTGCCGCGGCTGCGGCGGGCAATTTCGAGGATGCCTTCCGGTTCAGCCTCCACGCCCAGGATGGATGCGCTGCGCCGGACGATCTGGCTCAGCTCCTCCGGGGAATACAGTTCCAGGCGGAACAGCATGCCGAATCGGTCGCGCAAGGGGGCGCTGAGCTGACCGGCGCGGGTCGTGGCGCCGACCAGGGTGAATTTCGGCACGGACATGTGGATGGAGTTCGCCATCGGCCCCTTGCCGGTGACGATGTCCACCGCGAAGTCCTCCATAGCGGAATAGAGCACCTCCTCCGCCGTGCGGGAGAGGCGGTGGATCTCGTCGATGAAGAGCACATCGCCCTGATTCAGGTTGGTGATGATGGACAGCAGGTCGCCGGGGCGCTCGATGGCCGGGCCGGAGGTGATGCGGATGTTCTGCCCCATCTCCGAGGCCACGATGTTGGCCAGCGTGGTCTTGCCGAGGCCGGGCGGGCCGTAGAGCAGCATGTGATCCAGCGCGTCATGCCGGGACAGCGCCGCCTGGATGTAGATGCTCAGGCTGTCCTTCACAGCGGTCTGGCCGATGTAGTCCCGCAAAGTATGTGGGCGCAGGCTCTGCTCGACAGCACTGTCCTCCATCTGGAAATTGGCGTTCATAAAGCGATCATCCATCGTTTCGTTCCTCTATCACATGCCCGCCATGCTTCTGAGTGCCAGTCGCAGCAGCTCATCCGCCGGGGCTTCCTTGTTGTCGATCTTCTGCAGGGCTTCGCGCGCCTCGCCGGGGGTGTAGCCAAGGCCGGTCAGCGCGGCCATCGCCTGGGCGAAATTATCCGCCGCCACAGGCACAGCAGGCGCAGCGGACGCAGTGCTCTTGCTGCCGCCGGAGAACTCGAACTGGCCGAGCTTGTCCTTGAGCTCCATGGCGATGCGCTGGGCGATCTTCTTGCCCACACCCGGCGCACGGGCGAGGGTCTTGTCGTCCTCCATGAGGATGGCCAGGCGAAGATCCTGCACGGACAGCGTGCTCAGCAGCGCCAGCGCCATCTTTGCGCCCACGCCAGTGACGCTCACCAGCATGAGGAAGATCTGCTTCTCCTCCCTGCTGGCAAAGCCGAAGAGCTCCATCGCGTCCTCGCGGACGCTCAGCCAGGTGTGGCAGCGCATGATCTCGCCGGTCTGGGGCGCCGCCGAAATGGTGGACATGGGGCAGTTGAGCAGATAGCCCACGCCACCCGCCAAAAGGACAAGAGTATTGTTGGTCTTTTCGACCACCTGACCTTCAATAAATGCGTACAAAGGGGTTCATCCTCCTGATCTCGTCATTTCATGCGGAACTGCTCGCGCATGCGCCCGGCCTGACAGTGGGTGATGGCGCAGGCAATGGCATCCGCCGCGTCGTCCGGCTTCGGGATCTCATCCATGCGCAGCAGGAGCTTCACCATCTGCTGAATCTGCTTCTTGTCCGCCTTGCCATAGCCGGTGATGGCCTGCTTGATCTGCATGGGGGTATATTCGTAGAGGTTCTCGGTGTATTCCGCTGCAGCAATGATGGCCGCACCGCGCGCCGCACCGACCATCAGTGCGGTGGTGACATTCTGCGCGAAGAACAATTCCTCGAAGGCCACCTCATCCGGGCGGTACATCAGCGTCAGGTCGCGCACACCCAGCTGGAGCGTCCGCAGCCGGTGCTGCATGGGCGTACCGGCCTTGGTCTCGATGCAGCCATAGCCCAGCAGCTTCATGTGGCTGCCATTGGCCTCCACCACGCCCCAGCCCATCAGGGCATATCCGGGGTCGATTCCCAGGACGATCATCTCTTCCCTCCGCATGAGAACATTTATGCTCTATTTATCATACTCTCCGCACGCTGGATTGTCAAGGCGAACACCGGGGATTTTGCCGCATCCCCGACAAACCTCAGGCCCCTGCCGAATCAGCAGGAGCCCGATCGCGTTATTTCCTTTTGCGGATCTTCGCAACGAAGAAGCCCTCGAACAGTGCTGTGGGCTTGACGCACACCACGCCGGGGATGCTCGTGGGCAGCAGCGGCACATGCTGGAGGAACGCATGCCCGATGGGCACGATCTCCGCATTCATCGCCGGAAGGACGGCGTTCAGCACGTTTTCATTCTCCTCCTGCAGGATGGAGCAGGTGGAATACACCATCTCATGCCCGGCCGAGAGGAGCGTCAGGGCCTTTTTGAGCATGGCCTTCTGCGTGGCGGCGGTCTTGGCGATCCAGTCCGCGGTCATGCGGCGTTCCGGTTCGCCCTCCTCGATGAGGATGGTGCCGGAGCCGGTGCAGGGGGCATCCAGGAGCACCTTGTCGAACTTGAACAGGTCGTTGAGCTGGCGCGCATCCTGGCACATGACGTTCACGCGCGTCGCGCCCTGGCGATCCAGGTTGAAGCGCAGGCGATCAGCGCGCACCTTGTTCTTCTCGCAGGCGGTGATGAGCGCGCCATTTCCGGACAGCGCCGCCATCTGCGTGGTCTTGCCGCCGGGCGCCGCCGCCATATCCAGGATGGATTCATTCTTCTTCGGATCCATCACCAGCGCAGGCATCATCGACGAGAGGCTCTGCAGGTACATATGCCCTGCTTCGTATTCCGGCAGGCTCTGGATGCGTTCCTCGCGCACGCCATGCAGGAGGAAGGCCTCCCCATACCAGGGCAGCGTTTCATATTCGATCCCCTCACGCTCCAGCAGGGCGCGAAGCTCCTCCGCGCTGCTCTTGAGCGGATTGGCCCGCAGCGTCACCGGGCGGCGCACAAACCCGCGGACGATCTCCTCCGCAAGGCTCGTGCCGTACTGGGCATTGAGCTTTTCCAGCAACAGGGCAGGTACATTCGGCAGCATATGTTTCTCCTTGGTCTTTGGTCAGCTGCGCACGGGCTTGCGGCTCATGCGCTTTTTCTTTTCCGGCGGATGCAGCAGCGGTGATCGCATCAGTGGACGCACCTCCTTTTGCAAAAAGGTTATCCACACCTTGCGCACATTATCCCCTTACAGCGCGTGGATCCGCGCCATATCCTCCGCCGGATCCGCACTGCGGAACATCGCCGTCCCCATGACGGCCACATCCAGCCCGTGCGCATGCAAGAGCGCCACATTCGCCATGGATACGCCGCCATCGGCCTCCAGGAGGCCCTGATAGCCCATCTGGCGCAGCGCATCGAGCTTCGGCAGCATGTCCGCGTTGAACTTCTGTCCGCCAAAGCCGGGTTCCACCGTCATGACGAGCACCATATCCGCATGGGGGAGCAAATGGCGGATGCTCTCCACAGGCGTGCCGGGTTTGACCGACAGGCCAGCCTGGACGCCGCGTGCGCGGATCCTGTCCAGCAGCACCGCCGCATCCTCCGGGATCTCCGCATGGATGGTCAGCATGGAGGCCCCTGCATCGCAGAAGGCATCGATATACGCGCCGGGGTTGTCCATCATCAGGTGGACGTCCAGCGGGAGCGCCGGAAAGCGCTGATGCAGCGCCTTGGTCAGGGCCGGGCTGAAGGACAGGTTGGGCACGAAATGGGCATCCATGATGTCCACATGGAGCCAGTCCGTCCCGGCGTCGATCATCCGCTGCACATCGCGCCCCATGTCCAGCGGATCCGCCGCCAGGATGGAAGGAGCAACTTTCATGTCAGGAACGCCTCCTCTGCATCAGTTATAACGCTGTTTCCACGCCTCGCGCACGTCGCCCAGCAGCTGCCGGTAGCGCGCAATGCGTCCCTCGTCGATCTCGCCAGCCTGCACGGCAGCCGTCACGGCGCAGCCCGGCTCGCGGTCATGCATGCACGGCGTGAACCGGCAGCACCCCTCGTACTTCTCCATTTCCGGATAGCAGGTGCGCAGCTGATCCGGCTCCATGCGGGCATCGAGCTCCAGAAGGGAGAATCCAGCCGTGTCCAGCACGCGGATGCCATCGTGGATGAGCATCTGTGCATGGCGGGTGGTGTTCTTGCCGCGCTGGATCTTCTCGGAGATCTCGCCCGTTTCCAGCTCCAGCCCCAACAGCGCGTTGAGCAGCGTCGACTTGCCCACGCCGGACTGCCCGGTCAGGCAGCAGCAGCTTTCGCCCTGCATGAGGGCGCGCAGGGCGTCCAAGCCGCCATGCTCACGGGCACTGGCCGCCAGCACCGCGCAGTCCGCCCCGGCATACTGCCTGCGGATCTCCTCCGCCAGGGAGGCATCCAGGTCGCATTTGTTGACCACGATAGCGGTCTTCATGCCCTGCAGGCGCGCACGCACCAGCAGACGGTCCACCAGCAGCAGGTCGGGTTCGGGCGAGGGGCAGATCACCACCACCAGCAGGGACACATTGGCCACCGGCGGACGCAGGCATTCCGTCCTGCGCGGAAGGATCTCCTCCACCCAGCCATGTTCCTCGCCCTCGCCGGGGGTGAAAAGCACATCATCCCCCACCAGGGGCGAAATGTGCATCCTGCGGAATTTTTTCTTACACCTGAGGATATACTCTGTGCCATCGGGCGCGGCGGCGACATAGAAGCCGCCGAATCCGCGCACCAGCACGCCCTGCATCATCGTTTCATCGCTCATTCAAACGTCACCGTATTCGAATACTTGAATTGGTTGTTGATGTACACGCGGTAGGTATACACGCCGGGATTGTCAGTCTGGATGGTGATCTCCGGTCTGCGGCTGGCATTGGCAGGGAATTCGCTCTCATAGACGGCGTATTCGCCATTGTCATCCTGGAGCGTCACGCGCACAGCGGTCAGCCCTTCCGACACGGGCAGATCCAGGGTGATCTTCGCCTTGCGCATCATGGCAGGCACGCGATACACCGTCAGGCTGACGTTCGTGCCCTGGATGACCTGGCGATCCGCCGCGATGCTCTGCTGGGACACACGGCCATGCAGCGCGGTCTCAGCGGTCTCCACATACGTCACATCCGGATCGGTCACCAGACCGGCCGCGGCGATGAGATCCTTGGCCTCGCTGAGCAGTTTGCCCGTCACGCGGGGAACATACGCCACACCGCCGGAGATGGTCACCTGCACGATGTCGCCGCTCTGGCAGGAAGCCCCTGCCGCCGGATATTGTTCGACGATCTTGCCTGCATCCACCGTGGTGGAGACCACATACTCCAGCACGGTGAGCGTCAGGCCGTTGGCACGCAGGATGGTCTGCGCATCCTGCCTACTCCTGTTCAGCACATTGGGGACGGTCATGCTGGCCGGGCCCTTGGACACGGTGAGCACCACCTTATCGCCCTTGCGCAGGGTGGTATCCTCCTGGGGCGCCTGCATCACCACCGTTCCGGCGGACACCGTGGGGTGGTTGATCTCCACCACCTCGGCCTCCAGCCCTGCACGGAGGATGGCGCGCCGCGCATCATCCACGCTGCGGCCCACATATGCCTCCACCGTGGCGGAATTGACCACCTTCTCATAGATGGCCATCGTGCCCAGATACAGCCCGTAGAGCATCACCAGGGTGACCATGCCGGTCACGATCCACCAGCGCGCGGCAGATCGCTTCTGCCGGGTGCGGCCGGTGGTCTGGCGCACAGCGGAGGTGCGGATGGAAGGCAGATTCACCGTCTGGGGCAGACGCTCCACCAGGCGCGGCTGCATATCGCCCACGCGGCCTTCCAGCGCCATACGGAGCTCGCTGGCCATTTCGCGCGCCGAGCGGTACCGGTATTGCGGATCCTTCTCCATGGCCTTCATGCACACATGGCAGATGGCATCCGGTACATCGGGAGCAAAGCGCTGGATGGGTTCCGGCGCGGCATGGAGATGCTGCATGGCGATGGCCACAGGGCTGTCCCCGTCGAAGGGGACGCGCCCGGTCAGCATCTCATAGAGCGTCACGCCGACGGAATACAGGTCGCTGGTCACATCCGTGCCCTTGCCCTGCGCCTGTTCGGGGCTGAAATAGTGGACGGAGCCCATGACCGAATCCCCGCGGGTAAGTGTGGAGGAATTGGCCATGCGTGCAATGCCGAAGTCCGCCACCTTGATGTGGCCATCGGCATGGACGAGGATGTTCTGCGGCTTGATATCGCGGTGAATGATGCCATTCTGATGGGCATGCTGGAGCGCAGAAAGGATGCGGATGGTGATCTGCACCGCCACCGGCGCGCTCAGGCGGCCCTTTTCGCGGATGACCTCCTTGAGCGTCTTGCCCTTGACATATTCCATGATGAGGTATCGGTTTTCGCCGTCCATGCCCACGTCCAGCAGGTTGACGATGTTGTGGTGGGTCATCTTGGATGCGGCTTCGGCTTCACGCTGGAATCGGCTGACGAACTCTGCGTCCCGGCTGAATTCCGGCTTGAGCACCTTCACCGCCACAGAATGGCCGGTGTTGCGGTCAATGGCGCGGTAGACGATGGCCATGCCGCCCACGCCGATCTGCTCCACCAGAACATAGCGCCCTGCAAGGATCTTTTCGTTCATCGTGCCGCCTCCCCATCCTGGATGATGACGACGCTGATGTTATCCCTGCCGCCTGCCTTCATCGCGGCATCCATGAGTAGCTGCGGGCATTCCGCCGGGGCATGCTCGCGCAGGATGCTCTCCATGCGGCTGTCCGGCACCATGCCGTGCAGGCCGTCGGAGCAGACGAGCCACAGATCGCCGGGCTTGCGCTCCTCTGCGGCCAGATCCGCATTGATGCCTGCTTCCGTGCCCACCGCGCGGAGGATCACGTTCTTGTTCGGATGCGTTTCGGCCTGTTCCGCCGTCAGATAGCCAGCGCGGACCAATTCCCCCACGAGGGAGTGATCGTCCGTCATCTGCTCCAGCTTGTCCTCGCGGAAGCGATAGATGCGGCTGTCGCCCACATGGCCCAGCAGCACTTGATGCTCGCCCATCCACAGGACGGACAGTGTCGTGCCCATGCCGGAGAGCTTCTCGTCCTCGGCCTGCTGGCGGAACAGATCCGCATTGACCTGGACGATGCCGTCGCGCAGCGCATCAATGGACGGCGTCTTGCCCTTGAGGGCCGCGATCAGCCCATCGCGCGCACCGGCAGAGGCCGTTTCGCCGCCATTGTGGCCGCCCATGCCGTCCGCCACGCCGTAGAGCATCGCCTCCTCACAGACGATGAGCGCATCCTGATTGTTCGTGCGCACCTTGCCCACATCCGTCAGCGCATAGGCGATGATCTTGCGTTTTTCGGGCTGCTTCTGCTTCTTTTCCGGCTGATCCCGGCGGCAGATGAAGTCCGTCAGGCGCTTCATGCTATCCTTTGTGAATCGGAATTTATGATTCATAACGTCCCTCGCTGATCGTCTTGCGGCGCAGCTGACCGCATGCGCCCTCGATATCGTCCCCCATCTCGCGGCGGCGGGTGACGGAGATATGATGCTCCTCCAGCGTGGCCATGAAGCGGCGCACGGTGGCCTCCGTCACGCCCTTGAGGTCGCGCTCCTCCACCACATTCAGCGGGATCAGGTTCACATGGCACTGCATGCCGCGCAGCCGGGAGGCCAGCTCCACGGCGTGCTTTTCTTCGCAGTTGACATCGCCCACCAGCGCGTATTCGAAGATGACGCGGCGGCCGGTCTTCTCGATGTAGTTGCGGCAGGCAGCCAGCACATCATCCATCGGATAGACCTTGGCGATGGGCATGGTGCGGCGGCGGATCTCGTCATTGGGCGCATGCAGGGACACCGAGAGCGTCACCGGCAAATCTTCCTCCGCCAGCGCGTACATCTTCGGCACCAGGCCGCAGGTGCTCAGGCTCACATTGCGCAGGCCGATCTGAATACCGTCCGGCTCGCGCAGGAGGTGGAAGAAGCGCATCACGTTGTCGTAGTTATCCAGCGGTTCGCCGCTGCCCATGAGCACCAGGTTGTGGACACGGGGGGATTGGCCGTCCTCCACGGGAAGGCCATTCTCCACGATGTAGCGGTTGGCGCAGAGCACCTCGCCCAGCATCTCGCCCGCCGTCAGGGAGCGCACGCACCCTTCCAGCGTGGAGGCGCAGAACGTGCAGCCCATCCGGCAGCCCACCTGGGTGGAGATGCACAGCGTGTAGCCGTGGTGGTAGTGCATCAGCACGCCCTCGACACAGTTCCCATCCTGCATGCCAAAGAGGAACTTGACCGTATCATCGATTTTCGACCGGCGCTCATGGATGATGCGCACCGGCTGGGCGATCGCCTCCCCCTTGAGCTGCTCGCGCAGGGACAGGGGGAGGTTGGTCATGCCGTCGAAATCCACGCCCTGGTGGATCCATTTGAAGATCTGCTTGGCGCGGAAGGCGGGCAGCTTGCGCTCCTTGCACCAGTCGGTCAGTTCGGACAGATACAGTCCGGTCAACTCGGTCATCGGCTTCATCCTCCAAAAGAAAAGCGAAGAATACTTACAGGCTGCGCAGCTTCCGCTTCATGCGGCAGATGTAGAAGCCCTCCACGCCGTCGCGGCTGGGGAGCAGCTGCAGGCCCACATCCTCATGCTGACGGAATTCCGCCGGGATGCTCTCGGGCAGCTTCGCAAGCTCAAATTCGGGGTGGCGCGCCAGGAACGCTTCCACCTGGCGGACATTTTCTTCCTTCAGCACGGAGCAGGTGGAGTACACCAGCGTGCCGCCGCGCTTGACATAGGGGGCCACCGCATCCAGGAGCTTGCGCTGGGTCTGGACGATCTCAGCCACGCTCTCAGGGGTGACGCGGTATTTCACATCGGGCTTGTCCGCCATGACGCCCAGGCCGGAGCAGGGGGCGTCCAGCAGGACAGCATCCATCGTGCCGTCCAGATCGGGGCGGTGGATGGAGGCATCGCGGGTCATCGGGCGGATGTTCTCCAGACCCAGACGCTTCATCTGCGCGGTGATCAGGTCAGCGCGGTGGGGATGGAGCTCCCAGGCCTGCACGCGGCCGGAACCGCCCATCATTTCTGCCATCAGGCAGCTCTTGCCGCCGGGTGCCGCGCAGCAATCCAGGATCTGCATGCCGCGCTTGGGTTCCACCGCCATCGCCGCCATCATGGAGGACTCGGACTGGATGGAGAACTTGCCGCCCACAAAGCCTGCGTCATGGGCGATCTCCGCCATGTTGCGGATGCGCCAGCTATGCGCCACCTTGCCCGGCTCGTGCTCCCAGACCTTCGCGTTCAGGAAGGCCTCGAATGCCTCATCGTCCATGCGGGTCAGGTTCGGGCGGACGGTGATGTAGCTGTCGTGGCTGTGGACGCTCATCAGGCTGATGGCCTCATCGCCCCAGTCCGCCAGCAGCTTTTCCACCAGCCATTCGGGGACGCTGTGGCGCACGGACAGCGCCTTGACGGGATTTTCCGCCGGATCGGGCCAGGTCAGCTCCTCCTTCTGGCGGATGAGGTTGCGCAGCACGCCGTTGCACACGCCAGCCAGCCCCTCCATGCCCGTTTCCTTGCACAGCGCCACGGCAGTGTTGCACGCCGCGCTCTCGGGGATGCGATCCTCCAGCAGCAGCTGGCACGCACCCAGGCGCAGCACATTGCGCAGCTTGATGTCGCAATCCGGGCGCGCCATGATCTGGTTCAGCGCGTGATCCAGATACATCTGGTTCTCCACCGTGTCATAGGCCAGACGCGCGGCCAGGCGGCGGTCGATCAGCGGCAGGGTGCAGTTGCGGAGCTTTTCATCCATGACCAGGTGGATGAACTTGCCATTCTCCGTCACCTCGCGGATGACTTCCAGCGCCAGACGGCGGGAGGCCAGGCCTTCCTGCTGATGGGGCTTGACGATCTTGCCCTGCACGGGCTTGTGTCCGCCCATGGGACGGCCGTTCCCACGCGGACCGCCAAATCCCGGGCGATTTCCGCCGCGATTCCCACCGAAACCGGGCTTATCGCCAAATTTGCGTTCACGATCCCCACCAAACGCGGGCTTGTCACCAATTTTATACTCGTGATCCCCACCGAAGGCAGGCTTGCGGTCGCCGAAGGACGGCTTGTTCCCACGGGGCGGACGATTTTCGCGGTCAAAACGGGGCTTATCCCCACCGAAGGCCTGCTTTTCGCCGCGGAAAGCCGGCTTGCTGCCACCGGCGTAGGGTTTCCGGTCGGAATTGCGCGTACCATTCCCACCGAAGGAGCGCTTTTCACCAAATTTACGCTCGCCGTTTCCACCGTTGCGGACATTTCCGCCGCGATTTCCGTCACCATTCCCACGCGGGGGACGATTGTTCATATCACTCATGGACGGTTTCCTCCTTTAGTACAGTCCCAACTGCCATGGGGTGGCCGCGAAGATAATCCTTGCTGTTCATGGGTTTTCCGCCGGGAGCCTGAAGCTGGGTCACAGCCACAGCACCCTCGCCAGCAGCGATGATCAGCCCCTGCTTGGGATCCGCGCCGATGATCTCACCGGGCTGGCCTGCGCACTGGACGGCTTCCGCGCGCAGGAGCTTGAGCCTTCCGCCTGCGACCGCCGTGGAGCAGCCCGGCCAGGGATTCAGGCCGTGGATGCGGTTGACGATGTCCGACGCAGGCAGCGTCCAGTCGATGATGCCCATGTCCTTGGTCAGCATGGGGTCGTAGGTCATGTTCGCATGATCCTGTGGAATGCGTTCCAGCGTGCCGTTTTCGAGCTTTTTCAGCGTGTCGATGAGCAGCTTTGCGCCCAGCTCCGCCATACGCACGGTCAGCTCGCCCGCAGTTTCGCCCTTGATGTAGGGCGTTTCCGCCTTGAGGAGCATGTCGCCGGTGTCGATGCCCTTGTCGGAGAACATGGTCGTCACGCCGACGGTCTCATCCCCCTGCATGATGGCCCAGTTGATGGGCGCCGAGCCGCGATGTTTGGGCAGCAGGGATGCATGGACGTTCATCGTGCCAAGCCGCGGGATGTCCAGCAGCTCCTGGCTGAGGATCTGCCCGAAGGCCGCCGTCACGCACAGGTCGGGCTGAAGGGCCTTCATGTCCTCCACGCTCTCCTTGCGGATGCGTACGGGCTGATACACAGGGATGCCGTGTTCCGTCGCGAACACCTTCACGGGGGACGGGATCACCTTGTTGCCGCGCCCCTTGGGACGGTCTGGCTGGGTGAATACGCCAACGACCTCATAGCCGCTGTCGCACAGGGCTTTCAGGGACGGCACAGCGAATTCAGGCGTGCCGAGAAATACGATCCTCACGCTTCATCATCCTCCGGGATATGTCCTTCGATCTCCTCAGGGGTCAGCTCGCGATCCATCACGTCGATATACACCGTGCCGTCCAGATGGTCGATCTCGTGGCAGCACGCACGGGCGAAGAAGCCCTCCGCCGTCAGCTGCTGGAAGGCGCCGCGGCGATCCTGATAGTTCACCGTGACCGTCATCGGGCGGGTCACAACACCCTGACGCCCGGGCAGGGACAGGCAGCCCTCGCGGCCGGTCTGCTCGCCTTCGCGCTTGGTGATAACCGGGTTGATCATCTCCACCAGGCCGTCGCCCACGTCGATCACGCACACGCGGCGCAGCACGCCCACCTGAGGCGCGGCCAGACCAACGCCCTCCGCGCGGTACATCGTGTCAGCCATATCCTTGAGCAGGATGGCCAGGCGCAGGTCAAACTTCTCCTGCTTCCGGCACTCCTTGCGGAGCGTATCATCACCCAGCGTCAAAATCTTACGAATTGCCATAACTTATCATACTCCTTCCTGCCAAGGGCGCTGCCCTTGGATTTCGCAAGGGACTTCGCCCCTTGACCCGTTTTCGCGTTCGAGTTAACTCTATTATTGAACAGTATACGCGTGTAACTTTTTTGATAGGCGGATGCAGATACTAAGCATCACATCATCGTTGTCGGATTGACTTCGAGGTAGACCTCGGCATTCTCCTGCGGCTCCCGGGAGAGCTCCGTCAGCGCGGCGATGAGCTCATCCGTGGCGGGATTCACCAGGAGCTTGAGCATCACATGCCAGCGGGATTTTCCGCGCAGCACCTTCACGCCCGGCTGATCCAGCAGGAGCATGAGCGTGCGTTTCTTCCATTCGGGATGCTGTTCCAGCATCTGCGAGCAGCGCCCGTAGAGGGCTTCCGCCGCCTTGCGTGCATGCATTTCGCTGTGGCTCTCCACCAGCAGGCGCGTCAGGATGGTGAAGGGCGGATACAGCCCCGTGCGCCGCCGGGAGAATTCCAGCTCAAAAAATGCGCGGTAATCCTGTTTGGCGCTGGCCTGGATGATCTCATCCTCCGGCTTGTAGGTCTGCACGATGACCTCGCCGGGGATGGTGCCGCGTCCAGCGCGGCCTGCGACCTGCGTCAGCAGCTGGAAGGTGCGCTCCCGGCTGCGGTAATCCGGCAGATTCAGCGTCATGTCCGCCGCGATCACGCCTACCAGCGTCACGCGCGGGAAATCCAGCCCCTTGGCGATCATCTGCGTCCCGACGAGGATGCGCGCGCGCCCGGAGCGGAATTCGTCCAGGATCTTCGCATGCCCCTCCTTGCCGGAGGTGGTGTCGATGTCCATGCGCACGACCGTGATCCCCGGCAGCAGCTTGTGCAGCTCGTCCTCCACCTTCTGCGTGCCGGCACCGAAATAGCGGATGTACTTGCTGCCGCACTCCGGACAGGTGGTGGGTGTATCGGTCATATAGCCGCAATAATGACAATGGAGCCTGCCGTCGCCCCCGGAAAGGTGATAGGTCAGCGCCACGTCGCAGTTGGGGCATTTCATCGTCAGGCCGCAGCTTCGGCAGCTGACGAAGGAATTGTAGCCGCGGCGGTTCAGCAGCAGCATGGCCTGCTCGCCGCGGTTCATGCACTCGCGGAGCTTCTGCATCAGCAGGCCGGAAAAGACGCTGCGGTTGCCGTTTTCGATCTCGTGGCGCATATCGACCACCGTGACTTCCGGCATGGGGCGGTCATTGACGCGGTGGGGCATCTCCAACAGCGTGTAATCCCCTCTCCGCGCCTTGGCGAAGGACAGGATGCTCGGTGTGGCGGACGCCAGCAGGAGCGTCGCATGCTCGTTCTCTGTGCGCCAGGCGGCCACTTCGCGCGCGTCATAGCGCGGATGCCGGTCGCTGAGGTAGGTGGTTTCGTGCTCCTCGTCCACGACGATGATGCCCAGGTTTTCGCACGGGGCGAACACTGCGCTGCGTGCGCCGATGACCACCTTCGCGTGGCCCAGGCGGATCCGCCGCCACTCGTCGAAGCGCTCTCCTGCGGACAGGCGCGAATGCAGCACCGCCGCCGTGTCGCCGAAGCGTCCGCGGAACCAGCTGACCATCTGCGGTGTCAGCGCGATCTCCGGCACGAGGATGATGGCCGATCTCCCCATCGCCAGCACATGGCGCACCAGGCGGATGAAGACCTCCGTCTTGCCCGAGCCGGTCACGCCGTGCAGCAGATATTTCCCCCGCCCTGCGCGGAGGTCGGGCAGCACCACGTCCAGCACTTCCTGCTGATAGGGCGTCAGCGGCGGATCGGGCAGCGTTTCCTCCGGGCTGTCCCCGCCCGGGCGGCGCAGCACTTCAGCCTGGCTCAGACGGATCAGCCCTGCCTCCTCCAGCTGATGCAGCGCCTCCGGTGGCTCATGCACCAGGATGCGCAGTTCCGCCACCGGATGCGCATCGCCATCCCGCAGCAGATTCAGCAGCAGGCGCCGCTTTTGCGACCGTCCCTGACGGGCGATGGCCTCATCCACATCCTCTTTCGGGATGCACAATTGCGCCATCGGCTGCATCTTCACGGCAACGCGTCCGCCGCGCATCTCCGCCGGGAGCATCAGCCGGAGCGTCTCCGCCAGCGGACAATGGGCAGATTCCGCCATCCGCCGCGAGAGCGTCAGCAGCTGCGGCAGCACCGCCGCATAATCCTCCAGCGGCGCACGGATCTCGCGCAGCTTCTCCTCCGGCACGTCACTTTCTTCCGTAAAGCCGACGACCACGCCTTCCTTGATCATCCGGGCGAAAGGCACCTCCACCCGCTGACCCACACAAAGGCGCATCCCCTCCGGGATCCGGTAGGAAAACATGCGGGGATGCAGCGCAGAACCTGCCACATTCTCATGCAGGATATCCACGATCACCTGCGCGTACACACCCTCATCTCCTTTCCGGCCATCCGGCTTCATCGCGGCCGCATGCACACTTCGTTGCAATGCGAACAAAGGGTCAAAGACCCCCAATAATGATTATACCATTCTTTCGCCCATTTGGGCAAGGGGGAAGGGCGTTCTCTTTTGACTTTTTCGCACCGGCTTTGTTTTTTTCGCGCCAGAGATTTGACACGGACCCCCGCCGCATTGTATCATATTCACCGAATCGAACGAAACGAGGAGCGATACCATGCGGATCTCGACCATTCTTTCCGCTGACAGGGTACGCCTGTCCTGCGAAGTCTTCCCGCCCAAGCGCTTTGACGGCATTAGCCAGGCCTGCCAGGTGGCCCGGGAGATCGCCGCTCTGCACCCTTCCTTTATGTCCGTGACCTACGGCGCGGCCGGTTCCACGCCGGGGCATACCCTCGCCGTCGCCCAGGCTGTGCAGGATTCCGGCGTCACGCCCCTTTGCCACCTGACCTGCGTCCAGTCCACCCGGGAGCATGTGCGCCATGTGCTCTCTGACATGAAAGCCGCCGGCATGGAGAACGTCCTGGCCCTGCGCGGCGATCCGCCGGTGGACGGCAAGCGCTGTGAGGATTTCACCTACGCCGCTGAGCTGGTGGAATTCATCCATACCCAGGGGGATTTCTGCGTCGGCGCGGCATGCTATCCCGAAGGGCATCCGGAATGCGAAAGCCGCAGTGCCGATCTGGATCACCTCAAGCGCAAGGTCGATGCCGGTGTGGACTTCCTCACCACGCAGATGTTCTTTGACAACGGCCTGCTGTACAATTTCATGTACCGCTGCCTGCGGGCCGGCATCGATGTGCCGATCTGTGCGGGCATCATGCCCATCTGCGATCCGCGCCAGGTCAAGCGTGCCATCCAGCTCAGCGGCTCCATCATGCCGCCGCGCTTTGCCGCCATCGCCGACCGCTTCGCCAATGATCCGGATGCCATGGCGCAGGCCGGCATCGCCTATGCCACCGAGCAGATCATCGATCTGGTCGCCAACGGCGTGACCAACATCCACCTCTACACCATGAACAAGCCCTGGATCACCCGGAAGATCTTCGAGAACCTGTCCTCCATCATCCACCTGGGCTGACAAAGGAGCCGCCATGAGCGAAAAGGAGCACTACAGCTTTTTCCAGAACCGCGCGTGTGAATTTTTCCCCTGTCACAAGGGCATTCCGGAGGCGGAATTCAACTGCCTGTTCTGCTATTGTCCGCTCTACGCGCTGGGGAAGCACTGCGGCGGCGCATTCACCTACACCGAGCAGGGCTGCAAGGACTGCAGCGCCTGCGCCTTCCCCCACCTGAGGGCGAATTACCCCGCCGTGCTCGACCGGTACGACGATATCATGGCGCTCGTGCGGCGGATCGACGCTGAACCACGCTGAGGCCGCCTTCGCCGCAGCAAAAAAGCCGCCCCGCAGGAATGCGAAGCGGCTTCACAGGCCTATCGATGCGATGCTGATCATTTCAGTGTCGCATTTTTGATTGCCAGGTCATTGCGCCGGAGCAGTCATCTCATGCAGCTGATCCAGGGGGAAGAGCCGCTGGAGGGTCTCCCTCAGCAGGCTGACAAACGCCGATGCAGTGCTTTCGTCCAGCGTGCGGATTGTCTGCATGTCGGGCGCGTCGAGCGCCTGATGCGGCATCAGCGCCACATTCACTGTGAACGCCCCCGCCTTCGCCTGACCTGTCAGCACGCCGGAGGACGGCGCAGCCACGCCGCTGGCAGAGAAGATCCGCGTCTGGAGCGGCTCGTCACCCAGCGCGATGCTGGCCTCCCACAGGTGCTTTTCAGCCGTGCGGGTGATGGTCACTTTCGCGCTGCCGGTGCTCACCGGCGCACTCATCGCGCGCGCATAGGCGAAGCTATCCGTCTTGGGCGCCGTCCACTCACGGCTGACGGCGCGCAGGAAGGTCACATTGTCCGACTGGGTGCGGCTGACAGTCAGCTCCCACCAGTAGTTCTCATGCGCCAAACCGAGGCCGAGCACCAGCGTGCATCCGTTTTCGCGCAGGCCGAGGGACGCCGTGGCGATCTGCGTTTCCGCCGACAGCGCCGTCACCGTCACGCCGATCAGCGCATCGTGTTCATCATACACCGCGCGGAGCAGTACGCCATCCGCCTGTCCTTCGCCGCAGAGCAGCGTCCACGCCGGAGAGATCTCCTGTGCGAGGCTTTCCAGCGCGACCGCATCGATCGTCCAGGTCGTGCAGCGTGCGCCGCCGTCGAAGGCGTCCCCACGGAAGGCGCCGGTCGCCGTTTCCGCAGGCAGGTCCGCCAGCCAGCGCTGCAGGTGTGCATCCGGATCCGCCTGATCTGCCGTCCATTGCAGCGTGTCAGCCGTCAGCAGGGGGCACATCAAATACGCCGCATCGCCTTCGCGGCCGCCCAGCAGCGTCAGCGTCTCCCGGCCAGGCAGGCTCAGCGAGGCTTCCCATCGGGCATCCGCCTGAAAGACCGCTTCCGCCCTGAGGCCATCCAGCATGCCGGCGATGAAGTCCGCCAGCTTTTCGGCATCCGCATCCGTACCGGACGCATCCAACATGCGCCGGACGTCCTGCGTCAGCGCCGTGCGATCCGCCGTGACGGACAGCGTCAGGCCGTATGTCTCCCCCAGGGCGCACAGCGGAAGCATCAGCGCCGCCAGGAGGGCCACCAGCTTCTTCATGCGGATGCCTCCTCTCATTCTTCGGTATGAGCCTGTTCCGGTGCCGCCGTCGGGGTGACTTCGGGCGCAGCGGTCGTTTCTGCCGCAGGCACGAGGGTGCTCTGAGCGCTGGACATGTTCAGGCTGGACATGACGTCCACCGCATTCTGCGTCAGCTGGGTCAGGAGCTCATTGCGGCGCTCGTCAGTCAGATCCGCGATGCTCTCCGCGCCCGTGGTGGACAGGGTGGTCATGTTCAGCTTGGTGGTGATGCGCAGCACCAGTTCAGCCGCCACATTGGCATCGGGCAGCACCAGCGCCGTGCTGATATTGACCTGCACGGGACCGTTCTCCTGATAGGCGTTGTGGCGATATTCCACCGCCACTTCAGCGCTCAGGGGCGCAAAGTCCACATAGGTGCTGCGGAAGGGATCATCCGGGCTGAACATATCCAGATCCGGTTCCACCGCCAGCGCATAGGCCGTGAGGTCGTGATCCAGGTAGCTTTCATCCTGCCAGACGCGGGCGGTGTGGCTGAAGGTATACGCCGCCGACAGGGACACCTCGTCCACGCCGATATTGGGCGTGACGCGGATGGCGCCGGTCAGGGTGACGGTCTCGTCATCCGCCTGGGTGCTGATGCCGCTGATGCTGACACTGCGCTTGTCGCCGGTCAGGGCGATGGTCATCTCCTCGCCCGTCTGGGTGAAGGAGATGCGCGTCATGCCGTCCAGCAGATCCGTGTAGGGCAGGCCGAATGCCGCCGCAGCCACCTCGCCGATCGCGCCGCACATCGGATCCTCCACCGCCGGGAGCGGCAGGCCGATGGTCGTGCTGACGTTCTCGCCCATGGCGGACATCGTCCTGGAGAGCACCACATTGCCCTCCATCGGCAGCGCATCGATGCAGGCCTCATAGAAGTAGACCAGCGTCGGATTCAGGTAGGTCACGCGCTGCTCCTGCGTCAGAAGCGGCACGAGCAGCTTCTGCAATTCGCTGTCAAAGAGCATCTGCGCCACGAGCGTCTTCGCTTCCGCCTTCACATCCACCATGGGGATGGTGTAGGTGGCGGACACGGTCGTGTCGCCCTTTTCATCGGTGAGGAACGCCGGCGTGCCGTATTCCGCCAGCCACATATCCAGCGCCAGGAAATACCGGTCCAGCACGGGCAGCCAGGAATCCGTCCAGGTCTTTGCATCCACGCCGAGGACGTTCGCGATGGCGGAATAGGCCGTGGGGCTGGCGTTTTCGCCGGGGATCTGCAGACCGATGGGATCAAAGGCGAAGAACAGGTCGTTGAATTCGCCCTTGAAGAGCTGGTAGAGCAGGTTGACCTTCTCCACCGGCAGGGTCAGGAGCGTGCCGGGCAGCAGCTCGCTGGAGAGGTAGACGCCCTTGGGGTCGCCATAGAGCCAGGTGATGCCGACCTCCTGGCCCTGGCTGTTTTCCACATACGCCTTGACCTGCCAGTCGTCATCATCGTCGATCTCGGCGGACATATCACCCTGCTTTTCGCCGATGGCGCGGATCTGGATATCCGCCGCGGTGAAGGGCAGCAGCACATTCAGCCATTCCGCCTCGCCGGAGGCCGTCAGGGTGAGCTTGCCGCGCAGGCCGTTGCCGCCGGTCAGCTGGCGGGTGAACCGCTTGGACAGGGTATCCGCCGTTTCAGCGCATGCGGCGGACAAAAGCATCATCATGCCCATCAGGAAACAAAGGATACGCTTCATCATCATTCAGCCTCCTTGGACGATTCGAACGAGCCGGCCGTCTCGACAATGGTCTGGACGGACTCCTCGGGCATTTCGCGGAAGAACCAGTCCGCCTCCGCGCCCATCTTCCGGATCAGCGGACGGACGATGGCGGTGGTCACGCTGGCGGCCACTTCCCCCTTCAGGGCGGTCATTTCCTCCGCATTGAGCAGGGACAGATCAACGGTGAAGAAGCTGTCCTCCCATGCGACCTCACCGGCGCGCCGCAGCGAAACGAACACGACCGCCTCCTCGGTGGTCTTGCCGGCGTAGGTCTCCTCCACCGTGATCGTGCCTTCCGCCACGGGGGAATCCGCCGTGCCGGAGATGGTCAGGTCGGGTTTGAGGATCACGGCGCTGTATTTTTCCGCGCCGTTGAGCTTATGCTGGAAGGTCATCTGGCCGGTGAGGACATCCGCATCCGCCGTGAAGGCGTTGTTTAGCGCGAATTCCCCCTTGCGGACGCTGGTGATGCCGTCCGCCACATCGGTGTAGCTGTAGCTGCCCTCGAGGGTGCGCTGCCCCTTCTTGTTGGTGGTCACCGTGCGTTCAAAGGTCAGGGACGTCTTGTTCTTGCCCTTTTTTGCGGGGGACGAAAGTTCAAGGTAGTCCTTGTCTGTTTCGTCATTGCGCAGCTGCTTGTAGACCAGCGTCACCGTGCGCAGATCGTCCCCGAAGCCGCACACGCCGTTGTATTCCGCACGCAGGAGCGCGTCTTCCTTGGTATAGTAAATGCGCAGCGTCTGCTTGCCGGAGAAGGTCAGCCGGGCGATGATCGACCTCAGCCAGCCGTCGGGACAGGCCTGCAGGAGCAGACCGGGAAGTTCATCCGCCTTGCTGGCCTGGATGACATAATCATAGCGGTAGGTCGCCTGCCCATAGCCGGAGATACTCTGGGTACTGGCCGTGCGCGTCCCGTAGTCCGCCAGGGATACCGGGATGCCTTCCAGCAGCAGCACGCGGCCGTCGGTGATCAACGTTTCGCCGTCCCGGTTCAGTCCAAGCGGTGCATACAGGTCATCCACGGAGGTATCCGCGCCCAGCAGTGCCGTCAGCGGATCATCCGCCGCCTGATAGGTGGTATCCGGCACGCAGGAGATCTGCGCTTCGTTGCCGCGATAGGTCAGGGTCAGCAGTTCTTCGCCATCCAGGAGGATGCCGACGCTGCCCGCGTCCTCCCCCGTGACCAGGTGCAGCGAGAGCGCATCGATGATGGGGGTGAGCATCGCCAGGCGGTCATCATCAAAGGGCGAATGTTTCGTCACCTTCGCCGAAAGGGTCGCCTCCACAGGAGCGGACCCTTCCCAGCCCTGCGTATGGACGAGGAAGGGCACCTCCGCACTGGCGGCGGTCATCATCAGGATCAGCAGAGCGAGGCAGAGCGCCGTCATCCGCTTTATGCTGTGCATTATGGTTCACATTCCTTTCAGGGGTGATGCTGGAGGTCAATCCTCCTCTGCGGCGGCCTCCACGGCAAAGCGGCGGATGGTATCCTTCACCTTCTCCGGATCATCCATCAGGTTGATCTTCGCCCGGAGCTGAGCCGCGCCGCGCATGCCATGCACATACCAGCCGATGTGCTTGCGCATCTCATTGACCGCCACGCGCTGGCTCTTCCAGCCAAGAAGCATATCATAATGGCGCAGGGCAGTCTGGATCTTCTCCTCCACCGTGGGCGGCACGAAGACCTCCCCGGCCAGCCGCTGCCGGATCTCGCGGAACAGCCAGGGATTTCCCATCGCGCCGCGGCCGATGAGCAGCCCGTCCACGCCGGATTCCGCCAGATGCTTCACCGCATCATCGCCGGTGAAGATATCGCCATTGCCGATCACGGGGACATGCACCGCTTCTTTCACCCGGCGAACCCATTCCCAGTCGGCCGTGCCGGAATACTGCTGCATGCGCGTGCGCCCATGGACGGCGATCTCCGTCACGCCGCAGTTCTCCGCCATTTTGGCCATATCGACCACATTGATATGGTCGCTGTCCCAGCCCAGGCGCATCTTGACGGTCACAGGCACATGGCTGGCCTTCACCACCGCGCGCAGGATCTTCTCCGCGTTTTCGGGGGTGCGCATCAGGCCGCTGCCCTCACCGGAGGACGCCACCTTATGCGCCGGACAGCCCATGTTCACATCCAGCCCCTCAAAGCGCCCCATGGCACTGAGCTCCTCGGCGGCGCGCGCCATCAGGTCGGCTTCCTTGCCGAAGATCTGCACAGACAGCCGGGGCTCATCCGGGTGACGCTCGATCAGGGACACCGTGGCCGGGTGATTGCGCGGCGCATAGACATAGCCCATCGCGCTGACCATCTCCGTCGTGGCCATATCGCAGCCCTGCTCATAGCAAAGCAGGCGGAAGGGCCAATCGGTGATGCCGGCCATCGGGGCCAGGCGGATGCTCGTCATGCCTGCTTCCTCCCGGGGAAGAGGGCGATGCGGCG